>JAKBWB010000043.1 GCA_021843755.1 Pseudomonadota bacterium
GATGAGGCGACCACGCCGATACGGGCCGGCGCCCACAAGGATACTCGAGCCCCCGAAGTGTCCCGCGGGACGGTTTGGTGCGCGGCGCCAGAATGGTGACGATAAAGCTTTGGTCGGCACAGTATTCAAGGGCTTGCGGCCCGCGGCAGGGGAGGGTTGGGACGGAGCGCCCCCGAAGCGCGCCGAGCCGAGGGAGCACGCTCCGATCGGAGCGTGACAAGTCCCTGACAAATCTTGAGAATTCTCGCCCCGAACGCCCGCTGAACGGCGCGGCTACGATGGTAGTCTGAGCACCCATGAAATCCCAAGACGGCGGGCAGCCTGATCTGCCACCCGCAGCGGCGCAGGCCGATCCGGCCACCGTCCGGCGCCACCGGCGCATTGCCGCGGCCGGACTCCTGGCGTTTCTCGGCCTGATCGCCTTTGCGATCGTGCGCCATCACGAGGCGGCGCAGGCCGATCGCTTCCGCCACCTCGGACCGATGCCGGTGACCGTGGGCACGGTCACCCGCGCCAATGTGCCGGTGATCGTCGATGCCCTGGGCACCGTCACGCCGCTCACCACGGTGAACGTGACGCCGCAGGTGAGTGGACCGCTGGTGAAACTCCCCTTCAAAGAGGGCCAGATGGTGCACGCCGGGGCGCTGCTTGCCGAGATCGAACCGCGCCCCTACCAGGCCGCGCTCGATCAGGCCCTCGGCCAGCTTGCCACCGCCAAGGCGGCGCTCGCCACCGCGCGCATCGATCTGGAGCGCTACAAGCGCCTGGTCGCGCAGGATTCGATCGCGGAACAGACCTACGCCGATCAGCGCGGCACGGTGCAACAGGATACCGCCACCGTCGAAACCGACCGGGCGATGGTGGCCACCGCCCGACTGAACCTCAGCTACTGCCGCATCCGCGCTCCGGTGAGCGGCCTGGTGGGCCTGCGCCAGGTGGACATCGGCAATCTCGTGCAGGCCAACCAGGCGACGCCCATCGTCGTGGTTACCCAGATGCAGCCGATGTCGGTGCTGTTCTCGGTTCCCGAGACCGATCTGGGGGAGATCTTCCGGCAGATGCACGCCGGGCATACCCTCAGCGTCGAGGCCTACAGCCGCGACATGCGCCACCGGATCGCCACCGGCACGCTCACGGCCATCGACAATCAGATCAACACCACCACCGGCACGCTGCAGATGCGGGCGCTGTTCAACAACAAGGGCTTCGAACTCTTTCCCAACGAGTTCGTCAACGTCAAGCTGGTGGTGCGCACGCTCGCGAATCAGCTGGTCGTGCCGGGCGCGGCGGTGCAGAACGGTCCGTCGGGCAACTTCGTGTATGTCGTCGAGCCGAACGACACGGTGCAGATGCGCACCATCGTGACCGGGCCGACCAGCGGCACCCTCATGGCGGTCATGAAGGGCCTGGCGCCCGGTGAGGTCGTGGTGACCGACGGGGCGGACGAGCTGCGCCCCGGGGCCCGGGTGCGCATTCCGGGCGCCAAGGCCCCCGCGGCCGCTGCGCTCAAGGCCGCGCGCGCGCGCGCCTCCGCCCTCAAGTCCCACGCGCAGCGCGGCGCGCCCACATGAACCCGTCCCGGCCTTTTATTCTGAGGCCGGTCGCCACCTCGCTGCTGATGGTCGCGATCGTCATCCTCGGGGCGATCGGCTATCTGCTGCTGCCGGTCTCGACGCTCCCGGAGGTCGACTATCCGACCATCGTGGTGTCGACCTATCTGCCCGGGGCGAGCCCGGAGGTGATGAGCGCCACGGTCACCGCGCCGCTCGAGCGCCAGTTCGGCGAGATGTCGGGCCTCGATCAGATGTCGTCCAAGACCTCCGCGGGCGCCTCGCAGATCACGCTGCAGTTCGATCTGAACCTGGGCCTCGATGTGGCGGAGGCGGAGGTGCAGGCGGCCATCAACGCCGCGCAGATGCTGCTGCCGCAGAGCCTGCCGGCCCCCCCGGTCTACGCCAAGGTCAACCCGGCGGATGCCCCCATCCTCACCCTGGCGCTCACCTCCAACGCCATGCCCATCACCCAGGTGGAGAACCTGGCCGACACGAGCGTTGCGGAGCGGATCTCCCAGGTCTCGGGCGTCGGGCTGGTGAGCCTCAGCGGCGCGCCGAAGCCGGCGGTGCGAATCGAGGCGAACCTCGATCAGCTCGCCGCCTACGGGCTGAGCCTCGATAACCTGCGCACCACGATCGCGAATTCCAACTCCGATGCGCCCAAAGGCAGCTTCAACGGCCCGGCGCATGCCTATACCATCGACGCCAACGATCAGCTGACCAGCCCCGCCGAGTACGCGAATCTCGTGGTCGCCTACCGCAACGGCTCGCCGGTGCTGTTGAAAAACGTCGCCACGGTGGTGATGGGCGCCGAGAACAACCAGCTCGCCAGCTGGGTGAACAACACCCCGGCGGTGCTGATCAACATCCGCCGCCAGCCGGACGCGAACGTCATCCAGGTGGTCCAGCGCATCCGCGCGCTGCTGCCCCGGCTGCGCGCCACGCTTCCCTCCGACGTCAATCTCCGGGTGGTCACCGACCGTACCCAGACGATCCGCGCCTCGGTGGACGACGTGCAGTTCGAGCTCACTCTCGCCGTGGCGCTGGTGGTCATGGTGATGTTCCTGTTCCTGCGCAGCATTCCCGCCACCATCATCCCGAGCCTCTCGGTGCCGGTGTCGCTGATCGGCACGTTCGCGGTGATGTATCTGGCCGGCTTCAGTCTCGACAACCTGTCGCTGATGGCGCTCACCGTCGCTTCGGGGTTCGTGGTGGATGACGCCATCGTCATGATCGAGAACATCTCGCGGCACATCGAGCAGGGCAAGCGGCCGCTCGAGGCCGCGCTCGAGGGCTCCGGGGAGATCGCCTTCACGATCGTGTCGCTGACCATCTCGCTGATCGCGGTGCTGATCCCGCTGCTGTTCATGCGTCAGGTCGTGGGCCGGCTGTTCCGGGAATTCGCGATCACGCTGGCGATCTCCATCCTGATCTCCGCGGTGGTCTCCCTGACGCTGGTGCCGATGCTGTGCGCGAAGATCCTGCGGCCGCACGCCGAGACGCTGCGCAAACAGGGCCAGTGGGCCCACAAGGCCGAGGCGGCGTTCAATCGGCTGATTGCCGCGTACGGGCGCGGGCTCGAGCGGGCCCTGGCGCACCAGCGTCTGGTGCTGTGGATCGCCGTCGGCACGCTGGTGCTGACGGTGGCGCTCTATATCGTCATTCCCAAGGGCTTCTTCCCGCTGCAGGACACGGGGTTGCTGCAGGCGACGACGGTGGCGCCGCCGTCGATCTCCTTCAAGGCCATGGCCGCGCGCCAGCAGGCGCTCGCCGCCGTGCTGCGGCGCAATCCCAACGTCGTCAGCCTGACCTCGTACATCGGGGTCGGCAGCAACAACATGGCGATCAACCAGGGCAAGATGCTGATCAACCTCACCCCGAAGGATGATCGCTCGGTCGGCATCACCACGATCATGGCGCAGCTGCGCGCCGCGGCGCGCGCGGTGCCGGGCATTCATCTGGCGCTCGAGCCGGTGCAGAACCTGACCATCAGCTCGATCGCGAGCCGCGCCCGCTATCAGTTCATCCTCGGGGCCGGGACCCGCGCGATCCTCGCGCCCTGGGTGCCAAAGCTCCTCGCGGCGCTGCGGCGCCAGCCGGCGCTCGCGCACGTGTCGACGAGCTTCACCGAGCAGGGGCGCACCATCCAGATCGACGTCGACCACAGCACCGCGGCGCGCTTCGGCATCACCAACGCCACCATCGACAATGCGCTCTATGACGCCTTCGGGCAGCGCATCATCTCGACGATCTACACCCAGTCGAACGATTATCGGGTCATCCTCACGGCCGATCCGGGTCTCTCGGACACCGTGCGTTCGCTCAACACGTTCTACATCCCCTCGGCCGCCGGTGGCCAGGTGCCGCTCGGCTCGATCGCCCGCATCCGGGTCAAGGATGCGCCCCTGACGCTCGAGCATCTCGGCCAGTTCCCCGCGGCGATGTTCTCCTTCGACACCGCGCCGGGCGCCTCGCTCGGGGCGGCGGTGGACGCCATCCGCGCCGCCGAGGGCAAGATCGGCCTGCCGGTGAGCATCAGCACCACCTTCGAGGGCGAGGCGCTCGCCTTCGAATCCTCCCTCACCAGCGAGGTGCTGCTGCTGCTCGCGGCCATCGCCACCGTCTACATCGTGCTCGGCGTGCTCTACGAGAGCTACATCCATCCGCTCACGATCCTCTCGACGCTGCCCTCGGCGGGGATCGGCGCGCTGCTCGCGCTGATGATGGCCGGGGAGAGCCTGGACATCATTTCCATCATCGGCATCGTGCTGCTGATCGGCATCGTCAAGAAGAACGCGATCATGATGATCGACTTCGCGCTGAATGCCGAGCGCGAGGCGGGCAAGAGTCCGCGCGAGGCGATCAAGGAGGCGGCGCTGCTGCGCTTCCGGCCGATTCTCATGACCACCGTGGCGGCCGTGTTCGCGGCGTTGCCGCTGATGCTCGGCACCGGCACGGGCTCGGAGCTGCGCCGGCCGCTCGGCCTGGCCATCGTCGGGGGGCTGCTGCTCAGCCAGCTGCTGACGCTGTTCACGACTCCGGTGGTCTACCTCTTCTTCGACCGGCTGGCGCGGCGGGCCAAGGCCTGGGCCGGGGTGCCGCAGCGCCGCTCCGGACCCCTGTCGCTCGATTCGCCATGAACTTCTCGCGGCTGTTCATCACTCGGCCGGTGGCGACGACGCTGCTGTCGTGCGGCCTGGCGCTCGCGGGACTGATCGCCTATTTCCTGCTGCCGGTCTCGGCGATGCCGCAGGTGGATTTCCCCGCCATCGTGGTGATGGCGCAGCTGCCGGGGGCGAGTCCGCAGACGGTCGCCACCAGCGTCACCACGCCGCTCGAGCGGCGTCTGAGCGCCATCGCCGGGGTGGACCAGATGACCTCGCAGAGCAGCGAGGGGCGCGCGCAGATCGTGCTGATCTTCAGCCTCAGGCGCAACATCCACGGGGCCGAGAGCGATGTGGAGGCGGCCATCCAGGCGGCCCGGCAGGACATGCCGGCCTCGCTGCGCAGCAATCCGCAATACTTCGCCTTCAACCCCTCCGAGGCCCCGATCCTGATCCTGGCGTTGACCTCCAAAACGCTGCCGATCGGTCAGGTCTACAATGTGGCCTCGACCATCATCTATCAGAAGCTCCTGCAGGTGCCCGGGGTGGGCGAGATCGACATCGGCGGCAGCTCACTGCCGGCGATCCGCATCGATCTCGATCCGCGCCAGCTGTTCAACTACGGCATCGGGCTCGAGGACGTGCGCGCGGCGATCGCCGCGGCCAACGCCAACAGCCCGAAGGGCGCGCTGTCGTTCGGGGGCCGGCGCTATCAGATCTACGTCAATGATGCGGCCACCCGCGTGCGCCAGTACCGCAAGCTCATCATCGCCTACCGCAACGGCGCGGCGGTGCGCCTCGGGAGCGTGGCGAAGATCACCCGCGGCGTCGAGAACGTGCAGACGCTCGGTCTGCTCGATGGCCACCGCGCGGTGGCCATGATCATCCGCAAGCAGCCCGATGCCAACGTGATCGCCACGGTCGATCGCATCAAGGCGCTGCTGCCGGTGATCCGCGCCAGCATCCCGGGCGGGATCAACCTGGTGGTGACCCACGACCAGACCGGCCCGATCCGCACCTCGCTGCACGATGTGGAGATCACGCTGCTGCTGGCCGTGCTGCTGGTGGTCACCGTGGTGCTGGTGATGTTGCGCAATCCGCGCGCCGCGCTGGTGCCGGCGGTGGCCGTGCCGCTCGCCCTGATCGGCACTCTGGCGGTGATCTATCTGCTCGGCTTCAGCCTGAACAATTTCTCGATGATGGCCCTGACCGTGGCCACGGGTTTCGTGGTCGACGATGCGATCGTGGTGATCGAGAACATCACCCGGCACATCGAGGCCGGCGAGCCGCGCCTGCGGGCCGCGCTCGACGGGGCGCGCGAGGTCGGCTTCACCGTGCTCGCCATGAGCTCCGCGCTGATCGCGGTGTTCGTGCCCATCCTGCTGATGGGCGGGCTCGTCGGCCGGGTGTTTCGCCAGTTCGCCATGACGCTCGCGATCACCGTGGTGCTCTCGCTGGTGATTTCGCTCACCACCACACCGATGCTGTGCGGGCGGGTGCTGCGCGCGCACCCGCGTCAGGGCCGGTTCTTCCGCGCCGTCGAGCGCGGCTTCGGCCACCTGCGCGACTTCTACGACCATACCCTCGGGATCGCGATCCGCCACCCGCGCCTGGTGATGCTGGCGCTGCTCGGCGTGGTGGTGCTCAACTTCTATCTGTTCGCCATCGTGCCGAAGACTTTCTTCCCGCAGCAGAACTCCGGCAACCTCACCGGGTTCATGGTCGCCGATCAGAGCAGCTCGTTCGAGGCGATGCAGAAGAAGCTGCGCTACGTGGTCAACATCATCAAACGCAACCCGGCGGTCGAGCACGTGGTGGGGTTCACGGGCGGTGGATTCTTCGGGGGCAGCAACACCGCGCACATGTTCATCTCCTTGAAGCCGCTCGCCGAGCGTAAGCTCTCCGACGCCGCGGTGATTGCCCAGCTGACGCGCCAGCTGCGGGGGTTCGCCGGCGCACGGCTGTACCTGCAGTCGGCGCAAAGCATTCATTCCGGCGGCCGCCAGGGCTATGGGCAGTATCAGTACACGCTGCTCTCGAGCAGCCTGCAGGCGCTGAACAGCTGGGCGCCGCGCATCGAGCGGGCGCTGAAGAAGGTCCCGCAACTGCGCGACGTGAAATCCGACAGCCAGGAAAGCGGCCTCGATGTGCGGCTGCACATCGAGCGCCAGCGCGCCGCGAGCCTGGGGCTGAACCTCTCGCAGATCGACAACACGCTCTATGACGCCTTCGGCCAGCGCCTCGTCTCGACCATCTACGAGGACATGAACCAGTATCACGTGGTGATGGAGGTCGATCCGAGGTTCTGGAACAATCCCTCGACGCTGAAGGATCTGTATGTCAGCACTTCCGGCGGGGCGCTGTCCGGCACCGAGGCGACCATGGGGGCGGCGGCGGACTTCCAGTTCCCGGGCGTGACCCAGAGCAGCGCCGCGCAGAACTACGCGGAGAACCAGATCGCCACCACCACCGGCGGGGCTTCCACCGCCAGCGCCGTCAGCACCCGCCCCGCGACCATGATTCCGCTGGCGGATTTTGCCCGCTACGGGCCGGGACTCACCCCGATCGCAATCAATCACCAGGGACCGTTCGTCGCCACCACGTTCTCGTTCAATCTGCCGGTGGGCGAGGCGCTCGGGGTCGCCACCGCCGCCATCGAGCGCACCATGGCGGATCTGCACGTACCGACCTCCATCCACGGGCAGTTCGCCGGCAACGCCCGGGTCTTTCGCCAGACCGTCGAGGAGGAGCCGCTGCTGATCCTCGCCGCGCTCGCGGCGGTCTACATCGTGCTCGGGGTGCTCTATGAGAGCCTCACGCAGCCGCTCACCATCCTCTCGACACTGCCCTCGAGCGGCGTCGGGGCGGTGCTCGCGCTGCTGCTGTTCAACGAGCCGTTCAGCCTGATCGCGCTCATCGGCGTCATCCTGCTGATCGGCGTGGTGCTGAAGAACGCCATCATGATGGTGGATGTGGCGCTGGTCGCGCAGCGCACCGAACGCACCGATGCGGCGCGGGCCATCCACGAGGCCTGCCTGCTGCGCTTCCGCCCGATCATGATGACCACCCTCGCGGCGATGCTCGGGGCGCTGCCGCTGGCGCTGATGACCGGGCAGGGCTCGGAGATGCGCCGGCCGCTCGGCATCGCGGTGGTCGGAGGGCTCGCGATCAGCCAGATCCTCACGCTCTATACCACGCCCGTCGTCTACATCTACCTGGATCGGTTTCGTCTATGGTTCATCCGAACGTTCACGCGCCGCGGCGCGGCGACCCTGCCGGCCGGGAGCGCGGCCACATGATCCGCCTGCGGCTGCTGCTGGCGGCAGGGGTATGCGGGGCGCTGAGCGCCTGCGCTGTCGGTCCGAATTACCGCCGCCCGGCGGCCCCGCCCGCCTCGACGTTCAAGGAAGAGCGGGGCTGGGTGCCGGCGACCCCGGCGAAGATCGTTCCGAGCGCCTGGTGGGCGATCTATCGCGACCCGGTGCTCGCGCGCCTGGAGAGTCGGGTCGACGTGTCGAACCAGACGCTCAAGGCGGCCGTGGCCGCGTATTACGCGGCGCGCGCGGCCGCCGGCGTGACCCGCGGAACGTTGTTCCCCTCGATCAACCTCGGGGCCGCCCAGACCCGCAGCGGCGGTGGGGCGGCCTCACAGTTCACCTTCGGCGGGGGACGCACGGCGAACCAAGTCGGCGCGAGCGGCAGCTGGGATATCGATCTGTGGGGTGAGCTGCGCCGCGAACTCCAGAGCGCCAATGCCCAGGCACAGGCGAGCGCCGCGGATGTCGCGGCCGCCCAGCTCTCGGCGCAGACCACGCTGGCGGAGGATTACTTCCAGCTGCGCGCCGCCGAGCAGCAGCTGCGGCTGCTGAAGATCGCCGTGAAGGACGATCAGCTGTCGCTGCGCGTCTCCGTGAATCAGGAGCGCGCCGGCGTGACCACGCTCGCCGCGGTCTACTCGGCGCGCACCACGCTCGAGAGCACCCAGTCCCAGGAGCAGAGCGCCGAGCTGACCCGCGCCAATCTGGAGCACGCCATCGCGGTGCTGATCGGCGAGGCGCCGGCGCGGCTCACGCTCGCCTACGGCCATCTGACTGCGCGCGTGCCGGTGGTGCCGGCCGGTGTGCCCTCGCGGCTGCTGCTGCGCAATCCCGCGGTGGCGGCCGCCGAGCGCGCGATGGCCAGCGCCAATGCCGACATCGGGGTGGCCGAGGCGGCCTGGTTCCCGAGCCTGACGCTCTCGGGTTCGTATGATTTCGATTCCGCCGTGCTCTCGACCCTGATTCGCGCCAGCAACGCCGTGTGGTCCTTCGGACCCTCGTTCGCCGAGAATCTGTTCAACGGCGGGGCGACGCTCTCGAGGATACGCGAGGCGCGGGCCACGTACGACGAGGCGGTGGCCGATTATCGCCAGACGGTGCTCAATACGTTCGAGCAGGTCGAGAACGATCTGGCGACGCTGCGTTACCTGCAGGTGGAATACGGCGAGGAGCTGCAGGCGGTGCGGGACGCCAAGCGCGCGGAGGTCCTGACCTTCCATCAGTACAAGGCGGGCACCGCCGACTACGCGACGCTGCTCAGCGCCCAGACCGCCGAGCTCACCGACGAAGTCACACTGGTCGGCCTGCAGAGTGAGCGCCTCGTGGCGAGTGTCGATCTGATCGACGCCCTGGGTGGGGGCTGGAACAGCGCCGAGCTCGATCACGCCAATGACGGAGTTCATGCGAGCCTGAGCAGCACGGTCGAGCGGCCGGCTTCGAGATGATGCGGACATCCAGGCCCGGTCTGCGGCGGCACGGCAGGCGTCCTCGCGGCGAGCGCCTCATGACCAAGCCGTTGCGCCGCCTCGTGTCCACGGTCTTGATGCTCGCGCTCACGTGCGCCGCGGCGCCGGGGGCGCGTGCGCAAGTGACCTCGATCGCGCAGTTGCTCACTCGGGCCGCTCGGCCGTGGCTGCCGACGTACAATCCTACGACCCGCTGGGATTTCACGCATGCCCAGCCGGCGGTGCGGCAGGTCTGCCGGCGCAGCGAGATGCTGCCGATTCCGCGCGCGGATCTGCCCACGGCCGCGCAACTGCCCGAACTCGCCGAGTGCAATGCCGAGGCGCTGTACTACGGCTTCGACGCGCAGCCGAACGACGTGCGCGCGCGCCGCTGCGCCTATCTCGAGCGTGCGCTCGGGGATCGCGCTCCCCTGAGCGGGTCGGCCGTGCTGTCGATGATCTATGCCAACGGACTGAACGTGCGGCGCAATGTGCCGCTCGCCATCAAGTTCGCGTGCGAGGCCGGGGGCGCGCCGGCGGAGATCGATGGACGAATCCGGCACTTGCAGCGCCTGGCCGAGCGGATCAGCCCGCCGTGGCCGCGGTTCGACTTCTGTGACGATGTGACGAGCGGGTTCATGACCGGGGTCTGCGCCGCGGCTGCCGAGGGTATTTTCGAGGCGCGGCGCAAGATCATCATCGAGCGCATCGCGTCCCGGTACTCGCCGGCGCAAAAAGCCGCATTCATCGCGCTGCAATACGTGGCGAGAACGTATTTCAACGTGCAATCGCAGGAGGAGGTCGACTTCTCAGGCACCGCCGGCCACGCCTTCGTGATCGACGATCTGGTGCGGCACGAGCAGATGCTCACCCGGGACGTCGAGGCGCTGAACGCCAGGCGCGTGCCGGCCGGCACGGCGCGCGCCGCGCAACGGGCCGAGGCCCGCCTCGAGGCCCTCTATCAGCGCGTGCTCGCCAATCCCGCACTGCGGCCCGCATCCCCCGATCCTCTGCTTCCCGGGGTGCCCATGAGCCGGATGGGGACGGTCAGTCGCGAAGGACTGCGCGTCGATCAGGCCCTGTGGCTGTCCTATCGTGACGCCTGGGTGCATTTTGCGGCGGTCGTGCAGCCGGCGCTGGCGCGCAGCGCCGTACGGACCTGGATCACGCGGCAACGCATCAACGGCCTGCGCTGTCTGCTGCCCGATCCGCCTGCGGCGCCCGCAGCGTGCCACATCCCGGTGCTGTCCCCGTCCCATCTGCCGCGCTGAGGGCGGGATATCGCCGCGGGAGTCGAGCTGCTGGCCGCCGCCGCGGCGCCGGCGCGCGGGGCGCTCGCGCTCGCGGCCGTCCATCCCCTATGATCGAAGCGCCGTAAGATGATTCGGTAGCGCCATGGATCCGACGATGCCCTCCACCGGCCGCAACGCGCGGTCCGAGACCGCCCCCGCGCATGACCGGCGCGCCCGGGCCGCGAGCGGGCGCGCGCGCCGCCGCGCAAGCGCGGGCCCGGCCGGTCGCGCGAGCCGCACAGGCGCAGTCCGCTGAGATGGCCGCCGCGAGCGCCAAGGATGTCTCCTCGGACAGCTGGACGCCGGCGCGCTCGGCGGCCGGGCGGCACAGCCCCTGGCTGATCGCGGTCATCATCTCCATCTCGGCCTTCATGGAGGTGCTCGACACCGCGATCGCCAACGTCTCGTTGCGCCACATCGCCGGCTCGCTCGCGGTGAGCTACGATCAGGCCACCTGGGTGCTGACCACCTACCTGGTGGCCAACGCGGTGGTCATTCCCATGAGCAGCTGGCTGAGCGACGTGTTCGGCCGCAAGCGCTACTACATGTTCAGCGTGGCGCTGTTCACGATTTCCTCGCTGTGCTGCGGGCTGGCGCCGTCGATCACGTTTTTGATTCTGGCGCGGGTCGCGCAGGGCGTGGGGGGCGGTGGTCTGCAGCCGATCACCCAGGCGATGCTGGTGGACTCGTTCCCGCCGCGCTCGCGCGGCAAGGCGATGGCCGTGTACAGCTTCACGGTGATTCTGGCGCCGATGTTGGGGCCGCTGCTCGGCGGACTGATCACCGACCGCCTCTCCTGGCACTGGATCTTCCTCATCAACGTGCCGATCGGCGCGATGTCGCTGATGCTGGTCAACCTGTTCGTCGATGAGCCGCCGCTGCTGGTCGAGGAGCGGCGCGAGCGCTGGCGGCGCGGCATTCACTTCGACTTTCCGGGTGCGATGCTGATCGCCCTCGGGCTGAGCTTCCTCGAAGTCATGACCGATCGCGGGGTGCAGGACGACTGGTTCGGGAGCCCCCTGATCCGCGCCGCCGCGGTGATTGCCGGGGTGTGCCTGGTCGGTTTCGTGCTCTGGGAGCTCGCGGCCTCGCGGCCGCTGCTCGACATGCGGCTGTTCAAGCACCGCAATTTCGCCGCCGGCACGTTCATCGTCATGGTGATCGGCGTCATCCTGTTCGGCACCACGCAGTTCGTGCCGCAGATGGTGCAGCAGATTCTCGGCTACACGGCGACCGAAGCGGGCCTGGTGCTGACCTTGGGCGGCATCATCACCGTCTTCACCATGCCGCTCGCGGGGGTGCTCACCGGGCGCGTGCAGCCGCGCATTCTCATGGGCTTCGCGTTCGCGATCATTGCCGTATCGCTGTATCTGATGTCGCACTTCAGTGTCGATCAAACCTTCGGCAGCATTGCCTTCGCCCGCGCCTGGCAGTCCGGCGCCATTCCCTTTCTGTTCGTGCCCCTGATGAGCGCCGCCTACATCGGCGTTCCGGCGCGGCGCACGGGCAACGCGACAGCAATCATCAACGTCGCCCGCAACCTCGGCGGCAGCGTCGGCATCGGCATGGTGCAGGCGCTCTTCGCCCGCCGGGAGCAGTTTCATCAGGTCCGCCTGGTTGCCGGGCTGCAGCCGCTCAATCCCGTCTACGTCAATAGCGTCCACAAGCTGGCCCGGGCCTTGGCGCAGCACGGCGCGGCGCCGGCTGCGGCCAAGAGCATGGCGATCGGTGAGATCTACGCGATGATGCTGCGCCAGGCGCAGATGCTGTCGTTCGACGACGTGTTCTACGCCCTGATGCTGTTTGTGATCCTCATCTCCCCGACACTGCTGCTGCTGAAGAGCCGTCCCGGCGAGGAGCGCCACGGCCCGGAGGGCGTGGGCGAAGCAGCGTTCTGAGCGCAGCGAGCGCGCATCTGCCTCGGGCCTGGATCCGATCGGTCCGCAAGCGCCCTCGGGCACCGCGCCCAGCCCGCGCGGGCACTTGTCGCCCAACGGGCTCGCGCGCAGAATGCAACGCCTCGATCGTGCCCCATGCAGAAGTCCGTGCCCCAACGGACCCGTTCAGAGTGAGGCGCCATGCAGCCCAGAACCCGCCTAGCGGGCCGTGACCGGCCCGCGCACACAGAGGATACCCGCAGCGTCCCGTGGGTCGCGGTGCTGCTGTTGACCGCGAGTCTGGCCGGATGTGCCACGCCGAGTCGACTGGCGAGCCGCGGCGCGCCCTGCGTCCACGGCTGTCTCGAGGCGCCGGCGCGGCTTCGCCAGGCACTCGCATCCGGCAATGCCGGGGCGGAGGTTGCCATGGGCCTGCGCGAGAGCGATCAGGCGCGCCTGGCTGGTGCGCAGTTCTGGTTTCGCCAGGCCGCCGCGCAGGGCGATGCGGCCGGGGAGTTCCACGTGGGGCTCGACTACGCGCAGGGCTTCGGGGTGGCGCAAAACTATGCGATGGCAAATCGCTGGTATCGGCGGGCCGCCGCCGAGGGAAATCTCTATGCGCAGTACGATCTTGCCTATGACTATCAGCACGGGCGCGGTGTCGCGCCGAGCTTGACGAAGGCGAATCTGTGGCTCGGCAGGGCGGCCAGGGGCGGGCTGGCCGTGGCCGAATACGCGCTCGGCTACAATTTCGGCAACGGCTTCGGTGTCACGCGCGACTACGCCACGGCAAATCACTGGTTTCACCGGGCGGCGATTCAGGGATTTGGCCCGGCCGAGGCCGCCCTCGCGCTGGATTACGAGTTGGCGCTCGGCTGCGCGCGCAACTTGAAAAAAGCCGATTTCTGGTGGCGCACCGCGGCGCTCCAGGGATTCCTGCCGGCCGAGTACGCGCTCGGAACCCGCTACGCGATGGGACTTGGCGTGGCGCGCAATCCGGTGCGCGCACACCACTGGTTTCGCAAGGCGGCGCTGCGCGGATTCCCGGCGGCCGAGGCGGCTGTTGGAATCGATGATCTGTTGGGTCGCGGAACCGCGAGGAACGCCCCCCGGGGGATCGGCTGGCTGCGCAAGGCCGCCGCTGAAAACAACGCATCCGCCGAATATTATCTGGGGGCCGCATACGAGCAGGGCTGGGGCGTTGCGAGGAATACCGCCAAAGCGCACGCGTGGTGGCGCAAGGCGAGGGCCCATGCGGACCTCGCCGCCGCGCGCGCGCATGCGTGTCAGCTCGCGGCGCTGAGCCGGCGCAGCGCACCCCTCCATGCCCGCTCCGCTCGGCCAGCCCCTCGGCAGGATGGATCCGGCTGGGAGCCGCCGCGGGCGCGGCGCTCATTCCCGTCGACCTGCGGGTTTTATCCCGAAGTGGCCCAGTTGCTGCACGAGCAGGGCACGGCGGTGGTGCGCGTCTGCATCGGCACGGACGGTGCGCTCGTGCGCAAGCCGACATTGGTGCGATCATCCGGACTGCCCCGTCTCGATGCGGCGGCCCTGCGGTACGCGTCGGCAACATCCGGACATTGGCGAGCGGCCCGGGTGCACGGTAAACCCATCAGTTTCTGCGCCAAGCTGCCGGTGCGCTTTGCGATCCGCAAGGGCGCGCAGGCGGCGGGAATGGCGCGCGTGCCGTGACTGTGAACGAGGGTCTCGCGACTGCGGTGGTCCCGAGCGGGCATATCCCGCGGCGCGCGGGTTCCGAGGCGGGCCGGGCCGCCTGAGCGGCGCTTGCGCTCAGCTGCGCGCGGGCTTCGCGCCCTCTGGACCGGCGTGCAGCGCGAGCCAGCGCAGGATGTCGGCGCGCCGGACCAGCCCGACGATGCGGCCGTTCTCCAGGACCGGGACCTGACTGATGTCCCGCTGCGCGAGCACATCCAACACCTTCAGCACCGTCTCGGTGGGCTGCGCCACCGTGATCTGCCCGGGCGGGCGCATTGCCTCGCGCACGGTCATGGTGCGCCGCTGCGCCGGGGTCAAACGCTCGACGTCGCGCTGGAACACCACGCCGAGGAGCCGCTCCTCCTCGCCGACGACCGGATAGGCGCGCTGGTCGCTG
>JAKBWB010000040.1 GCA_021843755.1 Pseudomonadota bacterium
AATATTTCTCGCATCAGAAGACCGGTCCCGGCAAGCCGCATCCGGCCGCGGAGGTCGCCGCGGGCGACAAGATCTTCCACCAGGGCATCCCCTCCCAGGGCGTGCCGGCGTGCGCGGCCTGCCACGGACCGCAAGGGCTCGGCAGCAAGCAGTTCCCGCGCCTTGCCGGCCAGCACGCCAAGTACATCATGAAGCAGTTGCAGTCCTTCCAGAGCAACATGCAGCAGGTCGCGATCATGCACGGCGTGGCCACAACCCTGCACGCCCCGCAGATGCAGACCGTCGCCGATTACCTTGCGTCGCTCCCATAGTGTAGGGATGCGCAATGGGATATACCGTTTCTTTTCCCTTATGATGCACTACTGGGGTGAGCAGAAACACTCCATCAATAAGTATAAGTGGTCGGCCTCGGAGTGGTCTGCGGGCTGAGCTTGCGAACGAATGGGAGTTCACACGCGTTATCCGTGTGAAGAGAGGGCACCCGATGGCTTTACCACCCGCCCAACTGGCCGAACTCGCCCTTCAGGCCGCGCCCGACGCGATGCTCATCGTCGACGCCGGTTGGACCATCCGGTTTGCCAATCGTCAAGCTACGGCCCTTTTCGGCTATGCGTCCGAGGAGCTGATTGGCCTCGACATCGAGCGCCTGGTGCCCGAGCGGTTTCGCCAACGCCACATGGCCCGCCGCAGTGAATACCTGGCTCACACACGTGTACGTCCGATGAGCGCCGGTCTTGAAGGCTATGGACTGCGGCACGACGGTATGGAGGTTCCCGTGGAGATCAACCTCCGTCTGGTCAAGAACGACAGTGAGGTACTCGTTGCTGCGGCCATCCGTGATGCGCGTCATCGGGAACGCGTTGCGACCGAATTGAACGCACAGCTCGAAGACATGCGCCGCCTTTGCAAGATGAGCATGCAGCTCATGAAGGTGACCGACCTGTCGACGATGCTCGGCGAAATTCTCGACGCCGTCGTTACGTTGCAGGCGGCCGATTTCGGGAATATCGAGTTACGCGATCCAGAAACCGGCGAGCGTCAACTCGTGATGCAGCGGGGATTCTCGGCGAACTTTCTCGATTGTTTCGCGAGCGTTGATTCATGTGATGAATGGGCATACGGCCGCTGCTTATCATCGGGCGAGCGCGTCGTCATCGAAGACGTGCAAACGGACAGTGAATATCTGCCGTTCCGCGCCATCGCGGCGCAGGGGGGGTATCGTGCGGTCCAGTTCACTCCGATTCGCGGGCTCGACGGGGTACCAATCGGCATGCTATCCACACATTTCCGTCAACCTCATCGGCCTTCAGAAAGAGAGCTGCAACTGACGGATCTGTATACGCATCTGGCCGCGACCCTGATCGCACGCGGTAGAGCCGACGAGGCGGTGCGGGCCGCATGCGATCGGGCCAACCGGGCGAATCAAGCCAAAGGCCGCTTTCTCGCCACCGCGAGCCATGACCTGCGCCAGCCGCTGCAGACGATCGCACTCCTGAACGGGATGCTGCGCCGCACGATGCGCAACGAGGAGTCGGCCCAGGCACTCTCTCAACAGGAACAGGCGATCGGGGCGATGGCACGTCTGCTCAATGCCCTTCTGGATATCAGTAAACTCGAGTCCGGGGCTGTGAGGCCGGAGCTCGGGGATTTCGCCGTCGCGACCCTGTTTGAGGAACTGAGGCGCGAGTTCGCCGGTATCGCCGCAGGCAAGGGTTTGCAGTTTGACGTCGATACTTGTCGCTGTTGCGTGCACAGCGACCCAGCGCTCATCGAGCGGGTTCTGCGCAACCTCGTCGCTAACGCGATAAAGTACACTCAGTGCGGACGCGTGACGTTAAACTGTCAGGTCGTCAGCGACTCGAACATCCGCATCGATGTACTCGACACAGGCATCGGCATTCCGCAGGAAAAACTCGGCTGCATCTACAACGAGTTCTACCAAATCGGCGTTGCGTCCAATAGCGCGCGCGATGGCTACGGGCTCGGGCTATCGATCGTCAAGCGGATCGCGGATCTCCTCGGTCTCAAGCTCGAGGTGCGTTCGCAGGTGGAGACGGGCTCGTGCTTCTCGGTGCTCGTGCCTCCTGCGCGGGGCCCGGTGGCCCTAGCGTCCCCGCGATCGGGAGACTCCGGACCGCTTACGCAGTCTCCCGAAAGACGCAAGACGCTGAAGCTGCTCCTCGTGGAGGACGACCCGGGCGTGCGGGATGCCACACGGATGTTGCTGAAAGTGGCAGGCTACGATGTAACAGCCGTCTCCTCGCTCACGGATGCGCTCGCTGCGGCTTGTACCGGCGTAGACCTGCTGGTGACCGACTACCACCTGGCCGGCGGGGAGACGGGTACTCAGGTCATCGCGGCACTTCGCAATGCGCTCGGAAAGCCACTGAAGGCCGTGCTCGTCACCGGAGACACGTCCAGCGTGATCCGCGAGCTTCCCCGCGATCCGAATCTCCGCGTCGCCAGCAAACCCCTCCACGCCGAGGAACTGTTGAGGCTTCTACAATCGTTGATGGTTGTCGATAATCCCCCGGACGTTCCGGAGACCAACTCGGCTGCATTCGGGGTGTCCGCAAGACCAACGCTGTGATCTTTCGCGTGCGCCTCGGGGGTCACGTGGTTGCGCTACTGCCGGGAAGATGGCATGGGCGGACCACCCGAGGCGGTTGGGGTTTCGTCTGCAGACCCGGGTTCTCGAAGCCCAGACCCGTCGCCGGGTCCTGCTCCCGTGGGAGCGGTCGCCATCTCACTACCTCCAAGGGACCACGCAAAAACAACTTCACAGTGTTCGTGACCGGTTCTGGTTGTAAGGTTGATGGTGTAGTACCACGCTGGGAGCGTTCGGTGTCTGCGGATACTCAGCAACTTCATCTCCTGGTCGGTTTTGGAGTTGAGCTTGGCAGCGGCGGTCAGTCCGGCGCTGGTCCGGGTGGTGGAGATATAGTTGAGGACGGTGTCATAGGTCTCGAGCGGCACCCCTTGCCAGTTCCTGCTGATCTGGCTGAACAGGCGGTGTTCGATCGGGTTCCATGTCGAGGCTCCGGGCGGGTAGTGCCGACGGCGCCATGACGCGCCGCAATAATTCGAAGCGCATTCGGAATCGACAGTCTTCCACGCAGGGCTCTGGGTAACTACAACATCGTCCATAACCTCGATGTTCTCGCTCGAGTTCATAGACAGAATCTCCCCCGAACCCGCCAATAATTCGAACGGGATTCGGAAATGCACGCTCGATGCGCCGCCCGGTGCGCGGGGTTTCTCCGGAAATGGGTGCCGAACCTGCATCCTGGCAGTAATTTCCAATCCAGGTATGAGTCTGAGCGGGGCGGTTTCTGGGGTGGGCGACTGCGCGAACACGTCGAGCATCCGCTGCCAGTCCCCGACCCCTCGCTTCGTCATATGCGACCTCGTTCCGCACCGCGTGCCGCCGATCATAGCGGCACCTCCTGCCACTCCCATCGGATTGACGTAGGCGGCGTGCGCGGTGGCCGGCGGCAAGCCGCGGACGGCGCCTGGGTAGTTGTCCGACGGTTTCGAGCGGATTCCGTGGGGATCCCCGCCCTGGCGGCCCTCAGCGACGCTACCGAAAGGCTGGATTTGGCCGCCATGCCCCCGCGAGGAAGCACCTTGCAAAACATACGAGACCTATGTAGTATACGAGAGATACGGAGGATACTTCTCGTGGCGGACAAAGACTCGCTTGTGAGTTCGATGGATTATCAGCGCAACCTGGGACGGTACCAGGATGAAGCACTGAAGCACCCTATCACGATCACCAAGAACGGCAGGCGCAGACTGGTGGTCATGGCTGTGGAAGAGTACGACCGGCTGAAGCGGCGTGATCGGCGGGCCATTCTGACATCGGAGTTGACACCGGAAGACATCGCTGAGGTCGCGGCGGCTCAATACCCCCCTGGGTTTGAACATCTCGATTCAGAGCTCAAGGACTGGAAACCGTGAGGTTTCCGGAACCTCACCCGGGCCTGGTCATTCGATACGCATACCTCTGGAAACGAGAACAGGACGAGGGCTTCGAGGACGGACTTAAAGCGCGGCCATGCGCGGTTGTCCTGTCGTTGAGGGAAGCAGATGAGTGCCTTCGCGTTCGAGTGCTACCTGTCACGCACAGCCCTCCTGGCGATGGTGTACCCGCCGTCGAAATCCCTCCTTCCACGAAGGCCCGTCTTGGGCTTGATGCGGATCGATCTTGGATCGTTCTCTCGGAGTCCAATGTGTTCATTTGGCCTGGCCCAGACCTTAGGGCTCTCCCCGGGCAGGACTCCTCAGCGGTCGCGTATGGCATGCTGCCAAAAGAGTTCTTTCTGCATATCCAGACGAAGTTCTTGGAGCTAGCGGAAACTGGCGAGTCATCTATGGTTCATCGAACCGAGTGATCCACGAGGCCCTTGCAGGGCCTCGTTTTTTCGGTGCGCAAAGCGGGTGCGCAGGCGCCGTGACTGGCGCTATCTGTTATCCGTAGTACCACTCGAGCGTCTTCCAGAAGATCATGAACGCCAGGACCGCCACGAGCAGCAGAGGCAGTAACGGCACTCGCCAGAGCAGACCGAGCCCCCCGATCCCAGGCCGATCGCGCCAGGGTGCCGCGTTCACACGCGTCTCCCGCGCCGGGCAACGTCTCGCAGTGCGCGCACCGCGTCTGCGGCCATGCCGCCCGGCACAAGGACGAGCGCGCCCGCGCCTTGTAACTCGCCTTCAGCCGATGTGACCGAGCAGCGCCTCTGATCCCGACTGGTTGTGCCAACGGTCGAACCACAATACCTCGCGCAGCGGCATGCGTGGCAGCCAGCCGGCCGCCTCGAGCTCTGGCCGCACGAAGAAATGCGATACGTAGCCCACGCATAGGTAGGCGATGGGCTGGATGTTCGAGGGAATGTCCAGCGCCGCGCGCAAGTCGCGATGGCGCAGTATGCTCACCCAGCCGACACCGATATTCTCGGCGCGCGCAGCGAGCCAGAGGTTCTGCACGGCGCAGACCGCGCTGTAGAGGTCCATCTCTCCCTGGTGGGTGCGGCCGATCACCACCGGTCCGCCGCGCTTTCGATCGCAGGTGATGCAGATGCCGACGGGCGCCTCGAGGATACCCTCGAGCTTCAGCGCGCGATAGGTCGAGCGCCGCTCGTCGTCGAACATCTCGGCGGCCTCGCGGTTGGCAGTCTGGAAGGCTTCCCACACCCTGCGCCTGGTGTTCTGCTCGCGCACCACGATGAAATCCCACGGCTGCATGAACCCGACCGAGGGTGCGTAATGACTCGCGGTGAGAATCCGCGCCAGCACCTCATCGGGAATGGGATCTGGCAGGAACTGTCCGCGCACGTCGCGGCGGTTGAAAATGCACTTGTATACGGCGTCGCGCTCCGCGGACGAGAACTGCCCGGTCTGGATCGGATTGGCGCTCATGGTTTTCCCCTGCATGGCAAATGACGAACGGCCGCCTGAGCAGGCGGCGCTCTGATGCTTCCAGGCCGGTCTTCTGCCTGAGGCTCTCCGTCCGCGCGCCTTTCCGGCCGAGGTCAGTCGCAGATCGCCCGGACAGTCCCCATAACAGCGTTGGGCACGTGGCGGAATCTCACCGCCTTCCCGATGCTCCCGGCGGCGCCGGGCACCCGAAGCAAGCGAATTGTGCCACGGGATGAGGGGGCGAGGAGACGTACAACGCGTCCATCCGCGCGCCGGCGCGGACGGGAGGCGCGCCGGTCCGCAACTCCCGGCCGCGCTTCACGGCGCTGTCGAGGATGCGCGTCTGGTCCTCGGAGAAGTTGGTAGGAAGGCGTCTTCGGGCCAGCGCGCAGCTACCGCAGGAAGGCTCGGATTTCGTCGTGCCGTCCAGCATTCCGATTGATCGCGATCAAATTTCGGGCGCGAGAGGAACGCTAGAGTGCCGCCCATGGCGTCCCCATTCGACTCATTTTCGCACGCCTCGACGGGGCGTAACCGCAAGCGGGCCCGTGGCACAGCTGCGGAAAGTACGTATGACATCCTGCGCAACCTCATCCCCGAGCCCGAGTGGTTGCTGCTCGCGCCGTTGCTGGCGGAGATCGAGCGCCTGAAGGTCGAGCGTAATGCGATCATTCTCGCGCACAACTACCAGACGCCCGAGATCTTCCACGGCATCGCAGACGTGCAGGGCGACTCGCTGGCGCTCGCCCGCGAGGCAGCCGCGAGCGATGCCGAGGTGCTCGTGATGTGCGGTGTCCGCTTCATGGCGGAGACCGCGAAGCTCCTTAACCCAGAACGTACGGTTCTGCTGCCAGACGCCGAGGCCGGCTGCTCGCTGGCCGAGGCGATCGGACCGGAGGACGTGCGTGAGTTGCGCCGCAGGCATCCGGGCGTGCCCGTGGTCTGTTATGTGAACACCTCGGCGGCCGTGAAGGCCGAGTCCGAAGTCTGCTGCACATCGGCGAACGCAGTCGGCATCGTGGAAGCGCTCGGCAGCGAGCGCGTCATCCTGGTGCCGGATGAATATCTCGCCCGCTACGTGGCCTCGCAGACGAGCATCGAGATCATCCCATGGCGCGGTCATTGCGAGGTCCACGAGCGCTTCAAGGCGGCTGACATCGCCGAATACCGCGCGCTCACCGGCGCGTATGTGCTGGCCCATCCTGAGTGTCCTGACGAGGTACAGCGCGCGGCGGACTACATCGGATCGACGTCGGGCATGATCTCGGAGCTCGCGGCGCGGCGTCCTGAATCCGCTCTGCTGCTCACCGAGTGCTCGATGTCGGACAATGTCGCGGCCGTGCACCCCGAGATTCAGTTCGTGCGGCCCTGCAATCTCTGTCCGCACATGAAGCGCATCACGCTGGCGAAGATTCGCGACAGCCTCCAGTGCCTCCGTCCGCGGGTGGAAGTGCCGGACGAGGTGGCCCCAAGAGCCCGCAGATCGGTGCAGCGCATGCTGGAGCTCACCGCGCCGCAGCGAGCCGCCGCCGCGGAATTCTCCCCGGCAGCGAGACCGTGCGAATCGAAGAGAGCCTGAAATGGAGCGTACCGAATGCGACGTCCTGATCGTCGGCGCGGGGCTTGCCGGGCTTGCCACCGCGCTTGGCACGAGCACACGCCGCCGGGTCACACTGTTGTGTCTGAATACTCCACTTGCCGCGGCGGCCAGCTCGCTCGCGCAGGGCGGAATCGCTGCCGCGGTCGGCCCGGATGACGACCCGGAGCTGCACGCGGCGGATACCATGCGCGCCGGAGCCGGTGAAAGCTGGCTGCCGGCCGTGATGCTGCTGTGCCGCGAAGCCCCGGCGGCCATCACTTGGCTCGAGGTGCAAGGTGTCCGCTTCGACCGCACCGGCGATCACTGGGCATTGCACCGCGAGGCGGCGCATGATCGGGCACGGGTGCTGCACGTCGGCGGCGATGCGACGGGCGCCGCGCTCACGAATTCCCTTTACCATGCGGTACTCGCAGCGCCGAATGTCGAGGTTCTGACCGGCCTTACCGCCATCTCGTTGATACGCGATCCCGCCGGGGTATCCGGGGTCATTGCGGTCTCCTCCGGCGGAGGAGCGATCGCGTTGCGCGCAAACGATACGGTGCTCGCCACCGGGGGCATCGGCCAGCTTTACCTGCACACAACCAATCCCGCATCGGCCTGCGCAGATGGACTGGCGATGGCCCAAAGAGCCGGCGCGCGGCTCCAGGGCCTGGAATTCGTCCAATTTCATCCCACCGCGCTCGCATGCGCGGCAGACCCACTGCCCCTGGTGACCGAAGCACTACGGGGCGCTGGCGCCGCGCTCGTCGGCGAACAAGGTCGGCGCATCATGCAGGACGTTCATCCCGACGGTGATCTGGCGCCACGGGATGTGGTAGCGCGTGCCGTATGGGTCGAAGTGTCCCAGGGACGGGGCGTTTGGCTCGATGCCAGGGAAATTATGTCAAACGATGAGAACGCCTTCCCTCAGGTGCGCGCGCTGTGCCTCACTCACCACATCGACCCGGCGCGCGATCCTATCCCCGTCGTGCCGGCGGCGCACTATCACATGGGCGGTGTCGCGGTGGATCTGGATGGACGCACGAGTCTCCATGGTCTATGGGCCTGCGGTGAAGTGGCGTGCAGCGGCGTGCACGGCGCAAACCGCCTGGCAAGCAACTCGTTGCTCGAGGCTGTCGTTTTCGGACGACGACTGGGCGTGTCACTCTCGCGCCAGCGAGGATCGACGAGACGCTCCGCTGCCCGACCCGACATCGTACTAGACGAAACGGCTGTGCAGCTCGATCCGGAAGTCTGGGTCGATCTGCGCCGCCTCATGTGGACACATGCCGGAATCGTCCGCGATGGACGGGGACTGCTGGCGGGACTCACCGAGTTTGCCACACTGTATCGCAGAAGCGCGCCGGAACAGGTTCTGCTGCGCGGCCGGCTATGTCTCGCCCGGGCGCTGCTGACCGCTGCATGGCACCGCAGGCAAAGCCGCGGCGCGCACCAGCGGGCGGACGAACCCTCAGGCACTCGCCAGGCGCCGTCTCAAACGCTGAGAAATGAAAGACCGGACAACGCGAGCCTGAACACCTCTTCCATGCAGGCATAGGTTGATGGGCGAGCTCCAACTCAGTTACAGCACCTTTGGGTTGACCGATCTGGATCTCCTGGACGCCATCGACGCGGTGGACCGCGCCGGGTACGCGGGAATCGAAATCTCCTTCCATCGCCGCCAGCTCAACCCCTTCGACATCAGCGATGAGGACCTGGGGACCCTCAGGAAACGGCTGCAGACGGCCCGAGTGAGGGCCGCGTGCGTGGCGACCGCCTCTCACTTCTTCACTCCCTCCCGGCCGCACGAGCCGTCGCTGATCTCCCTCGATCTGGCGGGCCGCAAGCGCCGCATCGATCTCATCAAGCGCGGCATCCGCTTCGCCCGCCAGCTGGGCGCGCCGCTGGTCACCTTCGGCAGCGGATTCATCCGGGACGAGCACGTAAGCCACCCTTCCGTGGATCCCCACCTGCTCCTTCTGGAGAGCATCGAGGAGTGCCTGCGAGCGATCCGCGATGATGAGGATATTACCCTGCTGATCGAGCCCGAGCCCGGCATGCTCATCGAGACGTTCGATCAGGGTCTGGCGCTGATCGAGCAGATCGATTCGCCGCGCTTCAAGCTGCACGTGGACATCTGCCACGCGTATTGTTCGGAGAAGAACTACATCGCCGCGCTCGCCGCGGCGGCACCGCACACCCGTTATCTGCACGTCTCGGACGCCCGGCGGGGCTACAACCTCAAAATCGAGAAGGACGCCGAAGACCTGACCTTCGATCTGGATGTCGCGGCGAAGCTCATCTACTTCCCCGATACCGCCGACTATCTGCTCGTGGACCGCGACCATCCACTTTATTTCTGCGATGCGAAGCCGGGCCCCGCGCGGCGGCGGCGGATCGAGTCACTGCTCGCCCAGGCGAGAGTGCACGGAGATCCGCGCTACATCGATTACCCGAGCCTGTACGCCGGCGCATCGCCCCTGGACGATGAGATATTCACCTATCTGATCTCCATCCCGGGGCTGAGCTACGAGGTGCTGGAGCGCGCCAAGCCGGTGATCGCCTATCTGCGCGGTGCGAAGAACCCGCCGCTGCTCGACAAGATGGTCGCCAACACGCGAACAGGTATCGCGCACTTCCACGAGATCCCGGGAGAAGGAACGCTGGATTTCCGCGCCAGCTTCAACGCGTTGACCCGCAATGGCTTTTCGGGCTACGCCTCAGTCGAGCTGTATCACCATGTCGAATCGTGGCAAAGGGCCCTCACCGACAGTTACCGGCACCTGGCGCAATTCACGGACGCGCATGCATAGCCGATTTGCGCGTGGCTGCGAGCGCCGCACCTGAGTTTTCCGGAACCACCATGATCAACGTCGAAGCGCTGGGCTGGGATCCCAAGACCGTAGGGGAACTCGATCACCGGCTTCTCAAGGCGCCGAGCATCAAGTTGCGGTCCGCCAGGTCCGGCGAGAATGGCGATGTGGTCTATTGCGTGGACCTGCGCATCCGGCGCCCGAACGCTGGCGAATACCTCTCCGCCACGGAATTGCACTCCGTAGAGCACTTTCTGCTGGAAGGCTTGCAGCACAACTTGCCGGCACATTTCGTGTCCGTCGGCATCATGGGTTGCCAGACCGGCTTCTATCTCACCTTCCTGAACGAAGGCCGCGCCAAGCGAATCCTCCGCGTTCTGGAGGATATTCTCACCGGCATAGGAAGCGCGACGACCGTCCCTTACGCGCGCATCGATCAGTGCGGCAACTTCCGCAACCACAGTCTGGAGCTCGCCCGGAAAGTCGCCCGCGAAGTGTTGGAGTCCAAATCCACCTGGCTGGATGCGGTATGAGCGGCAACCGCGCCCGGTGGCGCATCACCTACCATCGCCGGATTGCTTACGATATCGTCGAGGCCCCGCAGCTCTTCGACCCGCAGAACCGAGCGCTGCTTTCGGTCGGCAGGCTCGAGCGGGGGCGCCGGTTCGTGGTCCTAGACCGAAACGTCGCGCGCCATTGCGCCGATGACCTGCAGTCCTACTTCGCGCATCACGGGATCGACGCCAAGATCGTCCGCTTCGCCGGCGGCGAGCAGAGAAAACGAGTGGACGCTTACCTCGAGATCCTGCGCGAGCTGGATGACTTTCCGATCCAACGCCGCGATGAACCCATCATCGCCATCGGCGGCGGGGTGCTCACCGATGTGGTCGGATTCGTCGCGAGCAGCTACCGGCGCGGTGTGCCGCACATCAAAGTCCCCACGACCCTGATGGGCTATGTCGATGCCTCCGTGGGGATCAAGACGGCCATCAATTTCAACGGCCACAAGAATCGCCTGGGCAGCTTCGAGCCGCCGCTGCGGGTCCTTCTCGACAAGGAGTTCCTGAGGACTTTGCCTCGCCGTCACATCCTCAATGGCGTGTGTGAGATCCTCAAGCTCGCGATCATCAAGGATGCCGGTCTGTTCCGACTGCTCGAGGAGCACGGGGCCGAGAGTATCGACAGGCGCTTCCAGAACCCCGCCGGCGGGAGGATCCTCGAGCGCGCGATATCGGGAATGCTGGAGGAACTGGAGCCGGACCTCTTCGAGGACAACCTGTCCCGCAAGGTGGATTTCGGCCACACTTTCAGCCATGGGCTCGAATCCCGCCACGAAGCCCGCCTGCTTCACGGTGAGGCGGTGCTTCTCGACATCGCCGTCTCGACCCTGATCGCAAGAAGACGGTACCTGCTGTCCGAGCGGGAAACGGAGCGGATTTTCCGCCTGATCGATGCGCTCGGGCTCTCGCTCAACATCGAGCTCCTCGACCCGGAACTTCTCTGGCGGGCCCTTCTCGAGCGCATCGAGCACCGCAACGGCGCACAACGCTCGCCCATGCCGGACTCGCTCGGCCACTGCGTCTTCCTGAACGACATCGCCCGGCGGGAAATCGAGTCTGCCATCACGGCGCTCCACGAGCGTCTCTGCATACACCATGAACCGGCTCTCGAACGCTGACCAGCAGGAGATCGCGAAGTTCGACCGCGTCTCGCGCATGTGGTGGGACGACGCGGGTCCGATGCGCATGTTGCATGTCATCAACCCGCTGCGCAGCGCATTCATCCTCGGGCAGATCGAGCCCCCCCGGCCGAAAATCCTCGACGTGGGCTGCGGGGGCGGGATTCTCGCCGAGGCTCTAGCCCGATCCGGCGCTAGCGTGACCGCGATCGACCTGTCGCAGCCGACGCTCGAGGCCGCCCGCCGGCATGCCGCCGCCCATGGCCTTGAGATCGACTACCGCGACATGAGCGTGGAGCAGATCGCGCAAGAGGCCCAGAGCGGCTTCGATGCCGTGACCTGCATGGAAATGCTGGAGCACGTGCCCGATCCCCGCGAGGTGATCGCCGCCTGCGCGGGGCTGCTGAAGCCCGGCGGGCGGGCCTTTTTCTCGACCATCGATCGCTCGCTCAAGGCGTTTCTGTTCGCCATCCTCGCCGGCGAGTACGTGCTCAGACTCCTGCCGCGCGGGACGCATCAGTACCGAAGACTGATCCGCCCGCAGGAGTTGCGCGACTGGGCGCGATCGAGCGGCCTTGAATTCGCCGCCATCGCAAGCCTCCTCTACAACCCACTGACGAGGCGGTTCCGGATGGCCCCCGACCGGGCGGATATCAATTATATGGCCTGCTTCGTCAAGAAAGGGTGAGACTCCGATGCGGCGATTCCTGGCCTTGTCCCGATCGAAGCACGGCATCGTCGATGCCGCCATGCCCGGCTTCGTCGCCCTGCTCTGGCTCGGGCATCTGCCCTCGTGGCGGGTGCTCCTGCTGTCGCTCCTCACCGCCGGTGCCGGTTATACCGCCATCTATGCGTTGAACGATCTCGTCGGCGTCAGGACCGACCGCGCGAAGTTCGCCGGCGGTGGGATCAACTCGGGCTATGCGCTTGAGACCTCCGACATGCGCCATCCGCTTGCGCAAGGCATCCTCGGTATGCGCAGCGGCATCGCCTGGTTCGCCTTCTGGTATGCGCTCACGCTCCTCGGTGCCTACCTGTTGAATCCCGTCATCGTGATCATTGTGCTCGTCGCGGCCGCGCTCGAGGTGCTCTACTGCATGCTGCTCAAAGTCACTTATTGGCGCACGCTGGTAAGTGGCTTGGTGAAATCCGCTGGCCCGCTCGCCGCGGTCTTCGTCGTCACGCCGCACCCCTCGCCCTCGCTCCTGCTTTTGCTGCTCGCGTGGCTCATGTGCTGGGAAATCGGGGGGCAGAACATCCCGGCGGACTGGAACGATGTCGAGGAAGACAGGCGCGTCGGCGCCAAAACCATTCCGCTCGCCTTCGGTCCGCGCGTGGCCGGCAGACTGGTCGCTCTCACCCTCACGCTCACCGTCCTGCTCAGCCTGCTCCTGCCGCGCATGTCGCCGCTGGCGCTTGGCGTGCCGTATCTGGCAGCGAGCCTCTTGGCGGGCGTGGTCCTGCTGCTGCTGCCAGCCTTGCAGCTCGTCCACTCGCACGACAACCGCGAGGCCGCCAGATTATTTGATCACGCCAGCCTATATCCGCTCGCGCAACTGGCGATCGTGACGGTCTTCGCGTTGCTTACCCCGCATATTTGACCCGTTCAAATCCCCCACCATCCGGGCGGCTACACTGGCGCATCCAACGTCAAGGCTCCATGCCTCATGCGCCTGCTGTTGATCAATCCCCAGTACCCGGAGAGCCATCAAACTGGAGTTCTTGCTCCGGGGGTGAGCGAGTTCCTTTCGGATCAGGGAGTTGCGGTTGCGGTGGTGAGCATCGGGAAGGCGGGCGTCGGGGTCTTTGCCGAGCGTGTCACGCAGGTGTTGCGCACGATGGTGGCGAACTCCTCGTATAAGGACTCCGTAAACCGCGTGCTTCGCGGTTTCGCCTGAGCGGGCGATGTCTGTGTCGCGGTGCTTTCGCCGCGGACGGAGAGCGAGATGAACGCGAAGCGTGAAGAGTTGACCGAGGGTGAACGGCGATACCTGGAGCACGTACGCCGAGCGCGCAGTCAGGGCATGGGGCTGTCGCAGTACTGCCGTTGCGTGGGGCTGAACCCGTTTTCTCTGTACAGCATGCGCCGGCAGATGCGGCGCAAGGGGATGTTGGCGCCTGCGCAGCAGAGAGCGACGGCGGCCGGAACGAAGGGAGCGCGCGGGAGTGCTGTGCCGGGACGGTTCGTGGCGGTGCAGGTAGTTGAGCCGGCTGTGCCGGCGGCGGTTGCGTCCACGCCCGCGGGATTGGTCATCTTCGAGCGGCTGCCCGCCGCCGACACCCTCGAGGCGCTCGAAGCCCTGCTGCCCTGGAACGCTCGAGCCGCCTTGCCGGCCGCTCGAGGCGCCGCCTGACTCCCGCCCCGTCCAGACCCTGACCGGGCGCCAGAGGGCGCCGCATGCCATATCGCACCCCGGCGCCGCATCGGTGGCAACCAGCCGCCGTCCACTACAGCGCGTCAATCAGGGTGGGAACTCCGGTAAATCTGGGGCGGCCGGCCACCCCGGGGTGAGGCGTGCCTGACGATGATCGCGGTCGCTCGGCTATAGAGCAGGGGTAATCCCACGAAGACGACGCTGCGCTGCGCGCCGTCCTCATCACTTCCGAGTTCTACACGTTCATGAAAATCGGTGCAAGAACGGGGTTGCCGGAGTCCGTTTGTCCAGGACTTGCGGCGAGCGCACAGCCGGCGATTGCGGACCCCAGCACCAGTGCAATATGCCGCGTCATCGCTCTGTTCATGGTTCCTCCTGAGACCCTCAATAACTGACCACTTCTGCCGCGCTCCAGAGATGTGGGAGAAGTCTCGCGACCTAACGTCTGCCCACAAACAGATCATACTCAGCAATGTTCGCGAAAGCCTCTCGTAATTCCGAACTCGGCGAAGTTCTTGAAAGGCGCTCGTGGTGCCAAATATCGAATACGGTGGTGCTGAATATCGAAATACGTGTTACTCACTATCAAACACGGAAACAAGTAGGAGTAGTTTGGTTTCATCCGACTGACTCAGACTGACGGGAGGAGGACTGAGATGCGATATGCGACGCGATTGCAGCTGGCGCTGGCGGTGGTGGCCGCGGTGGTGCTGGCGCCGGCGGCCCGGGCGGTGCCGAGTTTTTCCCGCCAGACCGGCATGGCCTGCG
>JAKBWB010000030.1 GCA_021843755.1 Pseudomonadota bacterium
GTGCGTCGAGGCGATGTCACGCCCATAGAAGGGCCGGCGTTTCCAAGGCATGCCTATGCTCCACTGCGCGCGCAGGGGCGCTCAGATGCTCCAGCCGCCGTCGATCACGTGAATCTGCCCGGTGGTGTAGGTGGCGCCGGCGAGGTGTACCACCAGAGCGGCGATCTCCTCGGGCCGGCCGATCCGCCCGATCGGCTGGCGGGCGACGAAGGCCGCGCGCGTCCGCTCGTAGTCGCCCTGGGCGCGCAGCCGGCCTTCGAGCGATGGGGTCTCGACGGTCCCGGGACAGATGGCGTTGCAGCGGATGCCGTGGCTGACGTAGTCGGCGGCCACGGATTTCGTCAAGCCGATCACGGCCGCCTTGGTCGTTGCATAGACGCAGCGCACCGGCACACCTTTGACGCTGCTCGCCACCGACGACATGTTGATGATGCACCCGTCACGACGCGCAAGCATGCCGGGCAGCACCGCGCGAATCGTGCGGACCATCGCCTTGACGTTCAGGTCGTAGGCGAGATCGAGCTCCGCGTCCGTGCACTCCAGGACCGTTCCGTGGTGCACGCAACCGGCGCAGTTGAACAGAATGTCCACGTCCCCGGCACGGGCCACACCGGCTGCAACGCTCTTGGCATCGCGCACATCCATGCGGCAGGTCTCGATGCCCTGTCCGCTCAAAGACGCCAGATTGGCTTCGTCAATATCGGTGGCCACGACGCGTGCGCCCGCGGCCGCAAGCGCCAGCGCGCTGGCGCGCCCGATGCCCTGCGCCGCGGCGGTCACCAGCGCGGTCTTGCCTTGCACGGAAGAGTCGCCAGGATGCATGTCTGTTCTCGGGGAGCTCGTCAGGGTTGGGGAATGGCGGTTCCGGGGGAATCGTTCGAACGGTAACAGGCTTCGACCAGCGCCATGGTACGCCAGGCATCGTCCACCGAGGTGTGCAGCACCTCGTCTTCGCCGCTCGCGAATCGCTGCAGGTTGGACATCGTGCCGATGAACGCATCGGGAAACCACCCGCCGTGCACAGGCACGCTCCGCCAGGGGCCGCCCCGCGGAGCGATCCATAACTCGTCGGGCTCGCCGCGGGGATAATCGAGCAGCAGCCCGAGCTTCACGAGCGCGGCGGCGCGCTCGCCCTCGATACGGATCGTCGCGTCCTGAAACCGCCGGCCGAAGTCATGGTGATGATTGATCGAGAGTGTCACGCGCCGCTCCGTGCCGTAATCGAGAATCGCGGAGGTACGAGTCTGCGTGAGTGGACTGCCCGGATAATGATAGGTCCGGGCGAGCACGCCCCGCGGCTCGCCGGCCAGGGCGCGGATCGTGTCGAGATAATGGATCGAGTGCGATACGATCTCGACGCGCGGATTGGGAATGAGATGCGGAAACTGCTCCCAGGGTGTCACCAGGCTCAGATGCACTTCCAGATCGAGCAGCGGACCGAGCAGGCCGCGGGCCAGCGCGTCGGCGGCCGCGTACATCATGGGAGCGAAGCGCAATTGAAAGTTGACCGCCGCCGTCAGCCGCCGCTGCCGGCACAGCGCGCGGATCGCGGTGGCCTGCGCCAGATCGAGTCCAAGCGGCTTTTGAACCAGGACCACCGCCCCGGGGGCAAGCGCAGCGAGAATGCCGCGATGGGCCACGGGCGGCGCCGCGACGTCGAACACGCAGCCCTCGACGGCGGCGGCTTCCTCGAGCGAGCCGTAGACGCGCCCGATTCCCCAGCGCTCGGCGGTCGCGCGGGCTTTGTCGGCGTCGACATCGAACAACCCCGACACGGCGAAGCCCGCTTTGCGGTACGCTGGCAGATGTGCGTCGTTGACGATGCCGCCGGTGCCGATGATGACGATGGGACGGGGCGCCGAGGGCAATGGATGGCATTGGCGCAACTCGGGCAACTCCCAGGCGGCGCTCATCCGACGATCGCCTCGATGCTGCGCTGGGCCACGCTCAACAGCGCCCGGCTCGGCTCGTCGGTGTCGAGCGCCCGGGCAAGCAGCGCATCGATCACGTGCGCGATTTCGGTCAGCCGCGGATGCGGCGGCAGCTCGCGCGCGTGCGCGTGCAGGGTGTCGAGCTCGTGGTAGAACGGAACCAACCGGTTCACCTCGGCGTCCGCCCAGGTCGAGCGGCGCACGCCGATCGCGCCTTCCAGGGTGGTGATCCTGTCCATGGGTGCCGTGGCCAGATGCCGCAGGAATGACCATGCCCAGTCTTTCACGCGCGAGCCGGCGGCGAGCGCGATCACCCAGAAGACGTTGAGTGACACACTGCGCCCCTCCGGACCCCGGGGCAGCGGCGCCACCGCAACCCGTCCCCTGACGCGACTGTCGGCCCAGGATTCCCCGAGCGCGGCGAACCCGAACCAGTTGGCCATCAGGGCCACCTTGCCCGCACAGAACAGCAATCCCGCCTTGACGCTGTCCAACTCACGTGCCTCGGGCGCGAGCGCCGCATCGTCGCGCGCCAGCCGCCGGAGAAAGTCGAGCGCCGCTTCGGCCTGGGACGAGCACAGCTGCGGACCTCCGCGCGCGTCGAACGGCTCTGCGCCGCGTGACCACACCTGGATGCAGAAGTCGTAGAAGCCATTGTGACCGTCGGGGAACAGCGCAAGCGCCGTGCCGTTGAGGCCCTGATCCGGCGCGTGCAGCCGCCGGGCGGCCGCATGGAAGTCGTCCCAGGTGGCGGGGACCGCCAGGCCGGCCGCGTGCAGCAGATCCTTGCGGTAGATGAGGCATTCAGGACCGTCGTGATAGGGCAGACCCCAGAAGCCGCCGGCGAAATCCGCAAGCCGTACCAGCGAGGGGCTCCAGGCGTGCGGGAAATCGGCGATCGGCGCTCGGGTCATATGGGGCCGCAGGTCTTCAATGACCCCAGAGGCCTGAGCCTCCGCCAGCCAGTCCGTCGACAGGAACGCCAGATCGACCGATCCGTCCACGAGGGCCCCGTGCGCAAACAGCCGCGCATGCAGGTCGTTCAGCTCCAGCAGCTCCAACTGCAGGCGATCATCCCCCCCGGCATCCCGCGTAAACTCCGCGAACTGCCGGCGCAGGGCGTTCGCGAACGGATCAAACTTGCGAACTGCTATGCGCAGCTGCCGCATCGGAGACCTCCTCTTCCGGCTTCAGGCCCGCGTGCACCGCGATGACGTCGGCGCACGCCTTGAGTGCCGGCAGCATGGTCTCCAGGGTGGGACCCGACTTCTCCTTCAGCGTGGCAATGGTGAGCACCGCCTTGATGGACGAGGCCGGCGCGCCGATCGGCACGCCGATGTCGAGCCCGCCGATGAATCGCTCGCCTTCGGCGCGCTCGTAGCCGCGCGCGCGGATCGCCGCCAGGCGCTTCAGGAACTGCGCACGCGCGGCCGGCTTCTCGCGGCGCCACTCCAGATCGTGAGTGAGGAGTTCTTCGCAATCCGCCGGCGTCATGTTGGCCAGCAATACCCGCCCGGAGGTGGTGTGCAGGGGCGAGTGCTGGGAGCCGACCTCGACCGACAGCCGGAAGGGCTTGGGGCTTTCTTCCTGGGCCAGCACGAGCACCCGCTCGCGATGCAGCACGGACAGATGGCAGGATTCACGCAGATCCTCGGCCAGACCGCGCATCAGCGGCTGGGCCGCCTTGAGCAGCACCTCGTACGGGGAGTGTGTGCGGGAAAGCTCGAAGAGCTTCAGCGTCAAGGAGTACGCGCCCGTGGTCGGCTCGCGCCTGAGGTAGCCGCGGCTCTCCAGGCAGGCAAGCATGCGGAAGATTTCCCCGGCCTGCCGGTTGAGCGCCCGCGCGATCTGCGCCTGAGAGAGCGGGACGGCTTGATCGGAAAGGTATTCCAGTACGTCCAGACCCTTCTCCAGCGCCGGCACGGAATACTTCGTGCGGCGTTCCTCCAGGGTCAGCAGGCTATCGTGCGTCATACGATCTCCTTTGCGGCTGAGCGTGCGGCGGCCTGGGATTTTGCCTCATGGGTGCCCGTCTCGTCCCCCGCCGCGCCGCTCCCGGCGGCCAGCTCGGCCACGATGCGGCGCGGGGCGCGCCGCCGGCCGCCGACGGTGTAAATCGCCGCGGCGGCAATCAGCACCGTGCCCTCGATCAAGCCCTGGTAGTTGGCGCCGAGGTTCAGGATGTTGAAGCCGTTGGTCAGAGTGTAAAGCACCAGTGCGCCCGCCACCGTATTCAGGACGCTGCCGGCGCCGCCGAACAATGATGTCCCGCCGAGGATGGCCGCCGCAATCACGGTCAGTTCCTCCCCCGAGAGGGCGGTGGGATTCATGGCGCCGAAACGGGAAGCGTACAGCACGCCGGCAAAACCCGCCGCGAGACTGCAGAGCACGAACGCGCCGAGCTTGTAGGCGCGCACGTTGATGCCGGCCAGCCGGGCCGCCTCGGGGTTGCCGCCGACGGCGTATACGCGGCGGCCCGCGGCGGTCAGGTGCAGCGTCAGCCCGACTCCCACGGTAAAGGCCACCAGGTACAGGATCGGCAGCGGAAAGGGACCGGCACGTCCGCTCTCGAAGTGGGTCATCGCGCGCAGCGCCCCGGGAGTGCTCACCATCAGCGAGCGGCCGCCGGTCACCACCAGCACCAGGCCGCGAATCGCGGTCAGTGTACCGAGCGTGACGATGAATGCGTTGATGCCGACCAGCTCCACCATGACGCCGTTCAATATGCCGGCGACGGCGGCAACGCCGAGCGAGGCGGCCATGGCAAGCCAGAATCCGCCGTGACCGATGACGATGATATCCACCGCGGCGGCGAGGGCCGCGACCGAGGCCACCGACAGATCGAAGTTGCCGGTGATCAACACCACGGTCATCGCCACGCCCATGATGGCGACCGGCGCGGTCTGGTACAGAATGTTGATCAGGTTGACCGGGCTGAGATAGCTCGGCCGACCCAGCATGGCGGTGGCCGCCGTGAGGATCGTCACGAGCAACAGCAGCGCGTAATACACGCCTGCCTCGCGCAGCCCGAATTTCCGCCGCAGCGTCCCCCCGGCGCGGCTCACTGGGCACACCTGCGCGACGGCTCGTCCCGCGCACCGGGCGCCGTTGCGGCCGCCAGTCTGATCAGCTCCGGCTCATCGGTCTTGCCCGCGGCGCGCTCGGCGACGACCGCCCCTGCACGCATCACCAGGATTCGATCGGCTTCGGCGAGCAGCACTTTCAGCTCCGAGTCGACCAGGATGACGGCCGCGCCGGTGTCGGCGAGTGCGTGGATCTCCTCGAAGATCTCGGCCTTCGCGCCGATGTCGATGCCGGCCGTCGGCTCATCCAACAGCAACAGGCGCGTCGGCCCGCACAACCAGCGCGCCAGGCTTACCTTCTGGGCGTTGCCTCCGGAGAGCTCTCCCACCGACATTTGCAGATCGTGGGCCTTGATCGCCAGACGCCGCACGGCATCCGCGGCCGCGGCGCGCTCCTGGCGTGCCCGTGGAAACAGTCCCCACCGCGAGAAGCGCCGCAGATGCACCAGGGTCATGTTCTGCCACAGAGGCAGCGCGGGCAGCAGGGCTTGCGCGGCGCGATCCTCCGGCACGAGCGCGACGCCCGCGCGGACCGCGCCGGCCGGGGTACGCGGCACGCGCCGGCCGAGGACACGTACTTCGCCGCGCGCGTCCGGGTCCGCGCCGAAAATGGCGTGCAGCAGCTCGCTGCGGCCGGAGCCGAGAAAGCCGGCGATCCCGAGCACCTCGCCGGCGCGCACCGTAAACGAGCAGGGCGCAAGACGGCCCGGGGAGCGTAATGCCTCGATCTGCACCACGGTGTCGGCTCGGGCGGAGCGAATCGGGCGGGCGGCCCGCTGAATCGCGCGCCCGGCGATCGCCGTGGCGAGCGCCGCTTCGTCGGTCTGCGCGGTCACGGCGCGCAGCACCACAGCGCCGTCGCGCAGCACGGTCAGCTCGTCGGTCAACGCGAGGGCCTCGTCGAGAAAGTGGGTCACCAGCAACACGGTGCGGCCCTCGTCCGCGAGCCGGCGGATGACGGCGTGCACGATGCGCCGCTCTGCCCCGGCCAGCGATGCAGTCGGCTCGTCCATCACGATCAGGCGCGCGTCGGCCGCGAGGGCCTGGAGAATACCCACCATCTGGCGCTCGCCGATCGCAAGCGCCGAGACAGGCTGGTCGGGCTGCAGTCGATAGTCGATCGCATCCATCAACAGCCCGAGTCGCCGGCGCGGCGCGGCACCGCGGCGCAGCAGGGCGCGCTGCCCCAAAAAAACATTCTCCAGCACCGACAGTGCCGGCACCAGCGGAATCTGCTGGTGAAGCGTCGCGATCCCGGCGGTCCGGGCCTGCGCGGGTCGCTGCCAGTGCACCGGCTCGCCGTGCCAGAGAATCCTGCCGGAGGTAGCCTGCGCCGCCGCGCACAGGATGCGGATGAGCGTCGATTTGCCGGCGCCATTGGCACCGAGCAATCCATGCACGGTACCGGGCCGGACGGCGAGATCGACGCCGCGCAGGCCCACGGTCCCGCCCGGATACACCTTCGCGAGTCGCTCCAGCGCGAGCAGCGGCGGCGAGGTTTCGCGCATTGCGACCCTCACCATTCGCCGCGGCACTCGCCCACGTTGGCGCGGGTGATGCCCGGAGTCCTGTAGGTAATGAACGCGGCGTGCAGAGGCTTGCGCCCCGTCACCTCGCCGTACAGTGCATCGAAGGCGAGCCGGCCGAGCTCGAGCGGCTTGTAGCACACGGTCCCGTCGATGCGGCCGGCCTCGAGCGAGAGAATCGCCAGACGCGAGCCGCCGATCCCGATCAGTTTGGCCGTGGATCCCGCCGAGCTGACTGCGCGGGCGCAGCCGACCGCCATGTTGTCGGCCTCGTTGAAGAACAGATCGACGTTCGGGTGTGCCTCGAGGATATTCTGACAGACGATGTCGGCTTCCTGGGTGCGCCAATCGGCCGGCTGGCTGGCGACGATACGGTAGCGGACATGCGCGGCGGCGAGCCCTTGCTCGAAGCCCTGCTCACGCTGCAGCACCTCCGGGAAGCCCGGCGCACCCTGAATGATCGCTATGCGGGCGAGTCGCCCCGAGGGCAGCAGCGTGGCCGCGAGCCGCCCGGCCTCGCGGCCCGCCGCCGTCTCGTCCTGGGTGACGAGCGCGACCAGCTTCGGATACACCTCACGCAGCGGCCGGGTGCGCGGGTCGCCCACTTCGGAGCCGACCGCAACCACCGGTATGCCGGCGCGCGCGGCGTCGTTCACCCAACTCTGCGCGATGACGGAATCGAGTGGCATCAGCACGATGCCGTTGACGTGCTCGGCGATGAGGTCCTGCAGGTCGTTGGCCTGCCTCTGCACGCGGTTCTGAGCATCGAGCACGATCGCCTGGACACCGGCGCGCGCCGCCGCGCGGCGAAATCCGCGCGCGATGGCGGCGGCGAACGGATAGCTCAAGCCGGCGCTGGCGAGCGCCAAACGCAAGGGGGCCGCGCTGGCGGGCAGGCTCGACAGCACGGCCAGAGCGGCGGCGACGGCCGTGGCCCGCAGGCGCGACCCGGCTCGCCGCCCGAGGCTCACGCCAGCGCCTCGCGCCGCTCGACCAGATACAGGTGCTCACACGCCAGAACGGTCTGCCCGTTCTGGTTGGCGATCTGCACGGCCTCCACCACGATTCCGTGCGTCTTGCGCTTGGGGTGATCACGGCGCTCGCTGATGCGCGCGGTCACTGTCAGCGTATCGCCGATGTACACCGGCCTGATGAATCGGACGCGATCATAGCCGTAGGACATGGCTCTGGGATTGATGGCATCGGCTGTCATGCCGATGCCCATGGCCAGCACGAGCGTGCCGTGGGCGATTCGCTGTTTGAACGGCTGCTGCGCGCACCATTGGGCGTCCATATGATGCGGGAAGAAATCGCCGGTCTGGCCGGCGTGCGTCACGATGTCCGCTTCGGTGAGCGTGCGGCCGAACGTGCGCCGTTCGCTGCCGACCGCGTAGTCTTCGAAATACTGCTCGGCAATCACGCGCGCTCCTCCTCGGTGTCGAGCTGGAATCGGTGCGCGATCTCGTCCGTGTCGCGGCCGAGCGTCGGGGCACCGCGGGGCGAGGTCAGCACGGCCCCGTCGATCCGGATGGGACAGCGCGTGGTGCGCAGTGTGCCGTGATCGGCGTCGTGGATGGTCTGGGTCAGCCGCAGCGCGGCAAATCCGTTGTGCTCGAGCATTTGCGGCCAGGTGTAGACCTCGGCGCACCAGATGTCGGCGGGCTCGAGTATCGCCAGCCAGTGCTCGCTCTCCCGCGTGGCCAGATGCGCGGCCAGGATGGACTTGATGCGGGCCCGCTCGGTAAACCAGCCGGACGGATCGGTGTAGGCGCGCAGCGCCTCGCAGCCGATGAGCTCGCCGAGGCGATCGATCGGCGCCATCGCCACGGCGAGGTAGCCGTCGGCGGTCTGATAGATGCCGTACGGCGCGCCGATATAGACACTGGCGTTGTTAACCGCATCACGCGGGGGCTGTTGGCCGTCCCCGTTCAGGAACGCGGTGAACTGCTCGAACTGCATGTCGATCGCCGACTCGAACAGACTGACCTCGACCCGCCCACCGAGGCCGGTACGTGCGCGCCGCACGAGCAGGGCGAGCACGCCCTGGCACAGATGCGCGCCGGACATCAGGTCGGCGATCGAGACGCCCATCGGCACCGGGCCCTGGGTGGCGTCCCCGGAAAGCCATGCGAGCCCGGACATGGCTTGTACGAGCAGGTCCTGTCCGGGCTTGGTACGCCAGGGACCCTCGGAGCCGTAACCGGTGATCGCGGCGTAGATGATGCGCGGGTTGAGGTCCGCAACCGTGGCGTAGTCCAGGCCGAGCCGCTCCATCACTCCCGGTCGGAAGTTGTGCACCATGACATCCGCGCGCCCGATCAGCGCCTTGGCCCGCTGCAAGTCCAGCGGATTTTTCAGGTCCGCCGCGAAGCTCTGCTTGTTGCGGTTGATGGTATGAAAGAGCGCGCTGTCCCCGCCGAACGACTGATCGGCAAGATACAGGCGGCGGGACAGATCCCCCCCCTGTGGACGCTCCACCTTGATGACCTCGGCGCCGAGATCGGCCAGCCGCAGGCAACAGGAGGGCCCGGCCAGAAACTGGCTGAAATCCAGCACCAGCATCCCCTCCAACGGCCGCTCAGCGGTGGTCGTGGGCGCGCCGCGGTCCGCGTGCGCTGTCTTCAACCGGTCTCCTCGCGTAGTTTGCAGATAAATGCTATGTTCGTTACCGAATGAAGTCAACTGGACCTGCGGTGTCCGGGTGAGGGGGATGGGCAATGCCGGATGACCGACCGATCGTCTTGCGCGGGATGACCTGGGATCATCCCCGGGGCTACGAGCCGCTCGCGGCCTGCTCGGCGGCGTGGTTTGCCCGCAGCGGGGTGCGCATCACGTGGGAACGGCGCTCATTGCAGGATTTCGAGTCCTTTCCGGTCAGCGAGCTTGCGGCCCGCTATGACCTCATCGTGATCGATCATCCGCACGTCGGGCAGGTCACGCGCGCCGGATGTCTCGCGCCACTCGGCGATGCCGCCGACCGTGAGCGGCTGGCCGGCGGCGCGGTCGGCGCCTCTGTACAGAGCTATTTCTGGGCGCAGCGGCTCTGGGCTCTCCCGATCGACGCCGCGGCACAGGTTCAGGCTTGGCGTCCCGACCGGCTGTCCGCTCCTCTGGCGGATTGGGTATCGGTCCTGGCCCTCGCCGCCGAAGGCTCGGTGCTCTGTCCATTGCGGCCGCCGCACAACCTCATGGCTCTGTTCACCTTGTGTGGATTGGCCGGATGTCCAGGTCGAGTGCAGGCCGGCGACCTGCTGGAGCCGCGCACCGGGCAGGAGGCGTACGCGCACTTGAGCGAGCTTTTTGCCCGGCTCGATCCGGCCTGTCTGGCAATGGATCCCATCGCCGTCCTGGAGCGCATGGCCGCAGCGGACTCGCCAGCCGCCTGCGCACCCCTGATCTACGGGTATGTGAGCTACTCCCGATCCGGCACGCACGGCGCACCGATCGCATTCGGCGATCCGGCCCCGCTGGCGCGCGGCGGGCCGCGCTCCGGATCGGTTCTGGGCGGCACGGGCATCGCCGTCTCGGCCCATTCGCCCGAGCGCGAAGCGGCGATGGCATTTGCACGCTGGGTGGCGGATGCAGAAGCGCAAAACGGACCGTACCTCGCCGCCGGCGGCCAACCCGCGCACCGCGCCGCGTGGGAAGACCCGCTCGCCAACCGTGATTCGCTCGACTTCTTCCGCAACACGCGGGCAACACTCGAGGGCGCGTGGGTCCGCCCGCGCCATGCCGGATACATGACATTCCAGGTTGCGGCCGCGCAGCGCCTCAACGAGGCGTTGGCGACGCGCGAGCCGGCTGCCGCGCTCATCGCGGCGATCAACCGTCTGCATCGCGAGGTATCATCATGAGTTCAACCACCACCCGCCGGACCTTCCTCAAATCAGCAACGGCGGCCGGCGCCGGCCTCGCCGCGCGGCGCACCCTGTGGCCGCGCCGCACCAGGGCCGCGACTCCCAACACCACGGCCGTCGAGCAGCTGCGCGAATTCGACTATGCGGACGTGGCGCTGACCGGCGGTCCACTCAAGACCCAGTACGACTTCATCCACGCGCATTACCTGGCGCTGGATAACGATCGGCTGCTGCAGGTGTACCGGCAGCACGCCGGACTGCACGCACCGGGCGTCGACATGGGCGGTTGGTACGGCAAAGGAGGCTTCATACCCGGTCATGCGTTCGGTCAGTACGTTTCCGGCATCGCGCGCTTCGGACGCTGCACCGGTGACGATGCGTGCCGGCACAAAGTGCACGAGCTGATACACGGCTTTGCCGAGGCGCTCGACGCAAATCCGGTGCCCTATGCCGGCGAAGGCGCATGGCAGGTGTGGCCGGCCTACGTGCTCGACAAGCACATGATCGGCTTGATCGACGCGTATTACCTGAGCGGCGTGCGCTCCGCTCGCCAGTTGATTCCGCGGGTGATCCGCGGAGCGCTGCCGTTCATCTCGCCGGTCAGCCGCAATCGCATCGGCGTGAAAAACCCGCCCTATGACGAAACCTATATCGTCTCGGAGAACCTGTTCACTGCGGCGCATCTGACCGGCGAGCGGCGCATCCGCGACCTAGCCGTGAAGTATCTTCTCGACGGACCGTACTTCGACCCGCTGGCGAGCGGCGAGAACGTGCTGGCGGGACAGCAGGCATACAGCCACGTCATGGCGTTCAGCTCCGCAGCCATGGCCTACATCCAGCTCGGCGAACCGCGCTACCGGGACGCCGTCATCAATGGCTGGAGGTTTCTCGAGGAACAGAGCTACGCTACCGGCGGCTGGGGACCGAACGAGCTGCTGCTCACCCCGGGAACCGGCGCGCTCGCCTCGAGCCTGACCACGACGGCAAATCATTACGAGACGCCGTGCGGCACTTTCGCGACGATGAAGGCCGCACGTTACCTCATGCGCTTCACGGGCGATGCGCGCTACGGCGACGGGCTCGAGCGGATCATGTGGAACGGGCTGATGACGGTGAAGCCGCCGGACTCCAACGGCAATTCGCCGTATTACTCGAGCTATCACCCGGACGGGAAGAAGGTCTTCTATCCGGAAAAGTGGCCATGCTGCTCCGGCACCCTGGCGCAGGGCGTGGCGGACTACGTGCGAAACGCCTATTTCCACGCGCCCGGCGCCCTCTATGTCAATCTGTTCACGCCCTCACGGGTGCGCTGGCGCAGCGGCGGCCGGGCCATCACGCTTACACAGCACACCGACTATCCAGCCGGCGAGACGGTGGAACTGCGCATCGAAACCGCCGCGCCGGCGGATTTCGCGCTCAGAATCCGCATGCCGGGCTGGCTCGAGGCCGATCCGCAGATCCAGGTCAACGGCCGGCGCCAGAGCCTGGCGGCCGATCCGGGCACGTTCGCCGAAATCAGGCGCACGTGGCGCGACGGCGACCGGGTGCAGCTGCGCCTGCCGCAGTCATTTCGCACCCAGGCGATCGACCGGTCGCATCCCGATACGGTGGCGCTGCTGCGCGGACCGCTCGTATACAGCGCACTGAACTTCGCCGGGCCCGGCGCGCCCGTACCGCGCTTGCGGCCGTCGGCACTGCACGCGGTGAGCGGCGCACGCCAAACCTACCGGCAGATGGATGACGGACAGCAGATTCTGTTCATACCGTTCTATGCCGTACAGAACGAATCCTACAATGTCTACTTCGAGCGGACCTGAGCAACCGCGCGTTCTCGCGCGCTATTGGATCGAGACCGCGCGACCGCTCGCGGAGGCGGCGGCGGTCATGGCCGGGGAGCAGTCGACCGGCACGTTCGTGCGCGTGGCCGGGGAGACCGACGAGTTGCGCGCGCGTTTCGGCGCGCGGATCGAGTCACTGACCGAGACCGGAGAGTCGCCGGCGCCGTCCCTGCCCGGCGCCTGGGCGCCGGCGGCAGGCCGGGCACGCTGGCGAACCGCGGAGGTGACGCTGTCCTGGCCGCTGCACAACTTCGGTCCCTCGCTGCCGAACCTGCTCGCCACCATCGCCGGCAATCTGTGGGAACTGAAGCCGTTCTCGGGGATGCGACTGCTCGACGTCACGCTACCGCCGCAATTCCTGTCGGCCTACCCCGGTCCGCAATTCGGTGCGGCGGGCACGCGCGACATGATCGGCGTGCGCGGCCGGCCGCTCATCGGCACGATCATCAAGCCGAGTATCGGACTGTCTCCGGCGGACACCGCGCAGCGCGTGGCCGAACTCGCCGCGGCCGGCATCGATTTCATCAAGGACGACGAGCTGCAGGCCGACGGCCCGCTCTGCCCCTTCGAGGAGCGATTCAGCGCGGTCATGCGCGTGTTGCGCCGGCACGGCGATCGCACCGGCCAGCGGGTACTCTATGCCGCGAACATCACCGGCGAGATCGACCAGATGCTGCGCCGGCACGAGCACGTGGTGGCCGAGGGCGGCAACTGCGTGATGGTGAGCTTGAACAGTATCGGGCTGCCGGCGCTGACGGCGCTGCGCGCGCGCTGCCAGGTGCCGATTCACGGCCACCGCAACGGCTGGGGTCTGCTCGGCCGCTCGAGCGCGATCGGCATGAGCTTCGTCGCGTGGCAGAAGCTGTGGCGGCTCGCCGGCATCGACCACGTGCACGTCAACGGGCTCGACAACAAGTTCTGCGAGAGCAACGCGTCGGTGATCGCCTCGGCGCGCGAGTGTCTCACGCCGATGTTCGCGCCCCCGGCGCGCGGCTGCGAGATCATGCCCGTGTTTTCCTCGGGCCAAACGGCGCTGCAGGTTCCGGACACGTGGCGGGCGCTCGGCTCGGTCGAGCTGATTCACGCCTGCGGCGGCGGCATCATCGGACACCCGGGCGGCGCGGCCGCCGGCGTGCGCAGCCTGCGCCAGGCGTGGCTGGCGGCGGTCGCCGGCATTGCGCTCGAAGAGTACGCCCGCGAGCATCGTGAGCTGGCGGAGGCGCTGGCGGCGTTCCGGCGCTGACGGCCGCGCGGGGGTCGCTCATGAGATGCCTTGTGGCCTCGAATACCGGGACCGGTGCCGCGCACGGCATGAATCATGGCTAGTCCGCTCTACGCTTACTACGGCGATGACTTCACGGGCTCGACCGATGTGCTCGAGGCGCTGGCCCGCGCCGGCGTGCGCAGCGTGCTGTTCGTCGGGCCGCCGAGCAGTTCGGAGCTCGAGCGCTTCGCCGGATGTCAGGCGTTCGGAATCGCCGGCGACAGCCGCAGCCGCACCCGCGAGTGGATGAGCGAGCATCTGCCGGCGGTGTTCCGCGACCTTGGGACGCTCGGCGCGCCGGTCGTGCACTACAAGACCTGTTCGACGTTCGACAGTTCGCCTGCGATCGGCTCGATCGGCCGCGCGCTCGAGATCGGCCGCAGTGTCTTGCCGGGGCCGTTCGTGCCACTGGTGGTGGCCGCGCCCCATCTCGGTCGCTACCTCGTGTTCGGGAATCTGTTCGCCGCGGCCGGCGGCGTGGTGCACCGGATCGACCGCCATCCGACCATGCGGTCCCATCCGGTGACACCGATGTACGAGGCGGATCTGCGCCGGCATCTGGCGGCGCAGACCGCGCTGCGCATCGGGTCGGTGGAGCTGCCGGCCCTGGCGCGGGACAGGGCCGGCGAAGCGCTCGCCGCGTGCCTTGCCGCCGGCGATCAGGCGGTGCTCTTCGACGGGGTGAGCGAGGCGGATCTGGCGCAGACAGGCCGGCTGCTGTGGCGGCAGGCTCAGGCCCACAGGCTCTTCTGCGCCGGCAGCTCCGGACTCACCTACGCGCTGCTGGCAGCCTGGCGGCGGGCCGGCGTGATTCCCGCCGATGCGGCGCCGCCGGCCTCGATCCGGCCGGCCGATACCCTGTTGGTCATGAGCGGCAGCTGCTCACCGGTCACCGCACGGCAGATCCAGTTTGCGCTGCGCAACGGGTATCACGGCATCGCGCTCGAGCCGGCGGCGCATCCCGGCGGCGGCGCGCAGACCGACGACCGCGTGGTGCGTGCGGCGGTGAACAGCCTGCGCCGCGGGCGCAGCACCGTCCTCTACAGCGCAGTGGGCCCGCTTCCCGCCGGCGCACGCCCATCGGGCGAGGGTCTCGGCCGGCGGATGGGCGAGCTGCTGGCGCGCATCCTGGCGGGCGTGCCGCAGCACCGGCGCGTGCTGCTCGCGGGGGGCGACACTTCGAGCCACGCGGTCGCGCAGCTTGGCCTGTCGGCGCTCACTTGGGCCGGACACCTCGAACCTGGCGCGCCCTTGTGCCGCGCCCATGCCGACGGACACTCCCGTCACGACGGGCTGGAGTTGGTTCTCAAGGGCGGACAAGTGGGGAGCGAGGAATTCTTCGAGCGCGTCAGGCTGGGCAGGTAGGTCTCCTGTGTCATAGCAAAGAACATCGCACTCGCGGCCCTTGTGGCCGGCCCGCGGCCAGCACCGATCTGAGGTTCCTTGCATTGGTCGACTCACGGCGATCCGAGCCCCGGGGAACCGTTGGTGCCGGAAATATCGTTGGCCCGCGTGCCGCGGGAGTACCGCAGAATTTCCCGTTCACACCAGGCTCGCATTCGCTACTCCAGGGCCGGGGTTCCCGAAAGCCACCCGCCCGTGAAACCAGCGCGCTGCAGGCCCCTGCGGATGACGCCGTTGCGGCGCATCACGCTCCATACCAGACCGCTGCGGTAGTTCTCCAACATCATCAGGATCGGACCCTGATCGATACCCAGATACCGGTTGTCAAACCAGCCGACACCGGGCACGACGCTGCCGGATGCCGGGGTAACATCGGTGTACTGGAAGCTCGGGTTCAGAGCATCGTGAAAGCCGTACTGGCCGAGGGCGTAGTTGCCGTAATCCGCTTGCATCGCCTCTACGGTCGAAATCACGATACCGGGCGCAAAGACAATCGAGCTCAGCGCTGCCGTGGGTGCGACCGTGCCATCGTCATAGGCGCCCCGCAGGCCTGCCCCGCGCATCGAGTAAGCCTCGAAACTGCGTACCTGCCCACCGGGATCCGTGAAACTGAATGCGCCCGGACCGTCACAGGCGGTAAGACCCCACAGATCGGCGCCATACCCGGTCCATCCGTGCGGATTGGCCTCGGCATAAGCCTGCTGTGATTCCGTAGCGCGGCGGCTGTTGATGAAGTAGTCGATGCCTTTGCTCCGCATGTAGGCATCCTGGATGCCGCGAAAGTCGATCCAGGCCTCGGAATACTGCGAGCCAAAGAGCGGCCCGAAACTGAGCTGTTCGCGGCCGTAATAGGTACCCCAGAATTGGGGATAGGTTGCGGTCCACCCGGCCCAGGCGCTCGCCGGCAATGCGTACGTTGGTGATCCGAGCGCCTCGATGTAGAGAATCATCGCTTCGTTGTAGCCCTGCCAATTGTAGGACGAGAATCCTGATTCCGGTGTCCAGTCGAGATTGATCAGCGGATAGTTGCTCTGCGCCATCCATTGCCAGTTGACGCGCCGAAACAGTTCGTCAGCCACGGCCTGGATCTGGTTATCGGTGGTACTGCCGTCATCAAAATAGCCTGCATCAAACAGAACGCCGGCCATCAGCAGCGCATTGTCGACCGACGAGAGACCCGTGGTGGTGCCATAGCGTGCGCCGGTATTCAGGTTGAGGAAATGATAGAAGAGCCCCTGATAGCCGCTGTAACCACTGGCGCCGGTCCCCTGCGGCGCGTCGTATAGAAAACTCAACGTGGTCAGCACGCGTTGTGCGGCTTGCGCACGGGTGACCCAGCCGTTCTGTACGCCGATCGGATATGCGCTGAGCGCGAAGCCGGTCGCGGCAATGCTGGCATAGGGCGAAGGTCCGCCGGCCGTGGAATAGTGATCGGGCGCCAAGCCGTTGCTGGAATTCGTGGTGTCCCAGAAATAGTTGAATGTGTCCTGCTCGATCCGCACGAACGAGGCCGGCAAGGCCGGCCGCACCTGAACCGTCAGCGGCGTATTTGCGGTCTGGCCGTCACTGTATCCCTGGAGTTCGAGCGTGTAGGTGTTCAGCGTCACCGTGGTTGTCGTGCTGAGCGTCACACGCTGCGTTCCCGAAGCCGCGACCGAGCCGGCGTTGGTGCTCACCTGCATGCCGGCGGGCGCATTGGTCAAGCTCAGCGTGACTGGCGCGGATGCCGCTGGATTGACGTTCACGGTAAATGTGGTCGAACCACCCGCCGGCTGTGACAGCACGGCGGGCGTGGCACTGATTTGCAGTGCACCCCCCGCAGCGGCCTGCACCTGCACGGTAAGATCGACCGTACCGGTCAGCCCTCTCTGGCTGCCACTGAGCGCCACCGTATAGGTGCCCGGCGCCGTCGAGGCGGCGGCGGTCAGAATTTCCGTCTGCGTCCCAGATCCCGCACCAGAGTCGGCTGCGGTCGCGACTTGCAGTCCCGCGGGCGCGTTGATCAGGACCACCGTTACCGGACTGTAGGCGGCGGGAGCCGTGCCCAGCGTGAATGTCGCCGACGCTCCGGAGGTGACACTTACGCTGGCAGGCTCAGCGATGAGCGTAAGATTGAGCACACTCGGCCCCACGCTCGGCCCGGACGTTGCGCTGCCACCGCAACCGGCCAGCGTGACTCCCAGCAACAGGATCACCACGCTGCCCGCAACGCGCATCGATGTGGCGAGGAGGCGCATCGCTATTGGCATCGGGCGCACCACGGGAACTGCGGCACAGCATGAGGCCGCCCGGCCGCACCTGCGCCTGAACAAACGCATTCACCACGAGGCCGGTCACTCGCCGCGCGACCCGGCAGCACGATGTCCATGAGTTCGCGAGTGCCGGACGCGTTCCCGAATGCATGGGCGACTGTCCACGCCGCAGCCGACGCCACCGCTGGCCGGCGACCGGGGCGCGTTACCGAAGAGCCATCACCGATATTGCTGCGCGGCTGCGCATCAGCCTTGCAGACGTCTTCCGGTTGCACGGTCAAACGCATACAAGTCTTCTCTACGGAACCACAAACGCAGCTCGTTATCCCGCCGGAGCTCCGGATTCGGTGCAACCCGTGCGATGACGCGCGATCCGTTCCGACTTATCTCCACCTGCCATTCTCCCCCGAAGGATTCGATCCGCTCGAGCCTCCCGGCAATGAACGCATCGGCGCTCGAGCTGGGTTGCAGCAGCAATCGCTCCGGACGAATACCGTAATCAATGCAATGCGCATCCAACCCGGAATTCTCCAACCAATCGCCGTCGAGGAAATTCATCGGGGGCCAGCCCACGAAACCGGCCACGAAGCGATTACTGGGTTCCTTGTAGATGCCATCCGGCGTGTCGATCTGCTGAATCTGCCCGTCCGCCAGCACGACCACGCGCTGACCGAGCGACAGGGCTTCCGATTGATCGTGCGTCACGTAAACCATCGTCGTACCGAGCGCCGTGTGCAGCGCCGACAGCTCACGGCGCATCTCGGCCCGCAACGGAATATCGAGGCTCGAGAGCGGCTCATCGAGCAGGAACACACCCGGTTCGCGCAGCATGGCGCGCCCGAGCGCGGTCCGCTGCCGCTGCCCCCCCGACAGTTCCCGCGGGTAGCGTCCCAGCAACGCCTCGAGACCCAGCCGGACGGCGGTCCGCCGCACGCGGGCATCGACGATCGCTCTGGCGACGCGCCGCACCCGTAGTCCGAATGCGAGATTCTGGTACACCGTCATGTGCGGGTAGAGCGCGTGATTCTGAAACACCATGGCGACGTTCCGTTGCTGCGGCGGCAGGTCATTGACCCGTTGCCCCCCGATCCGTATGTCGCCACTGGTGATCTTGTCGAGCCCCGCAACGCACCGCAACAGGGTCGATTTTCCGCACCCTGAAGGGCCCACCACCGAGATCAGTTCGCCGTCGTTCACCGTGCAATCGATATCCTGCAAAACGACCTGACGGTTCGCAAGGAGTTTCGACACCCTCTGCAGTTCGAGGCGCGCCATGTCAGTCCGTCAGGCTGCCGGCAGAAACAGCCCGAAGATAGTAGCGCTGCGACGCAAGGAAAACAAACATCATGGGCAGGATCGCAACCGTCGCGCCGGCAGCCATCAACCCGATATTCTGATAATGCTCCCGATCGATCGACGCCAATGCGACCGGCAATGTCTGCATGTCCACCTTCTGCATCGCGATCATCGGCCACATGAAGTCGTTCCAGCTCACCACGAACGTCAGTACCGCAACCGCCGCAAGCATCGGCGCCATCAGCGGCACCACCACCGAGAAGAATGTCCGCCACTCGCTCGCACCGTCGATCCGCGCGGCATCGAGAACGTCCGCCGGAATCCCGCGTGCATAGGCCTGAATGAGCACTATGCTGACCGCATTGGCCGCCGCGGGCAGGATCAGCGCCGCATAGTGATTGATCAGGTGCACCGCACTGAACATCTCGAACAGGGGCAGAACCAGTGCCTGATTGGGAACCAGGACGGCGAACATCACGATCCATGACACCAGTCGGTGCGCGCGGAATTTGGCCTGGGCGAGCGCGTATCCGGCCAGGCCCGCAACCAATACCGACAAGGGGGTGGTGGCCGCCGCGACGATCAGGGAATTGAGGAAATAGTAGCCGATCCTCTGCTGGTGGACGATGTTCACCATGTTCACGAGCGTCGGATGATCGGGCCACAGCGGCGGCGTTCCGGCAAATCGCTCCGGCGCCCGCATGAAGGCAATCGAGGTTACCCATAACAGCGGGAACAATGTGGCCAACGCCATCACGATCAGCGCCGCGTAGGTCGACACCCGGACCAGCACGCCCTTCGCGCTCACGTCAATCCCCCCGCCATACCGCCCGCGTATGGCGCTGCAGCCATGCGAACAGCCACATGATAACCGTCAAAACCATCGCCAAGGCGCTCGCCACCCCCCAACGCCACCAGCGAAAGCCCCGATCGTACATCAGCAGCAGCAGGCTCATCGTACTGCCCATCGGCCCGCCCTGGGTCAGAACATAAGGCTCGGCGAACAACTGCCAATAGCCCGCTGCGTCCAGAAGCGCGAGCAGACCGAGCGTCGGAGCCAGCATAGGCACCGTAATGCGCAGCAACTGCTGCATCATCCCTGCGCCCTCGATGCGCGCGATATCATAAAGTTCGTCCGGAATCTCGCGGCGCGCCGCTGCGACGATGATCATTCCGTATCCGAATCCTTTCCAGACGACGACTACGGTGATCGCAAGCAACGCCAGGCTCGGCGTACCCAGCCAGTTTGGCGTGGGCAGATGGGCCGCGGCGAGCAATCTGTTTACAAGTCCGTAGCGCGTATTGAGCATGTAGCGCCAGCTGATCGCGACCGCCACAGTCGAGCACACGACGGGTAGAAAGAAGGCTGTTCGAAACAGACCGCGCCACCGCGCCGAGATCGACTCGATCATGAGCGCACAGATCAGCGACAGCGCCAGGGTTGCCGGAACACCGACGAGGACGACGGTCATCGTGGTCTCAACGCCCTGCCAGGCGGCACGGTCGTGGAGCAGGTGAATGAAGTTGGCGACTCCTATGAAATGCAGATCAGCGCCATTGGCGAGCGAATAGATGTTGAAGTCCGTCATGCTGAGTCCGAGCACGCCGATGAGCGGAACAAAGACGAAGAGCACGATCAGCAATAGGGCCGGTAGGATGAAAAACAGCGCGGTCAGCGACTTCATGGCTGTTTTCCCACGACTCGCCTGCGACCTTTCCCGGGTTCCCGACTCAGGAGCGCCCGACGCTCGGCCAGCCAGTAGTTGACCCGACGGTCAAGCTGATCAGTGGCGGCGCGGATCGATACGCCTCCGATCACGACCTGCTCGGCCATGCGGCGCATGCCGTGCATGATTTCACCCCACTCGGGAATCTTCGGAAACGGCTGAACTCGGCCGAGTTGTACACGGAAGGCGTTCAGTTTGCGGTCGGTCGCCAGCGGCGCGAAGGTCCAGGGTCCGCGTCGCGCCGGCAAGTCGCCGGTAAGTGCGAACAGGCGCACCTGCTGGCGGTTCTGCAGCATATAGCGGACGAACGCGCGCGCGAGCGGCTGACGGCGCGAGCGCCTGAAGATCACCAGGTCCGAGCCGTCGATCAGCGAGGTGCCCGCGCCGCGCGGTCCGGGCATCGGGGCCGTCATCCACAAGTGTTGGTCCTGTGGCTGCAGGAAGCGGCGGAACTCGCCGATATTCCACGGTCCCGAGACATAAAAGACGAAATCGCCGCGCGCCATCTGCCACCACAGGTTGATCAGCTGGCGGTCGGTGATGCGCGGCGCGAGCCGTTGTGCGAATAAGTTCTTGTAGAACCGCAATGCGGCACGGAAGGACGGGCTGGCGAAATTTCCATAGCGATCCCCGTCGCGAAGCACGGACGCGGGCTCCTGCAGCGCCAGGACCTCGAGGAATTCGTATTCATTGATCGGCGCAAGCAACGGATATTGACCCGGCTTGAGGATTCGGCGCACGGCTTGCAGCTGCTTCAGCCATCCGCTCCAGGTGCGCGCGGGCCGACGGTAGCCGGCACGATGCAGAACGGCCGGCAGGTAGAACAGCACCCGTGTGTCGACGTACCACGGCGTGCCGTAATAGCGGCCGTTGAAACGTGTGACATCGAGGGCCTCTTGGAAAAAATCCCCGGCAACCGGTCGTTGAGGAACGATCGCGTGCAACGTCACCAGGGTCGACAGATCGGTATCTCCGACCTGGGCGACATCCGGAGGATCGCCCGCTGCGACTGCGGAGAGAAGGCGTGCCTGGGCGGAGCTCCAGGCGAGATTTTCCACGCAAACATGCGTTCCCGGATGTTCTCGCTCGAAGCCTGGAACCATGCGTTGCAAGGCAGTGGCTTCGACACCGACCGCCCAGACGTTAAGACCACATGGCGAACGGGCGCAGCCTGCGCACGCAAGCGCTGCCGAGGCCAACGCAGGAGCCATTGCGTTTCGCAGCAGCTGCACTGTCCTCGGGAGTTTCACGACCTGCCCATTGGAATCGACGCCGGCGCCGTGGCGCGGAGCACCACCGCCGCGACGGCGTATGCAGGCAGTCCCGCGCCCAATCCGCGCCCAATCGGTTCGGCGCTATGCGCCGGCGCTGACGACTCGTCGCTCGCGAAACGAGATGAGGGATGATACATGTGGATCCGGTCCCGATGGGTTCGACCGCCGCCGCGCACGATCTGCCGCGACGTGAGCGGCGCGCACGGGAAACTTGCGCTGGAGAGCAGGGTGGCGTGCGGAGCCGAGCCCGACCGGCAATGTGGCATATGACTGAAGGCAAACGACCATCGCATCGCCGGGTTCATCGCCAGTCCGACAGCATCGGTTTGGTTCGAAGCTCGAACCTTTGGATGTTACACTCGACCCTGCCGGGTCCGGGATGCCTCAGCGCGCACAGTCGGCAGTATCGCCGCCGGGTCCGTCGAGCGCCGCACAATCAGGGTCGTCGGCAGCGGCTGTGTGCCGGGGCTCGGAGGCAGGCGGGCGCGGCCCTTACGATTGATTGCCGCGACAAGCCATTCGAACGCTTCCAGTCCCTGCTGCGCTACCGGCGGTCGCACTGTCGTAAGGGGCGGGGTGGTGAAACGCGCGGTCGGAATATCGTCAAACCCCGCGACAGCGATCTCATCGGGCACGGCTACGCCTGCCGAAGCCAGTGCCTCGAGGCAACCCACGGCCATGTTGTCGTTGGCCGCAAAAACCGCTCGCGGCTTGCGTACCCGTGTTGCCAGGTACGCGCCCGCCTCGCGTCCGGCCTCTTCGGAGTAGTTGCCCCTGATGTCACGCTGCACGCGCATGCCGAGGCTGCGCGCGGCGGCGTGGAAGCCCCGGGCTCGCTCGGCTGCATCGAAATTGTCCGCGGGGCCCGCGATATGCACGACGTCCTTGTAGCCCAGCAGCGCGAAGTGCTGTGCAACTTGCGACGCGCCGCCGGCATTGTCGACGGTGATGGCCGGCGCGTCACCCACCGGGCCCGGCGCATTGAGCAGCACCGTCGGCACCGTGAACGGCAATTCGGCAAGACGGCGATCGGCGTCTACGAACGGTGCCATGAGGATCACCCCATCGACTTGTCCGTGAATGAGCGCGAACACCTTCGGCGCCTCCGCGAGACGCCCATGCAGGCTTGCGACCAGCAGGCTTTGTCCATGTGCATGGGCGCATTGGTCCAGCTCCCGGATCAATTCGGAGAAGAACGCGCCATGCATGTCCGGCAACAGAACCGCGATGGTGCGCGTGCGGCCGGTACTGAGCGCTCGCGCGGCAGCGTGCGGGACGTAGTTCAGCTCGCGCGCCGCGTGCAGCACCGCCTCGCGAGCCGATCGCGTGACCCCGTCGGCCCCATTCATGACCCTCGACACGGTCGCCGTGGAGACTCCGGCCAGCTTCGCCACATCCCGAATACTTATGGTCAACTTTGTCTCCTTCGGCGCTCGCGAAAGCGTTTACGGCTGGGGACGCGGTGCAGTTCCCGAAAAGCTCCCGGTGAGCGGGACGACACCCCGGTACGATCGCAAGACCGATGCGGCCGCCCCATGCCGAGGCATTGCTGCCCGAGCTCGTCGATCTGTCCATCTCGTCAATTCGCCAGACACACCCCCCACGTGTCCGGCAATTGTCGCCATCCTCTGTAGGGAACCGTCAATGCCACGGCCGCCTCCGCTCGGGCGAGGCGTTTGACGATCCCGCGATATCGACTCTCTGCAGCCCCGACACTGCCTGCGGCGCAGGTCTCGTGCCCACCCGATCACCCGCTCCGCAAGCCGACGCGCGCCACCGCCGCTTGGCCGCAAACCCGCCGCCAGCGGCCCGTTCCGCCCGCGCCGCCCCGATCCGCTCGGACATGCGCATTTTACAAGTTTCGACGCATCCCCGTCGCCGCAACGCCGGTTCACCCCCGGCGTCCCCCCGCACCGAGCTTTCTGCCACCCCGCTCGTGCCCGCATTGGGCTCGGCGATCTCACAGCCACGAATTCCACGGCCGGTCCGGACCTCCCGGCTGCCGAATCGCGCCGATCGCTCAGCGCCGGTTCAACAGCAGCAGCGCGAGCCCATGCTGCGGTACCACGATCGTGATGCGCCCGTCGTTCAGCTGCACGGGCCTTGCAGGCGCGAGCCGCCCGGCGGCCTGGAGCACGGCAATCTGCTGCCGCGTCGGCCACCGGGGCCGGCCCATGGCATTGAAGGCGCGGATTACATCGCCGTGGTGATCGTCGACCCGCCACAGATACCCGCGCGCGCGCGGCGGGAACGCGTGCACGGAAATCCTGAAAACACGCGAGGACCGGTGCGCCGGCGGCGGCGTGTACTTCGGTCCCCTGCCGTCCGGCGGCGAGTAGTCCCACAGCGCCAATACCAGCGAGCCGTCGCGCCGGCGGGTGATCAGCGCCGATCTGGCCGCCGGCAGCAAGCGCACATGCCCCAGACGATGCAGCAGCGCAAACGCGTTGAACGCCGGCTTGGGGATATTGTCCTCGGCAATCAACCCGAATCCGCCATAGAACGGTTTTCGGACGACACCCTGTTCCTCGAACACGTCCGAGAATGTCCAGTAACTCATCATGTGCACGAGGCCGTCGCACTGGCGGATCGTGCTCGCGATCCACGGTCCCATGTAAGGCGTGTCGGTCACATCCGGTTCATTGCTGTAGCTGGCGTTGTATTCGGAGAGGATCAGCGGCAGATGCGGATAAGGCGAGCGCGCGATCTCCTCGTGTACCTTGCGCACCGCGCGGCACACCATCGTGCGCCGGGAGATCTTCTCGTTCTTGCCGAAGACATTCTTCGCCGTATCGTTGCCGTAGACGTGCGTGCTGACGAAATCGACCGGCACGTGCGCCTGGGCGGCATGGCGCAGAAAGGCGCTCACCCACGCGGCCTGGGCGGTCGCCGGACCGCCGACGCGCAGGCGCTTGCTGACGTCCTGCAGGGCCCTGGCGGTGTGATCGTACAGCGTAAAGTAGGTGCTCTGTTTCGGCACGCCGCCCCAGAAACTCAGGTTTGGTTCGTTCCAGACCTCGAAATACCACTTGGCTACTTCATTGATGCCGTATTGCTCGATGAAGTTGCGCGCCAGCGCCTTGATCATATCGTCCCATTGCGCGTAGCTGCGCGGCGGCGAGACGACCGGATGATACCAGAACGACTGCACCATTTTCGGATCGCGCGCCAGCGCCGGCGGCATGAAATCGAGCTCGACGTAGGGACGCACCCCGTGCGCAAGCAGTGCGTCCATGATCTGGTCAACATACGAAAAATTGTACGCGGGATCCGCCGCATCGCCATGCGCGCCGGCGGCATGCCGGTTGTAGAACGCCGCGGTGTGTCTGCCCGTCAATCCCACGCCCCGGTCCAATAATCCATGGAACCGCACAAACCGGATCCCGGTCGCCGCCTTCATCATGGCCAGATCGTGTTGATAATTGGCGCGCAACACGAGCACGGCTCGCCCGGATCCGAACATGTGGTCCCAGAAGTGCGGGAACCGTCGCCCCGCTGCGCGCGCATCGATCACGAGGCGCTCCACCGGCATTCTCGTGCCGGGTCCCCTCGCAACGGCGGCATTCGCGGGTCCGTGGCACCCTAGTACCACAAGCAGCGCGGACGCCAGTCCGAAGATCCTGTGGAACGTTGTGCGACGCCTGTGCATCATGGACATACCCTCATTGCCTTCCATTCAATGCCGAACCAGCAGTTGACGGCACCGCGGGCGGCCGCGCACGATACAGCTCGCGGACCGTCGCTGCGTATCATTCGACGCCGCAGTCTCTTCTGCCCGTACCGCCGGCGAGTCCAGGTCGTGCACGCGGCCTTGCTCGTTTGCCGGATGCTCCATGCAACTCGAGACGCCCGGCGGCGCAACCGGAATCGCGCATCCGTACCCGATGAGGGCCGGCCGGAACGCTGTGCCCGGGTCGCCACATGACCTGTCTCGCGAAGATCCGCGCTGTCTCATCGTCCCGCCATGGCGGACGTTCTAACTCGAACGGCGCCGATCCGCAACAGAAACAGCGCGTTTGGCTGCAACGTCAGGGCCAGCGCTCCTGCGCGCAAGTGCACGAGCTCGGGTGCGGGCAGAGCCGTTGCCGCATTCATTTCGGCGACCTGCTTTGGCGTCGGGTAACGGGGACTGCCCATTGCCCGATATATGGGCAACACGTTGCCGTGATTGTGATCGACGCGCTGAATGGCCACCGGTGCATCGGCCGGCACTCCACTCACCTCCAGGCGGATTGTCTTCGGCCGACCCTGCAGACCAGGGTCGACCAGATTCCACAGCGCGATCACCAGCGCACCCGCGCGAGTACGGGTCACGATGGCGCTGTGCGAGGGGTTCGCCAGGCGTTCGTGCCCCAACTCATGCAGCAGTTCGAAGGCATAGTAGCTCGGCTTGTTGATGCCACCGTAGGCACGCAGGCCGAAGCCTCCCGTGAACGGGCCGGGATTCGGCCCAGCTTCCTCGAAGACGTCCGAGAACGTCCAGAACGACATCATTTGCACGCTGCCGTCGCACTCGCGAATGGTGTCGGCCACGGCGGGACCCACGTAGGTCGTGTCGCGCGCGTTGTCTCTGCCCATCACGCTCCACTCGGTCAGATAAAGCGGCAGATTCGGCAGTGCAGAGTGATCGATCTCCCCGCGTACCCGCTTGACGGCCAGGCAAACCCTGTCGTCATAGGGAACCGGCCGGCGGGTGCCGAAGAGCGACCGGGTGGTGTCGTCTGCATAGGCGTGCGTCGAGATGAAATCGATGGGGACGTGCTTCGCGACAACGTGGCGCAGAAACGCCCGTATCCACGCGGCATGCGCCGTCGCCGGTCCGCCGACCTTGAGGCGCGGACTGACCGCCTTCAGCGCCCGTGCGGCGGTATCATAGAGACGAAAATACGTCTTTTGCCGCCAGGGTCCCCCCCAGAAGTTTTCGTTCGGCTCGTTCCAGACTTCGAAGTACCATTTCGAGACTTCAGCGATGCCGTAACGTTGGATCAGATGCCGGGCGAAGGTACGAATGACGGCCGCCCATTTCGAGAAAGTCTGCGGCGGCGAGACGTTCGGCCTGTACCAGAAGTCGTAACGAGCGTCGGGATTGGCGGCGATCGCAGGGGGCATGAAACTGAGCTCGACGAAGGGCCGCACCCCGTTTCTCAGCAGCCCGTCGTAGATCGTATCGACGTTGGAGAAGTTGTAAACGAGATTGCCTCGAGAATTCCTCGTGTACATACCGACGCCGCGATCGAAAATCCCATGGAAACGGACATAGCGGAAACCGGTGATTCGCTTGACCGCCCGCAAATCCCGCAGGTAGTCCGCGCGCATTGCCAGGCTCGCGTGGCCCGAGCCGAACATTTCTTCCCAGAAATGCGGCAGGGGCGTGCCCTGCGCCGTAGCGTCGATGCGCACCACTTGCGCGGCGAGGGTTCTCGCTGCGAACAGCGGCAGCACCGAGAGGGCGACGGCTGCGAGTACTGCCCGCCATGGTCGGTTGGCGTGACCTCGATTGCACGGTCGCATAGGGGCCTTGCTTCCGATTCTTATGGCGGCGGTGCCTTGCAATGCCGCGCGATGAAGGCCTCCTGCGCCGGCACGACCGCGACACAGCTGCGAATGACCTCCTCCACATGACGGATGAACTTCTGGAGTTCGGCATCCGTCAGCCGGTCGATCACGGGCGGATACCGGCGGGACTCGAGGCGCTGCCCGATCATCACCTGCGCCCAGCTTACCGTCTTGAACAACTCGTCGGTGCGGGGGAGGATGCGGGCGCTGTCACGAAACAGCGCGATAACCTCCCGGAGCGACTCCGGTATTTCCATGCTTCGGCAGTGATTCCAGAAGGCGGTGTCGTCGCGCTCGGTCGCGTGGTAGTGCAGAATGAGGAAGTCACGCACCCAGGTGAATTCCTCATCGATCTGCGAGTTGTAGCGGCTCTGTAACGCCTCACTACAGTCCCGCTCGGGAAACAGCAGCGCCAGTTTCGCGATCGCGGTCTGCACCAGATGAATGGCCGTCGACTCCAGGGGCTCGAGGAACCCTCCCGACAACCCGATGGCGACGACGTTGCGTATCCAGGCGCGTCGACGCTTGCCGCCGTGAAAGGGGATGAGCTTCGGCTCGGCGAGCGGTCGCCCTTCGAGGTTCGCGAGCAGCATCGCGGCGGCCTCGTCCTCGCTCATGTGGCGGCTCGAAAACACGTGTCCATTGCCCACGCGATGCTGCAACGGAATGCGCCATTGCCATCCCGCGGGTCGCGCCGTCGCGCGCGTGTACGGTACCGGGGACGTGACGTTCTCGCACGGCACCGCCCAGGCACGATCGCAGGGCAGCCAATTCGACCAGTCCTCGTAGCCGGCGTGCAGACACTGCTCGATCAGCAAGCCGCGGAAGCCCGAGCAGTCGACGAAGAACTCTCCGGAAACCGTCCGCCCGTCCTGCAGCACCAGTGTATCGACGAAGCCCGTGTCCGGATGCAGGCGTACATCGACGATCCGGCCTTCGGTGCGCCGGACGCCTTCGGCCTCCGCGAACCGACGCAGATAGCGCGCGTAGAGCGCCGCGTCGAAGTGGTACGCATAGACGATGTCCTCGAGCGGCGTGTTCTTCGGTGCATCTACGGGGGTCGGCATGAATCGGCCCTGCAGTGCGGCCTGGACATTGAAGGAATAAAGACCGAGATCCTTGGCCTCGCCCATGCGCAGCGCCCGCGTCCAGTATTGGTGAAAAGGCTGTCCATCCAGATCCAGTCCGAGCGGGCCGAAACCGTGCATGTACGAATCGCCTGGCCGAGCCCAGTCGCGGAATTCGATGCCGAGCTTGAACGTCGCCTGGGTTGCGCGCACGAATTCCCGCTCGTCTATCCCGAGCAGCGCATTGTGCCTGCGGAACGGCGGGATCGTCGCCTCACCGACGCCGATGATGCCGATCTCCTCGGACTCGACCACCTCGATCGAGAGTTCCGGATAGAGCAACCGTCGCAGCGCCGTCGCCGTCATCCAGCCGGCCGTTCCGCCACCGACGATTACCAGACGGCGAATGCTGTTCTGATTCATTGTACGCTCCATCGACCCCCGATCCGGCCGCCGGAGAGTGCTCCGGCGGCCCGACGGACGCCTACCAATTGATTCCCACCGTGAACTTCAAAGTCAGCGGAACGCCGTAAATCGGCCCGTTGGTCACATACTGCGGCGGCAGCGACGGGCCCACCTTCGGGGTGAAATTCGCAGCGGCGTATTGCGGTGTATTGAAGACGTTGAAGACGTCCACGCGCACGTATCCCCGGCTCCCGTACAAGTGCAGGTTGAAATACTTCGTCGCCTGCAGATCGAGATTGCGCTCGCCCCACGTGGCGGTCGGGAACCCTGTTGTCGGGAAATCCCAGTAGCCGTGGCACTGCTGGAGCGTGGTGGGACACGGCGCCGCACCGCCAAATCCGACCGGCGTCGCCAGGGTCAACTTGGCACCATAGATTATGCCCCACGGACCGTCGACCGAACCGGTGATGACCAGGCGATTCTTGGGGATCACGCTGCTTGGCACCATCGGATACATCGAGACTTTGGGCAAATCGAACAGGTAGGCGTTATTGGTGAAATACGAGTAATAATCGTTCTGGTATGCGTCGGAATAGGTATATGCGATGGTGGCACTCCACCCCGACCGGCGCGTGTACGGCTTCTCCAGGAACACCAGTACCTGCTTGTCCGTGTCCCGTCCGCCGTTATTCCACAGCACCAGATTGCCGGTCGTGCCCGGAATACCGCCCCATGCCGGGTTGACCCCCGCCGCACCCCAGCTGCTCGGCACGAAATAGGAACCGGTGGCGGTGCGGTTGCCCAGTTGACCGACGACGCGATTATAGCTGTCGATTTCAGACAGCGTAATGCTCGCGTTCCATTCCCCGAGCTCCGTGCGGAAACCCAGACTGAACTGGTTGGAATATGGCGTCTTGAGATTATTATTGACCATGTCAATCTCGCCGTACGGCGTCGTCGTGAGCGCCTGCAGGTTGGCGAGATTCGTGTACGCCGGATTCCACGCAATGCACGTCGGACTGGCATTGGCTGCAGTCAGGCAGTTGTTGACGGTGTATCCGCCGCCGTAGAAGTCCAGGGTCGGTTCCGCGAGCGCCGCCTTGGTGGTTTCGAGGGACATGATGTCGAAATTGTTATAAGCATAGGCTTTGGCATAGCCGCCGAAAATGACGTAGCGTCCGTTCCCCTCGATGTCATAGGAAAAGCCGAGTCGCGGCTGGATCTCGTTGCTCTGCGGCGAGCGATTGTGCCCATTGCTGATGTAATTGCTGATATTGATGCCACCGAGCGCAAGTGCCTGAGCATACGTCTCGGTCGACCCTGGCGAATACGGTCCGTAGATGTCGTTGACGATCGCCGGCGGCGTCACGAAGTTCTGCCAGAGCGGGACGGTTTCGTAGTCGTAGCGCGCGCCGAGATCGAACGTCAGATGCTTGTTGACCGCCCAGTCGTCCTGCAGGTATATCCCGAACAGATTGTCGTTGGAATTCGCCTGGACCTGTTTGCCGCCGCGGTACAAGTCGGTATAGCTGACCTGATAGGGCGTGGGATACGTGCCCGTACTGTCCACCGCATAGTAAAGCTCCTCTCCCTGGCCGGCGTCCTGATAAGAGAGCTTCGTCCCCTGGTAACTGAAGCCGAATTTGAGCGTGTGCGTTCCAAAAAAATGGAGATTCGGCAGCGTGAAGTTATCGTAGACGGACAGAACCCGTTGCTGGTTCTTGAACTGCGCGTACACGTTCTGGCCGTTGACATTGATGAGCGTGGCATTCAGGCCTGTACCAAACCACTGATAGGTGAGCTGCGGCCGGGTGGACGACGGCACGGGCACGCGATCTGATGTTTCGTAATAAACACGCGCATCGTTGGTCCACCGTTCCGAAGCGTGCAGCCAGGAAATACCCACCTGGTTGAAGCGGCTTTGCATCGCATTGGCGGCCGACGCAGCGGTCTGTCCGAAGGCACCATTGATTTGATTCTCGGTACGATACAGATCGGTCAGCGTCAGGCGGTCGTTGTCGTCGGGCTCATAGTCGATCTTGCCGAACAGCAGATTCTCGTGAAACGGATTCTCGGTCGGACCGAATTGCGACCAGACGTTGGCCGGCAGCAGTGACTTGAGCTGGGACACCGTCGGAATTCCGTTCCCGGTCGACGGATATACCGTGTTCGGCAGGGTGAGATATTTGTGCTCGTAGGCGATGAAGAAATGCGCCTTGTTCTTCACGATGGGGCCGCCCAGGGACACTCCGTAGTCCAGATCCTGCGCACCCGCAGCCTTGGGGTCGCCCGGGGTCGTCGAGTATTGCTCGGCGGGCGTCTCGGCTCGAAGATTCTGGTTGGTGAAACTTACGTACGAGCTGCCGTGAAAGTGATTGGTTCCCGATTTCGTCTGGGCGACGATGATCGCACTGGATGCCTGTGCGTACTGTGCGCTGTAGTTGGAATTGATGACTCGGTACGAGGCGATAGCCGACTGTGGGAATGGATTGCCGGGATCGCCGACGTTGGGGTTTTTACCCGCTCCGCCTTGGCCGACGATGCCGCCTTGGATGAAATTGGTCATCGGTATGCCACCGATGTAAATATTGTCGTTCTCGGATTCCTGCGCGCCCCCGCGGAACGAGATGTTGCCATTGTTGTCCGTGGTGGTTACGCCGGGAAGAATGTCGGCAAATCCGAGGAAATTGCGCGTGATTTCCGGAACGGTTTCGATCATGCGATGCGTCACAATGCCACCGACCGCCGGCGTTCTGACATCGACGAGTCGACGGCCGGTGATCGTGATCTGCTGCAGTTCCGCGGCCCGCAGCTTCGTCTTGGTGAAGTCGAACACCAGGGTCGAGGCGACACTGAGCGTCAGTTCCTGCACTTGCGTTCCCGCCCTGACGCGGTAACGGCCCGGCGGAAGGCCGATCAAGACGTAATTGCCGCTCCTGGTCGCGGTTGTCACGCGACGCTCTCCAGTCGCGATATCCGTGGCAATGATCTTCGTGCCCGGCGGTGCCGTTCCCTCGAGCGTTGCACTGGCCATTTGCGCATGGGCCGCATGTGGAACGAGCGCTCCGATGCTGGCCGCGAGCGTCGCTGCGACGAAATTCGCGATTAGTTTGCGTTGCTGATTCGGTGACTGAGTCATCGTAACCCCCCCTCATGGAATCGACTCTGTTGCGATAGTGAAGATCGAACTGTAACGGTCAAGGCAGCGTCGTTGACGGCGGCATTGGCTCCCGATTGGACGGCAGGCCGGCGCACCGCCGTCCCCGCCGGCGAAGCCAGGAGTCCGGTAGCCCACGGATACATGGTGAACGTCCCCCTCGTGTGACGATGTAATCGCTTTCTGCCGCTGTGCAAACGTTTACATTTTGGCGGAGGCTAGATCAGGTTTTGACGTTTGTCAACAGTTCCGTAACCGTTGGGGCGCGGCCACGATCCATGCGGGAGGCGCGCCGACGACGTTCGGGGTGTCTCGCCAAATTCCGCAAAGGCATTTCATGGTGCAACCAGCTAATTTCCTTTGGCTTTATGCGAGGGCCGGCCCACGCCCAGACAAGCCGGCTTTACGGACAAGCCGATGGACCGAGGCCGCGCGCTGGTGAAGTCCGACCGCGCCCTTGGTTTCTTGCGAACCTGATGATGCGGCCACGAGCGCCGAGATCGTTCGGGTACATCGCGGTCCGCCATTCGGCCCGAGGTTCCCGTCCGCTCGCGGGGCACAGATCCGACCGTCGATCCCATTCACCTCCACGGACTGCGCTTGACGATTGAGCGCAGTTTCAAGCACGCGGTGCGTCTGATCGACTCATTCGCCTACCGCTTGGATGGCCAACATGAAAGCGCTGCGCCACCGCGACCGCAACCAGCATTTTCACCGCGAGCCGATCGAGTACCGTGATGCCGTCAAACGCGACGTCCATGCCTGTCACGTCTTCATCCTGGCCGGCATCAGCGTCCAGGGGCTGCCGCAGTACCTCGCCGTCGTCGCCCTACCGCGGTCTGGAACGCTTGCGGCTTCTGGCTGTGGAATCCGTTCCGGGATCCCTCCCTCAGACCTCCTCGGTGCCAACGTGCTGCGTCAGAACCTGCCGGAATTTCGGCTCCTCGAGTTTTCCAGCACCGATTCCGTGGCAAGAGTCATCCTTGAGCGGCTGGCTCGCGAGAGGATGTGGCTCCCCCGGCTCGTCTCATGACCTCATGTCAAACGCAAAACTCACGACTCTCGCGAACAGAGTTGCGCGGATTCAAAGCGGACTGTTCAAACCCTTGCGAGACATCAAGAGCATTGCCGGCACCGCATGGGGTGCCGGGCGGCGCGACCGATCGCCGCGTCGCGTCGCGCGCCGAGCACCTGCGGGGTTCTCGTTTTCGTGCGTTTGTGTCAATGTCCCGGTGCAATGATGCCCCATGACGATGCCTGACGAAATGGTCGTATTCTTGCGGCGACAATCTCCGGATTGGGCGGCTCTCGCGCAGGACTATCGCGCGGGACGCCCCATCGACCCGGCCCGATTCGTTCCCGATCATGCGGTGCCGGGATTTCCGCAGCGCGTGGATCGGCTCGTCGCCGCGTGGAACGAGCGGTTCCGGACGGATTTCTTCACCGTGCGCGCGATCATGGCGCAGCTGGGCGCGGCAAGTCTCGCCGGAATCGCCAACGCACGCGCGTATTCGTTTGAGTCCGTCAACGAAGTCGCGGCGCACGCTCGCACGAAAGTGTTCTTTGCGTATCCACACGACGATGACGACTTCTTCGCACCGTACATCGGCGATGTCCTCGCGCACGTGCCGTCGGAGGCCGATGCAGTAGTCACGCCGCTTTATCGCATCGGCGCGAGCAATCGGACGTTCGCTCGGGGCGGATGCAAGCCGGACTACGTGCTCGATCACCTTCGCGCGCACGATTACAGGTTTCAGACGAACAATTATGCGATCCACAGCAGACGTCTCGGCACCGTCAAGAACATTCTGGCGCTGACGGACCATATCGAGGCTTCCGCTTACGCGGATGCACATGGATTCACCGACTACATGGCCTCGACGGTGATCAGCGCCACGGTCAAGACGCCAGCGTCCGCATCTGTCCTGGAATCGGCCTTCAAGAGCCGCCTCGCCCTGAGGCGCGCCTTCAAACGCACGATCGACGGGCTCCATGCGGTGGAGCTTCCGGAGAAGTTTGGCTGGCTCACCCGGCCCAGCACTCAAATCGCCAGGCTCCTCGAGGCCGTCTATCGGGGCAAGACGATCGTGTCCGCCTCCGAGCTGTCCTGAGGCGAGCGATTCACGGCCCGGAGGTCGCGCGTGCGGCCCGTGGCCATCTCCGCGCCCTAGCCCGGCACAGGCGCCTCGAGAGCGTTCGGCTCGGCGGGCAATCCCGCAGTGCAGTCGACGCGTGAAAAGACGATCGCCGCGATCAGCACCATCAACGCGATGGCCCGCACCGGCAGCTCGTAGTTGCCGGTGGCTTCGGCGATGTAGCCGAACGCAAGCGTGCACAGCACACCGCCCGCCTGACCGGCGGTGTTCATCACCCCGGTGGCCGCGCCGCCGTGACTGCCCCCGATGCTCATGCACATCGCCCAGGAAGCCGGCAACATGAAATCCATGGTCGCGAACCCCGCGGTCGCCAGAACCACGATCGCGGTCTGGTTGGTGACGAGGCTCATGGCACACAGCAGCGCCGCCCCCCCGATGAGACAGCCGGTGGTCATGATTCGCGTGGCGCTGCGGATCCCGATGGCCAGCCCCAGCCGGTCGCACACGGCGCCGCCGACGAGGTTGCTGCCGATGCCGAGCAGAAACGGAAAGGCGGCAAACACGCCCATTTGCGCCATCGTGAAGTGACCGGCGTGAACCATCCAGGTCGGGAACCAGTTGAAATAGAACCAGCTGCCGCAGCCATAGCAACCGTAGGCGAGCACGATGAGCCACAGCTGGCGCAGCTTGAGCAACCGGCGCAACGCGCCGCGTCCGCCGTGCGCGCCTTCGTGTCCGGAGCCGATCTCGAGCAGCTCTTCGGCGCGGATGCCGGGCTGCTCGGCCGGCCGGTCGTGATACCACAACCACCAGGTGAGCGCCCAGGCCGCGCCGATGACCGCGAGGACCCAGAACACCGGGCGCCAGCCCACCCAGGCCGCCAGCGGCACCAGCAGCAGCGGCGCAAGCGCGCCGCCGAGGCGGCTCGCGGCCCATACGGCCCCCTGACCACGTGCCCGCTCACGCGCCGGCAACCAGCGCCACAGCACGCCGGAGGCGTTCGGGTAGGCACCCGCCGATCCGATGCCGAAGCAGAATCGCACGATGGCGAGCGGCACGAAGCTCGTGCACGCGCCGGTCAGCGCCGTGAAGGCGGACCACCATGCCGCGATGCGTGACAGTTCTCGCCGCTGGCCGTGCCGGTCACCGAGCGCCCCTGAAGGTATCTCGAACAGGCCATAGGCGATGACGTAGGCGCTGAGCACCCAGCCCCATTCCTCCGGCGTCAGACCCAGGTCATGCTGGATCCGCGGACCCAACACGGCGATGGCCATTCGATCGAGGAAGGTGATGACCGAAACGACACTCAACAGACCGACGACGGCATAGCGCTTCTTCGGCATTCAGCCGGTCCCGAGGCCGAATATTTCACGCACCTGGCGGACACCCGATTCGGGGCTCGAGAGCACCGGTGTCTTGAGGGCATCCGCGGGGAGCGCCGCCACCACTCTCGCCATGGAAGCCTGCGCCAGCACGATCGTGTCGAGGTCCCGCATCCTCTCGGTCAGCGCCTCGCCGACCAGGCGATCATGTCTCGCCGTGTCGCCGCAGAGCACCGCCTCGAATGCGCCTTCGCACAGGCACTCGACGATCTCGATGGCACGGTGCGCTGCGCGCGCCTGAGCGCGCACCAGCGCCGAGGTCGGCTCGAGCGTGGTGCGCAGGGTGGCCAGAACGCCGATCCGGCGACCCCGCCAGACGGCATCGCGTGCCATCGGCTCGTCGACGCGCAGCACAGGCCGATCGTACAGCTGACGCGCCACCTCGACACCCGGCCCGATCGAGGAGCACGTCACCAGCACGGCGTCCGCGCCCGCATCGAAGGCGGACCCGACCAACGCGGCGAGCCGCCGGACCGTCACCTTCTGCAGGTGTCCCGCCTGAATCGTATTCTTGATGAGGCTTTCGTCGACGACGTGAAAGATCCGTGTCTCGGGCAGCCACCGATCACAGAGCGAAGCGAACAGCGGCATAAGCACCGGCGAGGTGTGCAACAAAGCGAGTGTGTGATTCGGCATGTCAGTCTCTCATCGACCCCCAAGGTGCCCGTGCCCGGCAAACCGCCGCGCGCCGCGCCCCGGCGGCTGCGGCGAGCGCTCCTGCCTTCGGCGCGGCTCAGCCGCGTGAATTCGCCGTTGCCGCGCGCGCCAGCGGCTTGCCGGGCGCGAACAGCTCGTTGTAGACGGTCTGCGCCATGATGCGATATCCGATGTCGTTGGGGTGCAGATCGTCACCGCACTGGTCGGCGCCGATGTAATGGTGCGGATGGCGCGGATCGCGCAACGCCCCGTCGAAGTGGATTACACCGTTGAAGCCCCGGCCCTTGCGGATCCAGGCGTTGACCTGCTGACGCACCTGCTCGCCCGCCGGTCGCTCGTAGGTGGAGCCGAGATAGGGCGTCAGCGTACCGAGGTAGATCCTGATGCCGCGGGCGTGCGCACGGCGGATGAGGTCGCGATACGCGCCGATGATGGCCGAGGCGGGTATCGGGCCGGTATCGCCGTCCGGATCGTACGCCCAGCCGATATCGTTGATGCCCTCGAGAAGCACGATGGCCCGCACACCGGGAATATCCAACGCATCACGACTGAAACGCGCGAGCGCCTTGGGTCCCGCTCCGTCGTGCAGCAGGCGGTTGCCGCTGATCCCGGAATTGATGATTACCCAGCGTCGATCGGCGGCATGCGCCGCCAGCAGCCGCGCCAGCTGCTCCGGATAACCGAGGTGCATGCCGGGCGTGGAGCAGAAGCCCTTCGTGATCGAATCGCCGAACGCGACCAACACCGGGCGCGGCCTGGCGGTGGAGACTTCGACACCGTTCGCCAGTTCCGGCGCCTGCGGGCGGCTGCCCTGCGGCCAGACCCGCTGGGTCACGTGATTGCCGGGCGGCGAGACCCAGACGTGCTTCAGCTGGCCCGCCGGCGTGGCGCCCGAGGGGTAATACACCGAGATCGCGAGATTCTCGAACCGGTGCACGTTCATGTCGATCGGGTCGCTCACCCACGCCTTGCCGATCGGGATGACGCCACCGCGCTCGCCGTGGAAGGTAACGACATGAACGGTACCCGCCAGCAGCACGCCCGTCGGCGAGGATGCCGCGACCGTCACTTCGGCGAACCGGACCGGTGAGACCCCGAGCTCGTTGGTCAGGCGTATGCGCACACGGTTGCCGCCGACTTCGAGCTGCACGGTCTGGCGTACCGACTGGTGAGTGAAGGTGCGCTGCTGATTGCAACCCCATACCGCCGTGGTCGGAAACGGTGGCGCGTACCAGGCCTCGGTCCAGTGCGTGGCGCCCGCGGCCCACGCGGCCGGGATGGCGAAGGCGGCGAGCGCGGCGATCCATCCAACCCGTCGGGCGGCGCTCATCCGCGCACCACGAGGTAGTTGCCCAGCCCGATCACCACCGTCGCGCCCACCAGGGTCACCAGGCCAGCGGTCATGACGGCGAGACTGCGCCGGCTCGCGCCCCGCCATTCCTTCAGCGCCAGTCCCCACAGGGTAGCGAAGATGATGATGCTGGACATGTGCAGCGTCCAGCTGGAGAAGCCGTATCGGCCCATCTGACTTTCCCCCATGGTGTAGAAGAAGAACTGCAGATACCAAGCGGTGCCGCCGAGCGCGCACAGCAGATAGTTGCGTCGCAGGGAGACCTTCACGCCCGTCTCGTCCAACCCGCCCTTCAGGTCACGCGCACTGGCGTTCTTGATGATCAGGTACAGACACCAGATGGCGTTGGTGGTGAAGCCGCCGAGCAACACGATTACCAGCACCGGCAATCCCTCCCAGAGCGTGCCCGTGCCCTGCGCGAGCGTCAGGTGACGGATCGGGGCGCCCGCATCGAGTCCGTAGGCAAAACAGGCGCTCATGATGCCGGAGAAGATTGCCACCGCGATGCCCTTGCGGAAGTCGGTCTCGCGCGGCAGTGTTCGGTCCTGGTCCAGCAGATGGCGCGCGGCCTGCTCGCGCTCTTTGTTGTGACCAGCCTTGCCGACGATCGCGATGCCCGCGAGCGCCACGGCGATGCCGAGCAGCACGACCTGCCCCCCGATCGTGTGGATGAGGCTGCCGAAGAGCTGGCCGCTGACCAGCGGCGGAATGAGGGTGCCGAAGGCGGCCGTGAGCCCGAGCGCGACCGCTGTGCCGAGTGCGATACCGAGGTAGCGCATGGTCAGCCCGTAGGTCAGCCCGCCGAACCCCCACAGAATGCCGAAGAAATAACACAGGGCGAGGGTGCGCGGCGGAGTCGACTCCAGCACCGCCAGCAGGTGGTGGGTAGCGAATCCGGCGAACAGCCACGGCGCGAGGATCCAGCTGAAGATCCCGCCGACCAGCCAGAACACCTCCCACGACCAGCCGCGCACGGACCGGTAGGGCACGTAGAAGCTCGCCGCGGCGAATCCGCCGAGCCAATGAAAAAAGACACCGAGCAGGGGATTTGGCGTCATGTCATATCCGATAAATCCGCTCGGCGGTGCCCGAGTAGAGGTTGGCGCGCTCCGCGGCGCTCGCGCCCGCGAGGATGCGCGTGTAGGCCGCGCAGAACTGGCCGAACGTCCCGAACAGGCGGTCGACGGGAAAGTTGCTCGCGATCATGGTCCGCTCCGCGCCGAAGAGCTCCAGGGTTTCGAGCACGAACGGGCGCAGGCTCGCATCGCTCCAGTGCCAATCGAGCATCGCGAGTCCTGAGATCTTGACCGCGACGTTCGGCTGCGCCGCGAGCACCCGCATGCCGCTGCGCCAGGCGTCGATGCCCGCGGCGTCCTTCTCCACGGGCATGCCGGTGTGATTGAGGATCAGGGGTGTGTCCGGGTGACGGCTCGCCAGCCGCGCCGCAGCGGGCATTTGTCCCGGGTAGATCTGCAGATCGAACGACAGTCCGTGGCGTTTCAGGCGCGCGAACCCCGCCCACCAGGCCTCATCGGCCAGCAGGTCGCGCGGCGTATACGTCTTGGCCGGGTCCGGGTGCCAATTGAGGATCTGGCGTATCCCGCGTACGTTGCGGTGCGCGGCATGCCGCTCGAGCAGCTCGGCGGCCCCGGAGCGCTGCAGCTCGGCATGGGCCACGATGGCCTGCGGATAGCCGCGCGCATCGGCGAGACTCTGCAGCCACCGCGTTTCGGCGAGAGCGTCGGCCGGATCAGCGCCCGCTTCGATGTGGACGATTTTGCGCACGTGCGCGCCGCCGCCGGCCGCATCGCCCAGATAGTCGTCGAGCAGGTAGTCCCGGGCGATCGGGCTGACGTCGCCGGTGATGCCGGCCGGCAGCGGCGGGGTGAGCCACGGATACCGGATGCGTTTCAGGTCCCACAGATGCATGTGGGCATCGACCATGGTGAGGTCGGGTGTCATGGCGAACGGCAGCCTCGGTTCAGTAGGTCGTGCGGCCGCCGGAGATGTCGAAGGTGGCGGCAGTGGAGAAGGAGCATTCCTCGCTCGCCAGCCAGCACACCAGCGCCGCCACTTCCTCGACCTCGCCGAGCCGTCCCATGGGAATCTTCGAGCGCATGTACTCGATCTGGCTCTGCGGCAGTTGGGCGAGGATCGGGCTCCTGAAGGTCGCCGGTGTCACGGCGTTGACTCGTATTCCGCTTTGCGCCAGCTCCTTGCCGAGCGATTTCGTCAGGCCGATCACCGCCGCCTTGGCGGCCGAATAGGCCGACGCATTCGGGTTGCCTTCCTTGCCGGCGACGGACGAGATGTTGACGATCCGGCCGTAGTCGTTCTTGAGCATGTATGGGACGATCGACCGGCAGGTGTTGAATATGCCGTGCAAATCGACGTCGATGACCCGGCGCCACTCCTGCGGCGGGTATTCCCAGAGCGTCGCGGTGGGGCCGGTGATCCCGGCGCTGGCGATCAGGATATCGATACGGCCGAGGGCGCCAAAGGCGCCCTCGGCGGCTTGCGCCACCTGGTCCGCATCCGCCACGTCGACCTTGGCGATCTGGGCGCCCGGGATCGCCTGTGCGGCCGCGCTCAGGGCTTTCTCGTCCCAGTCCCACAGGCATACCCGGCCGCCCTCGAGGGCGATGCGTGCCGCGGCTTCGCGGCCGACACCCGAAGCGCCGCCGGTCACGACCGCAACGCGCCGCGTGAAACGTCCTGAATACAGCGTCATGTACCGCCCTCCTCAGCGCCGCCAGGCGTACACGGTCTGGGCCTGCTCGCCGAGCTTCTCGATGCCGAGCCGCATGCGGTCCCCGGGCTTGAGGTAGATGGGCTCGGGTTTCTGACCCATGCCCACACCGGGGGGCGTGCCGGTGGTGATGATGTCGCCGGGCTCGAGCGTCATGAAGCGGCTGACGTAGCTGAGCAGTGTGGCCACGCCGAAGATCATCGTGCGGGTATTGCCGTCCTGCATGCGCGTGCCGTTGACCTCGAGCCACATGCCGAGACTCTGCACGTCTCCCACCTCATCCCGCGTCACGAGCCACGGACCTACCGGACCGAAGGTGTCGCAACCCTTGCCCTTGTCCCAGGTCCCGCCGCGCTCGATCTGGTACTCGCGCTCGGACAGATCGTTGACCACGACGTATCCAGCAACGTGCTCGAGGGCGTCGCGCTCTTCCACGTAACGGGCGGTGGTACCGATGACCACGCCGAGCTCCACCTCCCAGTCGGTCTTCTTGGAGTCCTTCGGCAGCATGACGTCGTCGTTCGGACCTTGCAGGCAACTGACGGCCTTGCTGAAGACGACCGGCTCGGTGGGAATCGGCAGGTTGGATTCCGCCGCATGATCGGCGTAGTTGAGGCCGATCGCGATGAACTTGCGCGTACCGGCGAACGGCACGCCGAGCCGCGGCTTGCCGGAAACGGCCGGCAGCGTCGCCGGGTCGATGGCCGCCAGGCGGGCAAGGCTCTGCGGCGAGAGATGGGCGGCGTCGACATCCGGGATGGTTCCGCAGAGGGCGCGCAGCGTACCGTGGGCATCGAGAAGTCCGGGCAATTCGTGGCCGGCGGGGCCGTAGCGCAGAAGTTTCATGGCGTGTATCGGGGTCTCTTGTAGTCTTGAAGCAAAAGCGGAAGGATTCGTATCCTCAGCGCGGGTAAGGACGGTGCAGGGGCAGCGTGCGATTGAGTTCGACGCCGAACCCCGGCCTGTCCGGCAATTTCAACCGCCCGTTGAGGGGAACGGGCTCGCCGATGAGCTGGGGATGGAACATCGGCACGACGCGGTCTGCCTCGGGCGCCATCATGAGGAATTCGGCGAACGGACTGTTGTGGCGGGTGATGACGAAATGGTAGCTGTAGACACTAGAGCCGTGCGGAATGACCAGGATGCCGCGGCTGTCGGCCAGGGCGGAGATTTTCAGCAGTTCCGTCAGGCCGCCGCACCAGCCGACATCCGGCTGAATGATGTCGCAGCACTCCATCTCGAGCAGCATGCGGAAACCCCACCGCGTCGCCTCGTGTTCGCCCGTAGTGACCAACATGCCGGGCGGGACGCTGCGCTTCAGCTGCGCGTAACCCCAGTAATCATCGGGCGAGAGCGCTTCCTCGATCCATTTCAGGGCGTGCTCGCGCGCCCCGTGCGCCAGTCTGATCGCATAGGGCAGATCGAGGCTCATCCAGCAATCGAGCATGAGCCAGAAGTCCTCGCCGACACGGCCGCGCATCTGGCCGAGCGCCTCGAGATTGAGTCTCAATCCCGCCTCGCCCTCCGCCGGTCCATGATGCAGCGGCAGTTTCCCGCCGATGAAACCCATGGACTTGGCCAGATCCGGGCGCGAGCCGGTGGCGTAGAAGATCAGTTCGTCGCGCACCGCACCGCCGAGCATCTGATAGACCGGCTCGCCGCGCAGCCGGCCGAGCAGGTCCCACAGCGCCAGGTCGACCCCGGATATGGCGTTCACGACCAGGCCTTTGCGTCCGTAGTATTGGGTGGCGAAGTACATCTGATCCCAGATCGTCTCGATCGAGGTCGGATCACGGCCCTCCAGAAACCGGGCCAGGTGGTGCTCGACGATGTAGGCGGCCGGCTCCCCGCCCGTGGTGACCGCGAACCCGATCGTGCCGTCGGCCGCTTCGATCTCGACGACCAGCGTGCCCAGCACATTGATCCCGAAGCTGCGGCGGCTCTGACGGTACTGCGGATAGCGGCTCATCGGCGTGGCGATGTGATCGTCGATCCAGTGCCCGCCCGTCTGGTCGTGGTAGTCGGCGCCACCGCCACGGATGACGAAGGCGCGCACTTGTCTGATCTGCGGAAAACTCATGTGCGGGGTGCGATTGGCGAATCGGTCAATGTGATGGAAACGGCGCGCAGTGGTTGCGGCCGGGCCTTTTGTCCCACATACTAATACGGGCACCACATAATGAGAAGCACTCGTCCATCCGGAAGGTTCGAGCATCCCGCCGAGGGGGATGAGGATGCGGGCCGCGCGCGCCTCGGCAGCCAGACGTTGCTGCGCGGGCTCGACGTGATCGACGTCGTCGCCGAGGGCCCGATCAAGCTCGGAGAGCTGGCCGAGCGGCTCGGCCTCACGCGCAGCACCACTCACCGGCTGGCCTCGGCGCTCACCGCGCGGCGGTACCTGTCGTTCGTGCCGCACAGCGGCTACAGCCTCGGGCCCAAACTGCTCGAGCTCGGGTTCCGGGTGCGCGACGAACTCGATCTGCCGCGCGTCGCCGCGCCGCATCTGGAGCGCCTCGCGCTGCTCACCGAGGATACCGTGCACCTCGGGGTGCTCGACCACGGCCATGTACTCTATCTGGACAAGGTCCCGGGCAGGCGCCGCATCAATATCCGCTCCAGGATCGGCGAGCTGCAGCCGGTGACCTCCACGGGTCTCGGCAAGGCGCTGATTCTCGATCTCGACGCGGACGCCTGGGTCGAGCTGTTCCGCGCCGAGCGCGCCGTGCGGCGCGGCGAGGTGAGCCTGCAGGATTGGCTCGAGCGCATGCGCCACTACGTGCGTGTCGGCTTTGCCTTCGACCTCGAGGAGAACGAGGACCAGATCCGCTGCGTCGCCGCACCGATCCGCGATGTGGCCGGACGGACCATCGCGGCAATCAGCGTCTCGAGCGCCGCGCAGTACATGAGCGATCATCGCATGCAGACTTTGAGCAAGGACGTGGTCGGCACCGCGCGACGCATCAGCGAGGACCTCGGTTGGACGGGTCGCCATCCGGCCGCAGCGGCTCAGCCCGCCAAGAGCGACAAGCCCCATACGCGTTAGCCTACGATCCGGTCTTTCAGGGATTCGCGAAGAGTGAGCGATCGGGTTACGCGTTTGCGCCGCGCGGGATCGAGAGTTTTGCCTCGCTTGCGGCACGGTGAATGCGGTGCGGCGGTTGGAAAGGCGCCGGGCGCGCCGCGCCCGGCGCCGCCGAAAGGGCGGAAGTGGTCTGCGGGGCAGATGCGGTACAATGACCAGCCGTCGTGCTGCTTCGGCGTCATCCCGCGTCGAACCGCAAACCGGCTCTGAAGCCCGCAGAGCCGAGACACGACGAGTGCCGTCAGGAACGGCGCGAAGACGTGTCAGGGCAGGATTCTACATAGCCGGATGTGTACCGGTCCTCGAGAGATTGTGCGCAGCCCCTAGGTGCCGACCATGGAATCGAAATTCATCCTCGTGATTCTTGCGTCCACGACCGGCGCGACGCAGTGCGTGCGCATCGCTTCGGTGATGAGCGAGCGTCTCGGCCAGAAGCTGCGGTTCGCGCATGTCGAGGCCGGCCCGCACTCGATTGTGTTCACTTCCCAAGACCAGCTTTCGGAACACGAGGTCAAGCAGCTGGCCGATCGCGAGCAGGCGGAAACCGAGAGGCTGCGGGCCATCGTTGCCGATTGGACGCACTCGAGTGGCATGTCCGTCGAATTCGATCTGTACAAGGGCGACGAATGGCGGGTGATGCGGCACTATCGCAAATCGGCGAGCATGGTCGTGGTCGCGGCGCCATATACTCAGCCGCCCGGGCATCGCGAGGCGCTGCGCGCGGCGCTGCAGCAGACCCGCCATCCCGTGGTGATGGTGCCGCCCGACTGGGAGGGCAGCTTCGGCCGGCGGCTGCTGGTAGGGTGGTGGGATGTGCCGCCGCTGCGCCGCGCCCTCGTCGCTTTCCAGCCGTTTCTCGCCGCGGCCGAGCAGGTGGAGGTGGTGACGGTCGGCCAGGACGAGAGCGCTCTCGAGGGCGCACGCGCCGCGATTGCACCGATCGCCACCGAGGCCAGCTACCGGGTGGTTGCCTCCAACGGGCGGCGGACGGCGGACGTGCTGCTCGATGCGGCGGCCGCTCACCGGGCCGACGGGCTGGTCATGGGCGCTTTCCGCCGTGGCGAGATCTTGAACTGGCTGGCGCGAGGCACGTCGACCCAGTTGGTACAGTCGAGTGCCTTGCCGTTGCTGATGCATCCCTGAGGCGCCTCTGCAGGAGGCCGCGCCTCACCGCCAAGTCCGTACGCTACATCCAGCCCAGGCCGCGGGCCAGCATGCTGAGCGCCACCAGGAAGATCATCGGCACGAATACTTTCTTCAGGCGCACGTTGGACATGCGGCTGAGAGTCTTCGCGCCGAGCATGGAGCCGCCCAGCACGCCGATCGCCACCGGAGCGGCAATCATCGGGTCCATATCCCCACGTTGAAAGAAGATTCCGGCGGAAGCCGCCGCCGTCACGCCGATCATGAAATTGCTGGTGGTGGTGGAGACCTTCATCGGCAGCCGCATCGCGGTGTCCATCGCGAGCACCTTGAAGGTGCCGCTGCCGATGCCAAGAAGGCCGGAAATCAATCCCGCCACATACATCATGCCAAAGCCGATGCGTACGTGCGCCACATGATAGGGCACGTCCTGGTGCATACGGCGATCGGGGTAGGTGCCGGGCAACTTCAGCCACCCGGCCCATTTGTCGTTTTTCACGCCCCGGGGAAATTCCTCGCCGATGCGCATGATCAGCGGTATGGCCGAGAGCAGCAGAACCACACCGAACACGATGAACAGCACCGTATCGTCGAGCATGGATGACACCAGAGCGCCGCAGACCGCTCCTGCCGTCGTGGCGATCTCGAGAAACATCCCGACCCTGAGATTGGTCATACGGTCGCGCACATAGACTGCCGCCGCACCGGACGAGGTGGCGATCACCGAGACGATGGAGGCGCCGATCGCCGTGGCGAACGGCACGTGAAAGACGAGCGTCAGGATCGGCACGATGAACACGCCGCCGCCGAGACCCGCGAGCGCGCCGACGAAGCCCGCAAACACACTGCTCAACGCGATGAAGACCAGAACGCCGAACGAGTTGTCCGGCATGCTTGTCAGCCCCGGCCGGCCAAGATAGGTGCCGATTCCGAAGATGCTGAAGAGCAGAATCGCCAGAACGATCGAGGTGATGATGACGTAGGTACGGTCTTTCTCGATCGCGAACGCGGCGATCGACACCACGACCCGGAGCACCGGCGTCGCGAGCAGGACGAGCAGGCCCGCGGTTATGACCGCCATCGGCTCGGCGGCCTTCAGACCCGCATAAACCTCCGCCAAGTTATCCGGAAAAGTTGCGGAAGGCACTCGGCCGAGCAGCCGCAGCGCGTAGTAATAGCAGACGCCAGCGAGTATCACCGTGACGCTCAGAAGCACGCCGCCGCGCAGTACGCCGCTGATGACGAGCTCGGTCTTGCGAATGAGACCATCGTCGGACCCGAGGCGGGGCGTCTTGTCGTTGATCGTGACGTTCGGCATCCTGGTGCTGAGGTCTGTGTGAACTTCTGCGCTTTGAGCGAGGGAAAACCGACTTACCACAAAACCCATCGTTACGAGGGCGACCGACAGAGCGAGCACAGTCTACTATTGCGGCGAACGTATTGCCGCCCGCGTTGTCCCTTCCGTCGCGCGTTGCTAGACTGGGATGCTGCTCGTTCCGCGCGTGGAACGCGCGAATGCCGGCATGCCGGAGGTTGCGGATGATTTCCGTCGGGATCCTGATCGCCTCGGCTTTCCTGCTTGCGGCATTCGCGGTGGAGCGCCTCGAGCGGCGCTCCGGAGTGCCGTCGGTGATCATGATGATGGCCATCGGCCTGCTGGCCCAGCCGCTGCTGCGTTCGATGAGCGGTGTGACCACGGAATTGAAGAGCATGGTGCCGGTCGCCGGAGCCATCGGTCTGGTGCTGATCGTGCTCGAGGGGGCACTTGACATCGAGCTGCGCCGCGAACGCATCAAACTGGCGGCAAAGGCAGCCACAGTAGCAGTCGCGGCGTTCATCCTTTGTGCTGCCGCATTGGTCCTCATCGGGGTGCGCGTGCTGCATTTGGGATATGAGCAGGCGGCCATCCTCGCAACTCCCTTCGCGGTGATCAGCAGCGCAGTCGCGATTCCAGGGAGCCACTCCCTCGAGCGGCACGCCCGGGAGTTCGTCGTCTACGAGAGTTCCGTGTCCGATATCTTCGGAGTCCTGATTTTTATCGCGCTCGTGAATTCCGGCGGCACCCTGGGTGGATTCCTGACCGAGCTCGCGGGCGGCGGCATTCTCTCGCTGATCCTGGCATTCGTGTGCTCCGTGGCGCTGGTTCTCGTGTCGACACGCGCTGACGCCCACGTGCGCTACATCCCGCTGCTCGCCGGCCTGTTCGCGCTCTACGCCTCCGGCGAGCTGCTGCATCTGTCGCCGCTGCTCATGGTCCTGCTGTTCGGGTTGATGCTCAATAACAAAGTGGCGCTCGAGCATCTACCTGGGCTGCACCATATCGCGGACAGGATTTCGCCGACCACGGTCGGAGAATTCAAAGTGCTCGTGCAGGAGCTGACTTTTGCCGTTCGCGTCTTCTTTTTCTTCTTGCTCGGCTATTCCACCAACTTATGGGATTTCACCGTGCTGCACTCGTGGGCCGCGTGCGCAGTGATCTTGCTCATCGCGTATGGTGTGCGCTACGTTCTGCTGCGCGCGATCGAGCCGCACTCGACCGCATCGCTCGTCTGGATTGCGCCGCGTGGACTGGTCACGGTGCTGCTGTACCTCGAGGCCGCACGGAAGGTGGCTCTGCCAATTTATCTCAACGGCACGGTGCGCCTCGTGGTGATTCTCTCGGTCATTTTTCTGGCGCTATCGAGCCGTGCCGCGAACAGAAAAGTCGCAGGTTCTCCTGTTTCCTGAGCACGCCGGGGGGGGGTGCGAAAGCCGGCGCGGGGACCATGATCAGACGTTCCGGACGATGAACCGCTAACGACTGGTCACGACGAACTTGCCCGGCCCGCTCACCCCCACCACGGCGCGTTTACCGCCATCGGTGATTTCACGGGTCATCGGCCTGCCGTTCACGAATACCTTCGCACCCGGACCCGACACGGGCACCGACACTCTCGCCTCGATCTGCGGCGGCAGATGGATCGTGGTGATGTAGCCCTTGTCGTCGCGGATCGCCACGCGCAGCAAGCCGTGCGGGGTGGGCTCGGCACCCTTGGCCCACTTCAGTCCGATGAGGTCGGGGCGGATGTCGACTTTCGCGAAGCCGCCCGCGGTGGGTCGGATGCCGAGTATCTGGGTCATCAGCCAGGGCGTGACCCCGCTCGACCAGCCGTGCGCCAGGCTGACGAAAAAGCCCGACACCCCGTCGGCCTGGAGCGATGCCTGATACATGAATCCCTTGAACCAGGTGGGGTTATAGGCCTCCCAGAAGCTGGTCGCGCCTTCCTGCACCATGCCGCCCCAGTACTGGCGGATCCACTTCAGCGCCGCGCGCCTGTGGCCCATCTTGGCCATCGCGCTCACCACATAGAAGTTGTAATAAGGCGTGATGACGTACGAGCGATACTTCGGCTTGCCGACGTGCGACAGCACACGGCGCCAGATCGCGGCATATTGCTCCTTGTTTGCGACCCCGGACAGTACCGCATAGGCGTTCGGCTGCCACCGCTCGCCGAACGTTCCATGTGCATTCAACATGTACTTCTGCGCGGCCGCCTTGAGCGCCGCCGCCTCCGCGGCCATCCGCCCGGCATTCTTGTCGTCGTGCAGAACGCGCAGCAGATAGGCCCCGTCCTTGAACGCCTGGTAATACTCGAACTGGGTCGCCATACGGGTTTGCGGCGTGTCGCCGCTCATCTCCGGCGCCCAATCCACGAACGTCCAGGCGTGAGTCAGGTCGGAAAATACCGCGTGGCGGTTGAGATCCTTCTCCATGTAGTCGAGCAGTTCGACCAGGCGCGGATGGACGCTTTGCAGCTGTTTCAGCGCAGCGGTATGCAGATAATACTCGGTCTCCGCGTTGATCCAGAGCGCCGAGTAGCCCGGGATCCCGTTGACGGCCGTGTGGATCGGTGCCGGACCGATGAGGCGGTTGAGCGTGGTCTGCATCAGGAAGTGAGTACCGAATACGTCGTCGATGGTGCGGCCGCTGACGTCGAGATCCCCCGCCCAGCGATTCCGATCGCGCTTGGGCGCATCCCAGATGCCGTCCTGCATGCACAGGTGCGCCGTGTAGGCGCCGATGGTCCACATCTTGTTGAGTAACGGACTGGACGATTCGAAAGAGCCCCGATACTTGACCGGATAGGCGATGCCGTCCAGGCGGATCGTGCGGAAGGGGGTCGAGCGCCCGCCGGTGAAGCGGATGAGGGCATAGCGGAACGCGCTCTTTGGTCCGTACGCCGTTCCGTGGGGCGGAATGTAGATGGGGTCGACACCCAGATACGGCTGCAGCAGCGCTTCGGCGGCCGACTCGCCATATTGCACCGTTACCTCGGCGGGTGCATTCGAGTCGGACTGCAGCTCGATTCGGCCATTGACTTCACGCCCGAAATCCAGCATCACCTGCGGCGCATTGGTCCGCCCGACGCGCCTGGCGGGCAGGGTGACCGTGAACGGCCCGCCGTGCGTGTCTCCGGTCAGCGCCTGGACGTTTTTGAGCGTGCCGAGTCCGGCGTAGACGCGTCGAACCTCCAGCGCCTTCAGCGGGTACTGGGCGAGAAACGGCGAAATGCCGTCGTAACCCGGCCAGGCATACATGCCCGCATCGGCATTCGCCTGGAACAGGCCAATTGCGCTCTCGATGCCGCCGAGGTCATCGACTTTCCGCCAGGCGGAATCATTGAAGTCGGTCTGTTGCCAGCCCGCCGGCGCCCGCCGCACGGTCGCTCGCCAGTTGGCGTCGCTCATCAGCAGGGGCGGCGCCTGGATCCCGCGCGTCGCGGGGACGATCATCGCCGCCAGAACTTTCCCGGCGCGCAGGTGCCGGCTCACCGGAGCCCGCGCTTCGTTGCCGGCCATAGGGCCGCGTATCGCCTCGATGGCGAGCACGTTCTCGCCGCGGCGCAACCAGCGGCCCACATCATGCTGGTACACCCGAATGCCCATGGGAAAGCTCAGGTTCAGCTGGTAGTGCCCCACCTCCTTGCCGTTGAGATAGATCGTCGCTTGCCGTGGGCCGGCCAGATAGAGCGTGGCGTGCGCCGGAACTACCGTGATCTCAAACGAGCTGCGGAAATAGTGCGGGTGCAGACCGTAGTTGCGTGCCGTGTGCGGCTGTGTCCAGATGTACTGTTCGGGCAGCGGCCGGTGCAGTACGGCTTGCAGCTGGGAGGGCTCGAGGTGCCGCGCGGGATCGAGCTGGGAGTCCGGGATGTGCGTGGGTCCATTTGGGGGCTGCGACAGCTCGGCGGCGACCGATGTCGCCGGGATTTTCGCCAGCGCCGCATTGATCCTGGCCAGCACCGCGTTCGTCAGACGTGACGAATCAAAGAGCTGCACTTCCTTCAGCGTCTCGTCCCGTCCTTTGACGGCGATGCGCGCGGCACTGAATCCTTGCAGGTATTCGTCCAGGATGGCGCGAGTCCTGGGGTTGGCCAGCAGCGCCCCGATGGTGAATCGATCGACACTGTAATGCGGCGTCGGCGCGCCGGCCGCGCGCGCCGGCGCGGGGGGCCGCAGCAGCCAGGCGAGCGCCAGGCTGGCGGCGATGACCGGCGTCACTCGCGTCAATACCGATTTTTTCATGATAGGCCCTCAATCCAGCAAACCGGGTATTGCAGCCCGACGCCGGTGCGCGGCAGGCCGAGCAATGGGATGGCGACGCTGCGGGCCGCTCGCTGTGCTCATCAATCATCGATGGCTTCCCAAAGCCCCCCACGAGTCTCATATTGTGGGCTATTATTTCAGGAAATGACACTCTCTCTTGCTTACGCCGCCGGCCGACGCTAACGGTGGCGCATCCGGAGCAGCTCATGCAAGCGAATCCACAGTCCCCTCGCTTGAGCCCGGCAGCACAGGCTGCGTGGTGGCGCATGCGCAATGTGCTGCTGGGCCTGTGCCTGGCCGGCGCGTTCGGTGTGGTGCCGGCGGTCGCGGCGCCTCGCCCCCCGCTGCTGCTCGGCACGGCCTGGTATCCGGAGCAGTGGCCCGAGTCGCGCTGGCCGAAGGATCTGGCGCTGATGCAGGCGGCGCATATCGATGTCGTGCGGGTCGGGGAGTTTGCCTGGAGCACGCTCGAGCCGCGCCAGGGTGTCTATCACTTCGGCTGGCTCGAGCGCGCCATTGCCGAGGCGGCGCGCCATCATATCTACGTCGTGATCGGCACGCCCACCGCCGCGCCGCCGGCGTGGCTGACCAGCCGCTATCCCCAGACATTGCGCGTGCATGCGGACGGCCGGCGCGCTCAGCACGGCAACCGGCAGCAGTTCTCCTTCTCGAGCCCGCTGTACCGCAAGTTCTGCCGGGGAATCGCCGCGCGCCTGGCACGGCACTTCGGCCACAATCCCGACGTCATCGGCTGGCAGATCGACAATGAGATCGGTCCGGCCTCGTTCGGGGCCCAAACCCGCCGGCAGTTCCACGCGTGGCTGCGCCGCAAGTACCACACCATCGCTGCCCTGAATCGGCATTGGGCGACGACGTATTGGAGTCAGACGTACGATCACTTCCGTCAGGTACCGATGCGCGCCGAGAACGAGAATCCCGGGCTGCTGCTGGATTTCAGACGCTTCGTGACCGCGACCTGGGCGAGCTACGTGCAAAACCAGGTTCAGGCCATCCGCCGTTATGCTTCGCCCCGCCAGTTCATCACGACCAATACCACCCACTGGGGTGATCAGTTCAACGAGTACGTGGTCAATCATGAGTTGACCCTCGCGTCCTGGGACGATTACGTGCCGAACGGCCGTTATCGGTGGCTCGACAACGCGGTCGAGGACGATCTGGTGCGCGGCTACGAGCGGCGGGACTTCTGGGTGATGGAGACGCAGCCGGCCTTCGTCGACTGGGGACGGATCAATGCCGCGCTACCGCCGTACGCGATGCGCGACCTGGCCTGGCAGGACGTCGGACACGGCGCCAATGCCGTGCTGTACTGGCAATGGCGCAGCGCGCTCAACGGCCAGGAGCAGTACAACGGCACGCTGGTCGGTCCCGGCGGCGAGCCCGTGCCCGCCTACTGGGTGGTGAAGAAGATTGCCGCGCAGTTCGCGCTCGCCGGGCCGGCCCTCGCGGACACCGCCCCGCGCAGCCGCGTCGCGCTGCTGCAATCGTACTCGAGCCGCTGGGCCATCGGTTTCCAGCGCCAGACGATTCTTTTCCACGTGGTCCGCGAATTCACGGCCTTCTACAAACCGCTCGAGCGCTTTGCGCAGGCGGTGGACGTGGTCTCGCCGCGGGCGCCCCTCGGGCGCTACCGGCTCGTCGTGGCCCCGGCGCTCAACGTGCTCTCACGCGCCGAGGCCCGCCATCTGGCCGCCTACGTACGCGCCGGCGGACATCTGATCCTCGGGCCGCGCAGCGGCATGAAGAACTCCTACGACGCGCTGTGGACCGAGCGCCAACCCGGTCCGCTCGTGCCCCTGCTTGGCGGCCACGTCGGGCAGTATTACTCGCTGCTGAAGCCCGTGCCGCTCGCCGGCAAGCTCGGCTCCGGACACGCCTCGGTCTGGGCCGAGACACTCGTGGCTTCTGCCCCCAACACGCGTGTTCTGCTGCGCTACGGCACGGGCAACGGCTGGCTCGAGGGCAAGCCGGCCATCATTACGCGTCACGTCGGCAAGGGCACCATCACCTATATCGGGGCCTGGCTCGATCCGGCGCTGATGCAGACCGTGCTCGAGAAGCTGGCGCGCGCGGCAGGCGTCCACCCGCTCATCCCCGGCGTGGCACGCAACGTGGAAGTCTGCCAGCGCATCGGCGCCGGCAAGCGGGTATGGATTCTCATCAACCATGGTCGCCGGCCGCATACCGTACATCTGCCGTCGCCGGCGAGCCCGGTGCTCACCGGTGGACCTGCGCGCCGTACCGTGGCACTGGCGCCGCACCAGGTCAGCGTGCTGTGGGCATCGCGCGCATGATGCGCCGCAGGCAGTCCCGGCTCGCGTGCGCCGCCCTCGCAGCGCTTGCGCTGACGTGTGCCGCGGGAGTGCGGCCCGCGGCCGCATCGGCCCCGAACCCCGCACCGGCGCTGCGTACCGCGCTCGGACGCCTGTGGCTCGGCGCGGCCTGGTATCCGGAGCAATGGCCCGAAACACGCTGGCCGAAGGACTTGGCCTTGATGCAAGCCGCCGGCATCAACGTCGTGCGAGTCGACGAGTTCGCCTGGAGCACGCTCGAGCCGCATCCGGGTGACTATCACTTCGGATGGCTCGAACGCGCCATCGCGGAGGCGGCCCGTCACCATATTCATGTCGTGATCGGGACGCCGACGGACGCCCCACCGGTGTGGCTGACGAGCCGCTACCCGCAAGTACTGCGGATCCATGCCGACGGGCGGCCGGCCCAGCACGGCAATCGCCGCCAGTTCTCGTACGCGAGCCCCCTGTATCGCAGGTTCTGCCGCGATATCGTGACACGCCTGGCAGAGCGCTTCGGGCACGACCCCGACGTCATCGGCTGGCAGATCGACAACGAGTACACCAACGAGTCGTTCGGGGCCGCGGCGCGCCGGCAGTTCCACCAGTGGCTCGAGCGGCGCTTCGGATCCCTGGCGGCGCTCAATCGGGATTGGACCACGGCGTACTGGAGCCAGACGTACAGCGCCTGGAATCAGATCCCGCTCAATGACCGGCCGGGCAACCCGGGCCTGATGCTGGCGCACCGCCAGTTCGTCACCGCCACGTGGCTCGGTTATCAGCGCAACCAGCTCCAGGCCTTGCGCGCGCACATCGCACCGTGGCAGTTCGTCACCACCAACATCGGCGGCCTCGGCTGGAGTGCCCACTGGAATCACTACACGATCACGCGGCCGCTCGATATCGCCGCGTGGGACGATTATGTCGGCGAAGGTCAGCTCGACTTCTACCGCAATGGCGCCATGAGCGATTTCATACGCGGCCTGAAGCGGCAGGACTACTGGGTCATGGAAACGCAGCCGGGTTTCGTCGATTGGGCGCCGATCAGCAACTCGCTCGTCAAAGGCGGGGTGCGCGCCATGACCTGGGAGTCGATCGGCCATGGGGCCGACGCGGTGCTGTTCTGGCAGTGGCGCAGCGCCCTCGGCGGCCAGGAGCAGTACCACGGCACGCTGGTGGGGCCGGACGGGAAACCCGAACCGCTGTACGCCGAGGTCGAGCGGATCGGCCGGGAATTCAAGCGCGCCTCGCAGGTCATCGCCGGTACCACGCCACGCTCGCAGGTGGCGCTGCTGCTGTCCTACGCCAGCCGGTGGGCGATCGACTTCCAGCGCCAGACGGTTCGTTACCGCCAGCTGCGCGTGCTGCTCGATTACTACCGGCCGCTGGAGAACCTGACCCACTCGGTCGACATCATCTCGGCGCGTGCGCCGTTGAAGCGCTACAAGGTCGTGTTCGCGCCCAGCCTGAATGTCATCTCCAAGAGACTCGCCCGGCACCTGCGCCACTACGTGCTCGGCGGCGGGGTGCTCGTGCTCGGGCCGCGCAGCGGCATGAAGGATCGGTACAACCGTCTCAACGTGCAGCGCCAGCCGGGCCCGCTGGCGCCGCTGCTCGGCGGCCGGGTCCAACAATATTACGCGCTCGCTGCGCCAGTCGCCGTCTCCGGGGCCGTCGGTCACGGTACCGGCCGCATCTGGGCCGAAGCGCTGACGCCGCACTCGAGCGCGACGCGCGTGCTGCTGCGCTACGGCGCGGGCAACGCCTGGCTCACCGGCAGGCCCGCCGCCCTCGAGCACCGCTACGGGCGCGGCGCAATCGTCTATCTCGGCACGATCCTCGATCGGCGCTTGATGCACGCGTTCGTCGCGCACCGGCTCGCCGCGGCCGGCGTGCACTCGCCCTTCGGTCTCCTGCCGCGCCGCGTCGAGCTGATGCGCCGCGTGGGAGACGGCCGCGAGGTCGTCATCATCATCAATCACGGCAAGCGGCTCCGTGCGGTCCGCCTGCCCTATGCGATGCACGATGTCCTGCACCCGGGCCGGATTCTGCGCACGGTCCGGTTGCGTCCGCAGGGCGTCGCCGTGCTGGAACGCCCGCTCCAGCCGCGAGTTCCACATCCGCCACATCACTCGAGAGGCTGACATGCCCGATTGCCCGACCTCCCCCGAGCGCCGTACGCGCCGTCGTGCCCTGAGTCCCTCCTGCCTGGCGGCGCTGTGGCTCGGCTGCGGCTGGCCGTTCGCCTGCGCCGCAGCGCTCCCCGCCGCCGCGCATCAGGTCTACAGCGTCCACACGTTCCCGCCCCTGTGGAACGAGCCGAAAAATTACGAGCAGCTGCTGCACGAGCAGATGCACAAGGTGGCCGCCGGCGTGCGCCGCGGACCGTTCAAGGCGTCCTGGCGCTCGCTCGAGGCCTATCACGCGCCGCGTTGGTTTCGCAACGCCAAGTTCGGCATTTTCATCCACTGGGGCGTGTTCTCGGTGCCGGCGTTTCAGAACGAGTGGTACTCGCGGAACATGTACGTCAAGGGTTCGCTCGCCTACGACTACGAGCGCGCGGTGTATGGACCGCAATCGAAGTTCGGCTACAAGAACTTCATTGCGAAGTTCACCATGGCGAAGTTCAATCCGAAAGCCTGGGCGGCGCTGTTCAAGCGCGCCGGCGCCCGCTATGTCGTGCCGGTCGCGGAACATTGCGACGGCTTCGCGCAGTACGACTCCAAATTCACGCTGTGGGACGCGGCGCGTATGGGGCCGAAGCAGGACCTGGTCGGGGAGCTCGAGAAGGCCGTGCATGCCGACGGCATGCGCTTTGGCGTCTCCTCGCACAGAGCCGAGCACTGGTGGTGGTATCACCCCGGGACGAAGTACGACTCCGATGTCGACAATCCGCGCTACGCGGGCCTGTACGGTCCGGCCGAGCCGATGAACTTGCCCGGAGTGCATGGCCGCGGGGAGCCCAACCCGAGCCAGCTGCAGGACTGGCTGCCACCCTCCAAGGCATTCCTGCGGGACTGGCTGGCGCGCAGCACGGAGCTCGTCGATGAGTATCACCCGGACCTGATCTATTTCGACTGGTGGATCAATCAGCCCGCGTTCGCGCCGTATTTGAAGAGAATGGCGGCGTACTATTACAATTCGGCCGCCGCGCGCCATCAGGGTGTGGTCCTGACATACAAGATGCACGCCTTCCCGCGGGGCGCGGCAGTGCAGGATATCGAGCGCGGCAAGCGCAATTACCTCAGCCTGCGGCCCTGGCAGACCGACACCTCGGTGAGCCTGGATTCCTGGGGCTACGTGCGTCACGATCACTATCGCACCGCCCGCTCGCTGCTCACCGACCTGATCGACATCGTGAGCAAGAACGGCAACATGCTGCTGAACATTGGACCGCGCGCCAACGGTACGATACCGGCCAAGGTCCGCCGAATTCTGCTACGGATGGGCGCATGGCTGCAGGTGAATGGCCAGGCCATCTACGCCACGCGCCCGTGGGTACTGTACGGGGAAGGTCCGACCGTCGGGCCGTCAGGCTCGCTGACGGACTACGGACAGCGCTATACCCCGAGAGACATTCGTTTCACCCGCAAGCACGGCGTACTCTATGCGCTCGGGCTGGTCCGGCCGGGCAACGGGAACGTGTTGATCCGGGTCCTGTATGCGGCGACGCCCTATCTTCACGGACCGATCACGCAAGTGAGCCTGCTCGGGGACGCGGCGCCGATTCGCTGGCGGCAGACCCCCGATGGACTGGCCGTGCAGCTGCCGCCCTCCAAGAGCAAGATGCCGTATGCGCTGAAGATCCTCAGCCGCGGCGCGCCACGGCAACGACACTAGGGGCCAAGCCATGCTGCTCGAAGGCAAGACGGTCCTGATCACCGGCGCGTCGCGCGGCATCGGTCGCGCGACCGCCATCGAGTGCGCCCGCCAGGGCGCCGATGTCGGCCTGAACTGGTTCAGGGACCGGGAGGGGATCGATGAGACCCTGGCCGAGATCGCCCGGCTGGGACGGCGGGCCATCGAGGTGGAAGGTGATGTGGCGCGCCCGGAATCGGCCGAGCGCTTCGTCACGGCGGCGGGCGCGGCCCTGGGCGGGGTCGACGTGTTCGTGAGCAACGCCGGAATCTGTCCGTTTCACGCCTTCCTCGACACGCCCCTCGAGGTGTTCGAGCGCACCATGGCCGTCAATCTGCACGGCGCCTATCACATGACGCAGGCCGCGGCACGCCGGATGAAGCATCAGGGCACCGGCGGCGCGCTGATTGCCATCAGCTCGATCAGTGCCCTGGTCGGCGGCGGGATGCAGGCGCATTACACGCCGACGAAGGCCGGCGTACATTCCCTGATGCAGTCGTGCGCGATCGCGCTCGGGCCGTACGGCATCCGCTGCAATTCCGTCATGCCCGGCGCCATCGCGACCGACATCAACAGAGAGGACCTGGCCGACCCGGCCAAGCGGGCCTACATGGAAAAGCGCATTCCGCTCGGCCGGCTGGGTGAGCCCGAGGATGTGGCGGGCTGCGTCGTCTTTCTGGCGTCCGATCTCGCGCGGTATGTGACAGGTGCTTCGGTGCTCGTCGACGGCGGACTATTTGTCAACCTGCAGTAGCGCTTTACGGAGAAAACGCGGCACCGACCGTCCTGGCACCGCGCCGCGCTGAGGGGGACCTTCGTCAGAGGCCGGAAGGGCTCGGGCCGGCGGAGGGGGTCGGCGCCCCGTCCTCTTGCGCGGCTTTGGGCCAGGGCCTGGAGCGCGCCACGCTGATCGCGCGATCGTCATGGGGCCACTTGCCGCTCACGCAGCAGTAGAACTGGTAGAGGGTGCCGTTCGCGTAGATGATCGACGGCTTGTGCGCGAAGTCCGCGTCGATGGATCCCGGCGGCCCCACGTTCAGCATGATCTCCGGGACCTTGGTCAAATGATACGGATCGAACCCCAGCGCGAGCAGATCGCGCGCGTGACCGTCGTTGGCGAAGCCGTAGTAATACACGCCCCACCATGGTCCCCAGCGGACCACGCACGGATCACTGGCGAAGCGCGCGTCCCATGACTTCGGGCCGCCGTGGCGAATCACCGGGTTGCCCGGGTAGCGGGTCCAGGTCTTCAGGTCGGGCGAGGTCGCAATGCCGATCTGCTCGTGCCAGTCCGTGGGGTGATCGGTCTTGGCGTTGTAGAAGATATAGTAGAGGTCGTCGTTCCTGATCAGGTAGGCCTTGTACAGGCCGCCGGCCTCCCAGGGAAATGCCGGATCCGGCCGGAGAATCGGCTCGGTGACCTCCCAATGATAGAGGTCCTCGCTGAATGCGAGGCCGATCACGCCCGGCCCCTGCTCGTACCCCGGATGCGGACAGGCGAACCAGGTGGCCACGTAGCGGCCATCGACCTTGATGAGCGAGCCGCTGGAATGCAGCCCGTCCTCACGCAGGATCGACATCATGGCGATGTTGTAGCGGATGACCGGATTCTTGGGGTCGCGCCGGAGGATGAGTCCGGCCCGCCGCCAATGCTCCAGATCGTCGGATTCGGCGAGTCCGGTCTGATAGCCGATGCCGTCGAAGCCGACGTACGTCAGGTAATAGCGGCCACAGGACTCGAAGACGAACGGACAATCCACCTTCAGCCGGTCGAAGCTGCCGGACACGCCGGAGCGGGTGAGGATGCGGCGCTGCAGCTTGTAGGGCGTGCGAAAGGGCGCGATGCTCGGCAGCGCCGGCCCGTTGGGCGAGGCGCCGCCGGCCCGGGCGCGCGGCACGGCGGCCGCGCGCTCGAGCGCGAGCCCGGTGCCGGCCGCGGCCGCCAGCCCGGTCAGAATCGCCCGTCTGTCCAGATCCACCATGGCTTTCCCCGTGCAGGTTCCTCAGAACTTCACGTTCGCCCCGACCATCACGATCCGATCGTCGATGGTCGCGCCCTGGGGCAGCGTCGGCACACCGTAGTAGAAGGTCTGCTTCGTACCGAGGATGTTCGAGCCGTCGATGTACACCTGAACGTGGTGGTTGACGTTGTATTGCAGCGAAGCGTCCAGCCAACCGTAGCTCGCGGTGTAGATCGGGTTCGCGGCCAGCTGCGCGTTCGAACCCGTGTACAGCGAGGTGTAGAACGAGCTGCGCCAGTTGTATGCCACGCGGAACGAGATCGGGCCCTTCTCGTAGATGCCGATCAGGTTGTAGCTGTCCTTGGAGAGTCCCGGGAGCGTCGTGGTCTGACCCAGCACCGCCGTGGGCGCGGCCGCCGCGATGTAGGTGTAATTGGCATCGAAACCGAGGCCGCTCAACCAGCCCGGCAGCTGGCGAAAGAACTGCTGGTAGTTGAATTCCGCACCCTTGATGGTTGCGGCGCCGCCGTCGATCGGACCGGTGAGGTTGTACTTGATCCCATCGATCGCGAAAGCGTCCTGCTTGGTCTCGGAGAGCCAGAAGTTGCTCAGCTTCTTGTAGAAGATGTCGCCGCTGACGACCGCGCCCGGCGCGAAGTAGTAGGCCAGCGACGCGTCGAACTGGTTCGCCTTCATGGGCTTCAGATACGGGTTGCCGCCGCTGGCGGCGCCCTGCGCCGGCAGCAGTGCGATCGACGGGCGCATCTGGCTGAAGTCCGGATAGGCGATCGCCTGCGAAGCGGCCAGGCGCAGCTCGAGATCGTGCGTCAGCTTGAACAGCAGGTTCAGACTCGGCAGCGGATTGGATTCCCCGGTGGCGAAGGTATGCGGTATCAATACCCCGCCGCTGCTCAGCTCGCCATTGAGGAAATCCTCGTGCCGCACGAAGCGGACACCAACGTTGCCGGACATCGGGATGCCGGCGATTCGGTGCGCGAAGTTCAACTGCACGAACCCGGCGTAGTCGCGCTCATCGACGTGATAATCCTGGGCTCCCGTGTCGAGCGGCAACGGCGCACCAAAGGCCTGGTATACCGAGTCGGGCTCATAGTGCAGGAGATTCGGGTTATATACGACGTACGGCGGCTCGATGGACGTCGAGGTGTAGGCCGAGAAGAACGGACTCAGCGGGACGTGGTTGAACCACGGCGCATTGGTCTGGATCTGCGCCGAATCGATGCCGGTGAACGTGGACCATTGGTGGAAGGCATCCTTGCGGTCGGCGAGGCGGATGCCGGTTTCCACGGAGGTCAGGAAGCCGTGCGCGAACGCATAGGTCGCATTGAGGCTCGCCGCGATCTCCCCGCCGCGGAAATGCTGCTCGGTATCGTACAGGTAGCTGTGGTAGTTGCTCGCCGTGCTGTCGTTGAAATTGGCGATATTGGTCAGATTGAACCCCGGGACCAGCGACTGTGTGACTCCGGACTCGGAGTTGATCTGGGTCAGCGCGGGCACGGTGGTGCCGATGTCCACGGCCGGGTTGTTCAACCGCTCGGTCGCCTTGGTGTAGCTCAGGTCGCCCGCCACGGTCCACGCGCCCGGTGTCCACACGGCATGCAGGTTGAACTGGCGATTGACGTCCTCGACCGTGCGCCACGCGCCGACGCTGCTGACCAGCGCATTCTGGATGGTGAGGGAGCGGACGTCGTTCGTGCCCGGGAACAGGGTGACGGAGCCGGGCGCGATGGTGCCGGCGCCCTGCTGCGTGTAGAAGCTGTATTGATTCTGCGCCCAGACGAAGTCCTCGCTCGTGGCCTCGGCGTACATCTGGAAGTCCCGCGTGGGCTGCCATTGCAGGACGGCATCGACGCCGATGCGGCGGCGATTGCCGATGAACATGGTGTTGTACACGCCGTTGGTGTAGTCGATGGTCTTGCCCGGCACGGCCGTGCTGTTGGTGGCGATGGAACTGTTGGTGATTCCGTCTTCGCGGTAGGCCCGGTCGTGGTAGGAAAAGTCGAGCATCGCACCGACCTTGCCGATTCCCGTGTGCCAGATGTTGCTGCCCAGCACGTTGAAGTTCGGCCTCGCCGTGCCGATCATGCTGCCGTAGGTCTCTCCGGCGTTGACGTCGAGTTCCGGGCCGTGGAAGTCGAACGGTTTGTGGGTGATCAGATTGACCGTGCCGGCAAGACCGCCGGCAAGCAAGCTCGCGGTGGGATCCTTGTAGACCTCGATGCCCGCCAGCAGCGACGATGGAATATCCTGCAGGTTCAGGACGCGATCTCCCTGCGCGCTGAAGACCGCGCGGCCGTTCAGGGTCGTCTCCGCGTAGGGCAGGCCACGGATCTCGTAGCCGCTCATGATGACCGAGCCGCCGATGTTGACCGTACCGCCACCCTCGCCGAGCTGCCGGCTGATCTGAATGCCCGGAATGCGCTGCAGGGCGTCGATGGCCGTGACGTCGGGGAGCTTGCCGATCTGGGAGGCGACGATCGCATCGACGATGGTGTTCGAGAAGCGCTGGATGTTCAGCGCGCTCTCCATACTGGCACGAATGCCGCTCACGACCACTTCCTGCAGGACCGCGGGCGAATGAGCGTTCTTGGGATCCTTCTGGGCTGCCGCGGCCGCGTTGGTGGATGATGCGGCTTGGGCACCGGGTGCGGCCGTTTTGGCCCAAGCGGGAATGGCGCCCGCCATAGCCAGAGCGACGGCTCCGGACACGAGCCTTGACGTAAGCTTCATGGTCAGTCCCCCTCAGTCGGTTGTTGCGAATCAGTTGCGCGAATGTCGAACGCCACGTGCGCCGTGGCGCCGCCCCCTGCTTTTTGGTTTACAGGCGGACGTAAGCTTCGTATATAAATATAAATACCATTGCCGGGCGGCCCAGCGCAAGGGAAATCTCATAATATGAAACAAGTGACCACATTTCCGAACCTCCGAATCTGTTGGACGGACGCGACATGAGCTCGCGCCGCGAGCTGCTTCGGATACTGGCGCTGGGGGTCCCGGCCGCCGCGATCGAGGCGGGCCGGGGGGATTCCAGGGTGCCGGCCGGGCCGTGCGACGTCGCGCCGGGGGATCTTTGCGTCGAGTGGCGCGCCGCCGCTTCGGGAATTGATGTGCCGCGGCCGCGGTTTTCCTGGACGTTGACCGCACGTGATCCGGATCGGCGAGTGCTGGGCCAAAGCGCCTGCCAGGTGATCGTGGATCGCGCCCGCTCAGCGGTCCGCGCCGGGCGCGGTGCCATCTGGGACAGCGGTGTGCAGGCCGGGAGCGAGCTGCGTATCGCGCCCAGGCAGGACCTGCCGCTGAGCTCGCAGTCCGTCTACTGGTGGGCGGTACGGGTCTGGGATCAGCGCGGTCGCCCCGGACCCTTCAGCGCGGCGGCCCGCTTCGGCACGGGCATCCTGGACCAGGGCGCATGGCGCGCCCAATGGATCTCGAACGGCCCGGATTGGCCGCCGAATCCCCTACCCCCGCCGGCGATTTACCGCGGCCCCCCCGGCCAGCCGCACGCGATGCCGCTGTTTCGGCGCGCGTTCACGATCGACAGGCCTTTGGCGCGCGCGATCGTGTCGGTCTGCGGCCTGGGCCAGTACGCGCTCTCGGTCAACGGCCGGCCGCCGACGCACAGCGTGCTCAATCCGGGCTGGACGGATTATCGCAAGACGATTCTGTACGACACCTTCGAGGTGACCTCGCTCTTGACCGAAGGCGAGAACGTGCTCGGGATGATGCTGGGCAACGGCTTCTTCAACGTGCAGAAATACCCGGGACGGTACACCAAATTCGTCGGCAGCTTTGGCCGCCCCAAGTTGATCCTGCAATTGCGCCTGCTGTTCCGGGACGGCACCGAAGAGCACCTCGTGAGCGACGAGCACTGGGAAACGCATCCGGGACCGATCGTGTTGTCCTCGGTGTACGGCGGCGAGGACTTCGACGCCCGCCTGGAGCAGACGGGCTGGAACCGCCCAGGCTTCACCTCGTACGGCTGGAATAGTGCGACGAAGGTCGACGGACCCGGCGGGCGGCTGCGCGCCCAGAACGTGCCATCGGTGGAGGTGGCGCACACCTACCGGCCGGTGGCGATCACGCAGCCCAAGCCGGGCGTGTTCGTCTATGACCTCGGCATGAACTTCGCGGGCTGGCCGGTGATCGCCGTGCGCGGAGCGGCGGGGCGGACCGTGCGATTGCTCCCGGGCGAGCTGCTCGATGCTCGGGGCTGCGTGACTCAACGCAGCGCCGCGGCGGGACCGGGCGATGCGGTCTGGTTCACCTACACACTGGCCGGCAAGGGTGTGCAGCACTGGCGGCCGCGGTTCAGCTATTACGGCTTCCGTTACGTGCAGGTCGAAGGGGCCGCGCCGCTCGGCGCCGCCGCCGCCGACGTGCCGGAGCTGCTCAGCCTGGAAGGCGAGTTCCTGCACGCCGCACTGCCGCGGATCGGCAAGCTCGAGATCGGCGAGCCGCTGCTGCAGCGCATCCATCATCTGATTCTGCAGGCGCTGCTCAGCAACACGTTCAGCGTGCTCACGGATTGCCCGCAGCGCGAGAAGCTCGGCTGGCTGGAGCAGACTTACCTCAACGCCGATACGGTTTTCTACAACGAGCAGGCGGTGACGCTCTACGAGAAGATGCTCAACGACATGATGGACAGCCAGCTGCCCTCGGGGATGGTGCCGAGCATCGCACCGGAATACGTCGCGTTCCTCGACCCGGACGGACGCAACTCCGCGTTCCGCAACTCGCCGGAATGGGGCTCGGCGATCGTGCTCTCGCCCTGGGCGGCCCACCGCTTCACCGGCGAGCGGCGCATTCTCGAGACCGGCTATCCGGCCATGCGGCGGTATGCGGCCTATCTGGCCTCCCGTGCCCGCAATGACCTGCTCGACTACGGCCTCGGCGACTGGTTCGACTGGGGAGCCAATCCCCCGGGGGAGTCGCAGCTGACCAGCAAGAAGCTGACCGCCACCTCGACCTACTGCCGGCTGCTGATCACCTTGTCGCGCATCGCGCGCCTGCTCGGCCACGGGGCTGATGCGCGCCACTACGCCCGCCGCGCCGTCGCCGTGCGCCGAGCACTGAACCGCAAGCTGTTCGACCCGGCCACCAATCAATACGACCGCGCCAGCCAGACAGCCAATGCCATGCCGCTGGCCATCGGGCTCGTGCCGGCGCGCCATCGCGCGGCGGTGCTGGCGAACCTCGTCGCCAACATCCGCGCCCACGGCAATCACGTAACGGCCGGAGACATCGGCTTTCTGTACGTGGTGCTGGCGCTGATGCGCAACGGCCGCGCCGATGTGCTGTTCGATGTCCTGATGCAGACCAGCGCACCGAGCTACGGCTGCATGCTGGCGCGCGGTGCCACGGCTCTCACCGAAACCTGGAACGCCAATCCCGAGAACTCGCAGAACCACTTCATGCTCGGTCAGGCGGAAACATGGTTCTACGCCGGACTGGGCGGCGTGCGCATCGACATGACACGGCCGGCGACCGAGCGCATTCGCATCGTCCCGCAACCCGTCGCGGGGGTGCCCTCGGCATCGGTTCGCTACCGCGCGATCGAGGGGGAGGTCGTGTGCGCCTGGGAGAAGCCGGCCGATGAGACGAGCCTGCGCCTGCGTGTGGAGATTCCGCCCGGCGCCAAGGCGACGGTCGCCGTGCCGTGCAGCGATCCGGCGCGGGTGCGCGAGGGCGGCCGGCCGCTGCAGCGCGCGCCGGGGATCCTGCGGGTACGGCCGGCCGGCGGCCGTACGCTGGTCGTCGTCGGCTCCGGCCGCTATCAATTCGAGGCGCCCCTGGTGTAAGCCGCGCGCAGCGCGGCGGCTTCACCTCGATGCGGAAGGTCGGGAGTTTGACGTTCCAATGCGCTGGGCGGGTGAGACGCGGCCATTGCGAGAGAACCAGAGATGGGGTGCCTGTTGGGGGCACATCCGCAGCTCCTCGCCACTCGAGCGGGTCAATCTCTCAGCTGTGTCTGTAACGAGACGACAGCGCGGGCGCCAGGATATATCCGCCAGGTAGGTGAAATTTTGACGGTCGGTGCGACGGAGCGGATAATTCCAGCCTAGGACACCCCGTTCCGTGATTTCACAGCTCTCGCTTCGGGTGAAAGTTTGAGAAACCGGAAAGTGTTGGTTGTAACCCTCCTCCGGCAAAGCCGGGCGCTTGCACGTCACAGGGCCCCTCAAAGGGGCCATTCCCGCGACGTAGGAGGAAGAGCCAGATGCTCAACCTTGTGGCTCCGTACCAGACAGCCGTAAACCGCGAGCCGTTGCAATCCTCACGCCGTCAACAGCGCATCTTCGCCCTCGGACGGACTTCTCCTGTTGCGACCGCATACTGCAGGAACCGTCAGACTTCTGCTGTCACCCCGGCAGAGCCCGGGGATTTCCCATCTGACCAAGGATTACAGGAGCACCGCACCATGTCAGGCCACCCGTCCTTGCGCCGCATTCCGCTGCAGGGGACTCTGGCGCTCATCGCCACAGCCGCCATGATCGGCATGCCGCAGGCACACGCCGCGACCAACCTGTTCAACGTCTATGTCGGCGCGGCCTACGCGCGCTCGAACCTGCGCGCCAAGGACAGCAATCCCACCCCCTTCGGCGGCAACGGACCGCTCAGTGCCTTCAACCGCTCGGATTCGGGCTACCAGTTCAGTCTCGGCGTGCGCGGACTCGAGCTGCTCGGCGCGGAAGTCGACTACTTCGACCTCGGCAGCGGCAGCGTGTCGAACCCTTACCTGCTTGGAGGTAATTCCCTGGGAATTGTGTCGGCGGGGACGCTGTCGCAAAAGGGCGAAGCAGCCTTCGCCATGCTGTACCTGCCCGTGCCGATCGTCGAGGTGTACCTGAAGGCGGGCATAGACCGGATCACCTCCGATCTGGGCGCTCAGTTCAGGCCGCTGATCTTCTGCCCCGTCGGCAGCTGCCCCGTTCCGACCGAGCGCCTGGCGCTGCACGCCACCACCACGGGGCTGGCTTTCGGCGCCGGGGCGCAATGGCAATTCGGCAACTGGGGCGTACGGGCGGAATACGAGCGCTTTACGGCGCTCGGCGAGCATCCCGATCTGATATCGCTGGGCGTCGTCTGGACGTTCCTCTAGTCTCTCGAGGGACGCTCTGCCGCGCGCGTCCGCCCGACGATACGATACCGGTTGCATGCGCTCAACGATCCGGGACCCATGGCGGACACCGGCGGCAGCTATGAGACCCTGCGCACCGGTCTGAACGATCCGCGCGGTGAGGCCGCGGAGCGAGCCAACCTGGGATTTGCACTGGGGCGCGCGCTCGATGCGCGGGGCGACTGCGCGGCAGCGTGCGCCGCACGCAGAGCCGCGGCCCAAAGGCCCAGGGGCCGGAACACGGCGCGCACGGTGAGCAACGGCGCAAAGACGTGTCAGGGCAGGACGCTGACTCGGCGAATGACTCTCGGCGTCCCCGCAGATCCGGCTATTTGCCGATGCAGAAACTCCCGAATATGCGACCCAGAAGATCGTCGCCGGTGAATTCGCCGGTGATCTCGTTGAGCGCCTGCTGCGCGCCGCGCAGCTCCTCGGCGACCAGCTCCCCGGCACGGCTGTCCCGCAGCCGCCGCTGCGCCTCGGTCACATGGTGCCGTGCACGCCGCAGCGCGTCCAGATGCCGCCGGCGCGCCGAGACCGTCCCGCCCTCGATGCTCTGGAACCCCATGCATGCTTTCAGGTGGCCACGCAGCCGATCGAGACCGGCGCCCGTCAGCGCCGACACCGCGATGCGCGGCGGACCGGTCACGGTGTCCCCGAGCGGAATGGGAGCGCCGAGGTCGCTCTTGTTGAGAATCAGGGTCACCGGCACGTCATGCGGCAGACGCGCCTTTTCCTCCTCGTAGGCGCGGGCATCGGGATCAGCGGGCAGATCGATCACGAACAGTACCCGGTCGGCGTGCCGCATGTGCTCGTGCGCGCGCCGTATGCCCTCTGCTTCGATGGGATCGGCGTTCTCGCGCAGGCCGGCGGTATCGAGCACGTGCAGCGGCATGCCGTCGATGTTGAGTTTTTCGCGAACGATGTCACGGGTGGTCCCGGCAATGGGTGTCACGATGGCCGCGTCGTATCCGGCAAGACGGTTGAGCAGACTGGATTTGCCCGCGTTCGGCCGTCCCGCGATCACCACCGTCATACCCTCCCGAAGCAGCGCTCCTTGCCGGGCGCTGTGCTCCACGGCGCTGAAGTGCTCGGCAAGCGCCTCGAAGCGCTCGTGCAATTGGCGGTCGGCCAGAAAATCGATTTCCTCCTCCGGGAAGTCGATCGCGGCCTCGACGTGCGCGCGCGCGTCGATCACCGCGTCCGTCAACCCGCGAACCATCGCGGAGAACTCGCCCTGCAGTGAGCGTACGGCGGCCCGCGCCGCTTCACGCGACCCGGCGTCGATCAGGTCGGCGATCGCCTCGGCCTGGGCCAGATCCAGCTTGCCGTTGAGAAAGGCGCGCAGGGTGAACTCCCCGGGCTGGGCACGGCGGGCGCCGATCTCGAGCACGCGCGCCACCAGGGCTTCGAGCACCGCAGAGCCGCCATGGCCGTGCAGTTCCAACACGTGCTCGCCGGTATACGAATGCGGCGCCGGAAAAAACAGCGCCAGACCCGCGTCTATGGGTTCTGCGGCGGCGTCGAGGAACCGGGCGAAGCGCGCCGTGCGCGCCGGGGGCAGATCACCGAGCAATACCGCGGCGATCTCCGGAGCTTTCGGCCCGGAGACGCGCACGATGCCGATCCCGCCGCGTCCCGGCGGGGTGGCCGGCGCCACGATCGTGTCCGTACGGGACATGCGAGGAATGCTACCGCAGATGGCTTTGCCGAGGAGCCTCGAACGAAAGGGCGGGGAAGGCGTGCCAGCATCGCCGGTGGCGATCTTGAACGTAGCCGGCTCCCGCGCCCCCGGGCCCGGGCACCGAGCGGCTCAGGCCGTCCGTTTCGTTGCCGCGGCGATGCGCCGGTTGATGTGCCACTGCTGGGCGATGGACAGCAGACTGTTTACGACGTAATAGAGCACCAGGCCCGAGGGGAAGAATGCAAACAGGCCCGCCATGACCAGCGGCATGAACATCATCATCTTCGCCTGTACAGGATCGGGCGGCGCGGGATTGAGCTTGAACTGCAGATAGCCCGTAGCCGCCATGATGGCCGGGAGGATGAAATACGGATCGCGCGCCGACAGATTGTGGATCCAGAAGATGAAGGGCGCCTGGCGGAGTTCCACACTGTAGAGCAGCACCCAGTAGAACGCGATGAACACGGGCAGCTGCAAGAGCATCGGCAGGCACCCGGCGACCGGATTGACCTTCTCGCGCTTGTAGATCTCCATCATCGCGCGGCCGAGCTTCTCCTTGTCGTCCTTGTAGGATTCCTGGATGGCTTTGATACGCGGCCCCAGAGCCTTCATCTTGGCCATGGAGCGACCGCTGGCTTCCGAGAGCGGATAGAACAGAAGCTTCAGCAGGATCGTGACGATGATGATCGCCACACCCCAGTTGCCCGTGACGCCATGCACCCGGCTCAGCAGCCAAAACAGCGGCCGGGCGAGAATGGTGAAGAAACCATAGTCGTCGAGGTACCCGAGCGTCGGATCGGTCTTGACCAGCTGCCCATGGAGCGTCGGCCCGACGAACAGCGTCTGGGTCAGCGACAGCGTCGCGCCGGGCGCGACCGTCTGGTTCGGGCCAGCGGCGGCCAGCAGGTAATCGCTCCCGGAGACCTGCGACGTGAAGCGGAAGGGTTCACCGGCCGGCGGCACCACGGCGCTGACGAAATCGAGCTGCGGCACCGCGATCCAGCCGTTGGTGACCTCCCGGGTGAAATGCTGGTATTCGCGGCTGGCCGGATCGAGCTCGACGTACTTGTGCCCGTCCCAGATCGCAGGGCCGTGGTATGCGTTGCTCGTCGGATGGAAATAGCTGCCCTTGGTGCGCGGATCGTTGCGGAACAGCTGCGCGTAGGCGGCGAACGTCCAGGGCGCTCTGCCGCGGTTGTCGACGAGGTAATGCAGACCGATGCGGTAGGAGCCTTTGTGGAAGACGAACGTCTTGGTGACGGTGATGCCGCCGCTGTGCCACGTCAGCGGCACCCGCAGCTCCCCGGAGGCCCCCATGCGGTACTCGAGCCGGGCGGCGCTGAAGCGCGCCGCCTGCGTCGGATAGTCCGCGCCGGACGGTCCAGTCAGACCCGTCTGCAGGAGGTATTCGCGTGCAGGGTCGGTGCTCTCGAGCTGTACACGCGCCTTGCTGCCCTGCACTTTGGCGTAGTGAAGCAGATCGACCTTCACCAGGGTCCCGCCCTCGGTGCTGATTTCGAGGTCATAGACGTCGGTGTGCACGTGGATCACCGGAGCGGCGGCCGAGACAGCCGCCGGGGCGGTTGAGACCTTCGGGGCAGGGCGCGGGGCGGGCGCTGCGGCGGCCGGCACGGAGGCGGGTGGCGTCGGTGTCTGCGGTACGCTGTTCGAGAGCGCCGGGGCGGCAGCGGCCTCCCGCACGACGGCCGTGTGCTGCGCCGATGCGGCGAACTGCGCCGTCCACGTGGTGTAGTTGAACCACAGGAGCACGAGCAGCCCGAGCCAGAGAACGTAGCGCAGCTGATTAATCATGTCGGTGAGCAATCCGGTTGGAACCGTGGGCCGGCACCGGATCGTATCCCCCCGGATGCCAGGGATGACACCGGCCGATGCGTTTCACGGCCAGCCAGAGGCCGCGCAGCACGCCGAACCGCTCGATGGCCTCGAGCGCGTACTGGGAGCACGAAGGATGGAATCGGCAGTTCGAGCCGAGTAGCGGACTCACCGTCCATTGATACAGACGGATCAGGAAGATGGCGAGAGTGCGCATCGCTCGCTGACCTGTCGCCAAAGCGCCGCCAGGCTGCCGCGCAGCGTCTGGGCGCTCGCGCCGCGCGCGTTCGCGCGGGCGCTGACCACGACATCGACCGCAGGCAGGGTGTGCTGATGAAGCCGAAACGATTCGCGGATGATGCGGCGAATACGATTGCGCTCGACCGCGGTGCGCGTCACGCGCAGCGCGACCGCCAGACCGAGGCGAGGGCCGCTCTTGTCGTTGCTGATCACTGTCACCGCGAAAAATCCATTGCCAAAGCGCCGGCCGCGCGCGCGCGCGGCGTCGAACTCCGATTTACGTCGCAGGCGCTTCAGCGCCGGAAAGGTCAGCTGCTCTCGAGACACACGGAACACGCGGGCCAGCGGATCGCGGCCGGGCCGACCGCAGTCCCGGTCTACGGAATCAGCTTCCTGCGCCCCTTGGCACGGCGTCGGGCCAGGACCCTGCGTCCGTTCTGGGTCGCCATACGTGCTCGGAAGCCATGCGTGCGCTTACGGCGCAGCTTGCTCGGCTGATAAGTACGCTTCATACCGGGGCTCCAGAGGGTCCATCAGGCTGCCAAAAAGGGGCGGCAAGGCTAAGCCGTTGACTGCCAAGGTGTCAATATTTTAGCGCGTGAAATTCTTCAGTGCAGGCGTCGATCGGTATAGACTGCCGAGCCTTTTCTCCACGAAGCCGGACCCATCCATGATGCACCTCCAGCGGTCGCGCCGGTGTGCGCGGATGAGCGCGGCGCGAAGTTCCCATCGGGGGTAGGCAGGGGTGGAAGCGTCACTGTGGGCTCGGTGCATGTGTGCCTTGGAGGCCGAGCTCCCGGAGCAGCAATTCAATACCTGGGTTCGCCCCCTGCAAGCGCTCGAGGGCGCCGGCGCGCTGAAGCTGCTGGCACCCAATCGGTTCGTCGTCGAATGGATCAATGAGCGGCTTCTGCCCCGGATCGGCGAGCTGCTGCGCGACACGAGCACCGGTGACGTGCCCATCGTAACGGTGGAGGTCGGGTCGCGCGGCGCGCCGGCCGAGGCGCCGCCGGTGAGTACCGGCGCGCAGCCGCCGAAGCGCGCGCGCCGCGAGGGGCTGGTCATCGGCGCGCGGCTGAATCCGGATTTCTCGTTCGCGACATTCGTCGAGGGCAAGAGCAACCAGATGGCCAAGGCGGCCGCTCAACAGGTTGCCGGGAATCCGGGCCGTGCCTACAACCCATTGTTTCTTTATGGGGGTGTCGGCCTCGGCAAGACACACCTGATGCACGCCATTGCGCACTTCATGCACGCGAACGACGAGGAGGTGCGGATCGCGTACGTGCATTCGGAGCGTTTCGTCAGTGACATGGTGCGCGCGCTGCAGCACAACTCGATGAACGAGTTCAAGACCGCGTACCGCTCGCTCGATGCGCTGATGATCGACGACATCCAGTTCTTCGCCGGCAAGGAACGCTCCCAGGAGGAGTTCTTCCACACGTTCAACGCGCTGCTGGAAGGGCAGCACCAGGTGATCCTCAGCTGCGACCGCTACCCCAAGGAGGTCGAGGGTCTCGAGGAACGCCTGAAATCGCGCTTCGGCTGGGGATTGACGGTGGCCATCGAGCCGCCGGAGCTCGAGACCTGTGTGGCCATCCTGATGAGCAAATCGCGCCAGTTCGGCATGGCGGTGCCGGAAGAGGTCGCCTTTTTCATCGCCAAGCGGATTCGCTCGAACGTGAGAGAGCTGGAAGGCGCACTGCGCCGCGTGATTGCGAATGCACGTTTCACCGGCCATCCGGTCACGCTGGAGTTCACCAAGGAGGCGCTGAAGGACCTGCTTTCGCTGCAGGCGAAGTTGGTCACTGTCGAGAACATCCAGAAGACCGTGGCCGATTACTACAAGGTGAGGGTGGCGGACCTCCTCTCGAAGCGCCGCAGCCGCTCAGTCGCCCGCCCGCGGCAGGTGGCCATGGCGCTCGCCAAGGAACTCACCAGCCAGAGTCTACCGGAGATCGGTGACGCCTTCGGCGGGCGCGACCACACTACCGTGCTGCACGCCTGCAAGCGGATCAAGGAGCTGCGCGACAGCGACGTGCGGATGAGCGAGGATTACTCGAACCTGTTGAGAACCCTCACGGCTTGAGGGGATAAACCTGTGGATAGCCGGTGCGCAGAATTGGGGATAACGTTACGCACAAGTCATGCACAGTCAGTACTCAGCCGGTCCCCCGGAAAGCACGAGCACGAACGGTGCACAAGCGCTTGATCGCGTAGGGCTTCTCGGAGAGTCACCACTGTTCACAGGACTAATCATCACTACAATCTGATTCCTAATCTCAAGAGAAGAAGACAAGACTTATGAAGCTGATGGCCAAGCGCGAGGAGCTGCTCGCTCCCCTGCAAAGCGTGATCGGTGTGGTCGAGCGGCGGCAGACCATGCCCGTGCTCGCGAACGTGCTGCTGGCGGCGCGTGAGAAGCGCCTGGGCATCACGGGAACGGACCTGGAAGTGGAGCTGGCGGCTGTCGGCGCGGTGCACGTGGAGACACCCGGAGACATCACCGTACCGGGCCGCAAGCTGCTCGATATCCTGCGAGCGCTGCCGGGCGAGGTGGATGTCGTTGTGAGTACGGAGGGCGAGAAGGTCACGGTGCGGGCGGGCCGCAGTCGCTTCACGCTCACGACGTTGCCGGCGACGGAATTCCCGGTGCTGGAGGAGATTCATGCGCAGCAGACGCTGACGCTCGCACACGATGAGTTCCGGCAACTGATCGACAAGACCCATTTTTCGATGGCGCAGCAGGATGTGCGGTATTACCTGAATGGCCTGATGCTCGAGACCGCCGATACCACTCTGCGTGCCGTAGCGACGGATGGTCATCGGCTGGCACTGTGCGAAATGTCTTTGACGGCGCCGAGCCGCCCCGGGCAGGTCATCGTTCCACGCAAGGCGATCCTCGAGCTGCAACGCATTCTTGGCACGGAAGGGCAGATCGAACTCGCGATCGGTACGAATCACATTCGAGCCCAGATCGGCGACATTCGCTTTACTTCGAAGCTGATTGACGGACGTTTCCCGGAATATGGACGCGTTATTCCCGACCATCCACCTAAAATCGTGCATGCGGACCGGGAGCTTCTGCGGCAAGCACTACAGCGAACCGCCATTTTGTCCAATGAAAAATACCGGGGCATTCGGGTAGGGGTCAAACCCGATACCTTGACTCTGCAAGCGCACAATCCGGAGCATGAAGAGGCGGAGGACCAGATCGAGGTCGAATATCAGGGCGAGGAAGTCGAGATTGGCTTCAATGTCAACTATTTGCTGGATGCGCTCGGCGCGGTCGAGACAGATCGGGTGGAGCTGGGTTTCACGGATGCGAACAGCAGCTGCCTCATTCGAGCACCGGGGCTGAGCCAGGCGCGCTACGTCGTCATGCCCATGCGCCTTTGAGCCTGCAGAACGACAGAGCGCCGAGGAACCCCGATGGGATGTGCCGTCTATCCCCATGAGCCTTTCGGACCTTCACGTCGAGCAGCTGCGCTGCATCGAAACAGCAGAGCTTGCGCTGCACCCCGGTTTCAACCTTATTTGGGGTGATAACGGCGCCGGTAAGACTTCTCTTCTGGAGGCCATCTTTCTCCTCGGGCGTGGACGATCGTTTCGCACCCGTCACTCCGAGCAATTGATCCGCCGTTCGGCGCAGCGGTTGACCGTCTTTGGCCGGACCGCTGGACCGAAAGAACGGGGCGTCGGCTTCGCGTTCGACTACGACACGGGTATAGAGGCCCGAGTCGACGGACTCCCCATCAAATCACTGGCCGATTTAACGTTGGCCGTTCCCGTCCAGATCATCGATCCTGGAATTCACAAACTCATCGAAGAAGGCAGCCACCGCCGCAGACGCTGGCTCGATTGGGCGGTGTTCCACGTGGAACCTGATTTTGGGGAGCATTGGTATCGGTACAGCCGGACCCTGCGCCAGCGCAACGCCGCTTTGAAGACTCGGCCAGCCGATGCCAGACCGTGGGAGCCGGACCTCGTGGTATCCGGTGAGCACATCGCACGCGCGCGCCGCATCGTACTTCACGAGCTGGAAAGACACTGGCGCTCCGTCCTGGCCGCGCTGAACTGCCCACGCGCCGATCTACATTACCTGCCGGGATGGCCGGAAGGCACGACACTGGCTGATGCATTGGACAGTGCCCGTACGCGCGACGAGACTCGGCAGATCACCACCGTAGGGCCTCACCGGGCGGATATTCGGATCAGTATCGCGGGAAAACCGGCCCGAGATGTTCTCTCACGAGGCCAGCAGAAATTGATGGCTGCCGCGCTATCGGTGGCTCAACTGCATCTCCTCAAAGAATCGGTCGGTCTCGTTCCACTGCTGCTTCTGGATGACCCTGCGGCCGAGCTTGATGCCACTCATTTGACCGCGTTCGTCGAGCAGATCTCGACATTGGGATGCCAGCTTCTGGCTACGGCCCTTCAGCCCAAAATCCAAGGATTTCAGGTGCCTGATCAAGTGTTTCACGTGGAACAGGGACATGTCCGGCCCGTATAATGAGACGTCACACCATAGGTCTCTTCATGACAGCCGAAGACGTCTACGATTCCAGTAAAATCAAGGTCTTAAAGGGACTGGACGCGGTTCGCAAGCGTCCGGGCATGTACATCGGCGACACCGATGACGGTACGGGTCTCCACCACATGGTGTTCGAGGTCGTCGACAACTCCATCGACGAAGCGCTCGCCGGGTACTGCGACCGCATCGTCGTGACGATCCATGCGGACGAGTCCGTGACCGTCTCCGATAATGGGCGGGGAATTCCGGTCGATCTGCATCCCGAGGAAGGGCGTTCCGCTGCGGAAGTCATCATGACGGTCCTGCACGCCGGAGGGAAATTCGATGCCAGCTCTTACAAGGTCTCCGGTGGACTGCATGGCGTTGGCGTCTCGGTGGTCAATGCGCTTTCTGATCAGCTCCAGCTGACGATCTATCGCGACGGAAAGGTGCACCGGCAGGAGTACCACCTCGGCACTCCGCTTGCCCCTCTGGCGGTCACCGGTTCCTCCGAACAGCGGGGGACCACCCTGCGCTTCAAACCCAGCGCGCAGATCTTCACCCACATCCAGTTCAGCTACGAGATTCTGGCCAAGCGGCTGCGTGAACTCTCGTTCCTCAATTCCGGCGTGCGCATCGAGCTGGTGGACGAACGCGAGAACAAAACCGACGTCTTTCAGCACGAGGGCGGCCTTCAGGCCTTCGTGAAGTACCTCAACCGCTCGCGTACGCCCATTCATGACTCGATCATGTGGTTCAGGACACAGGATGGCCCCGTCACGGTCGAAGTCTCGCTGCAGTGGAACGACTCGTATCAGGAGAGCATGTTTTGCTACACGAACAACATTCCGCAGAAGGATGGCGGCACGCACCTGGCGGGCTTCCGCAGCGCCCTCACACGCACGCTGAATGACTACATCGAAAAGGAAATGTCGGCCAAGAAGGACAAGCTGCCGACCACCGGTGATGACGCCCGCGAAGGGCTGACCGCCATTCTTTCCGTCAAGCTGCCCGATCCGAAGTTCTCCTCGCAGACCAAGGACAAGCTGGTCTCCTCGGAGGTCAAGGGCATCGTGGAAGCCGCGGTCGGCGCGAAACTTCAGGATTTCCTGCTCGAGCACCCGCAGGACGCCAAGGCCATCGTGGCCAAGGTCATCGACGCGGCGCGCGCGCGCGATGCCGCGCGCAAAGCGCGCGAGATGACCCGGCGCAAGGGCGCGCTGGACGTGGCGGGTCTGCCGGGCAAACTCGCCGACTGTCAGGAGAAGGATCCCGCCCTCTCGGAGATCTTCATCGTCGAGGGTGATTCCGCCGGCGGCTCGGCCAAACAGGGCCGTGACCGGCGCACTCAGGCGATCCTGCCGCTCAAAGGCAAGATCCTCAACGTCGAGAAAGCACGCTTCGACAAGATGCTCGCGTCCGCGGAAGTCGGTACGTTGATCACGGCACTCGGCTGCGGCATCGGCAAGGACGATTTCGATATCGCGAAGCTGCGCTACCACCGCGTGATCATCATGACGGATGCGGACGTCGACGGCAGTCACATCCGCACGCTTCTTTTGACGTTCTTTTATCGGCAAATGCCGGAGCTGATCGAGCACGGGCATGTGTACATCGCCCAGCCGCCGCTGTTCAAAGTCAAACGGGGCAAACAGGAAATGTACGTCCGCGACGAGCCGGAGCTCGATGCCGTGCTTCTCAACAGCGCGCTGGAAAGCGCCGCGCTCCACGTCAACGCCTCGGCGCCGCCCCTGCGCGGTCCGGGGCTCGAGGCGCTCGCCCGCCAGTACACCGAAGTGATGGGAATCATCAAGCGCTGGTCGAGCCGCTATGACGACCGGCTGTTGGAACAGCTGATCTATCTGCCGCTCGTGACTCCGCAGGACTTCGACAGCAGCGCATGGCTGCGGGAGTGGTCAGCCGAGCTCGGCGCGCGGCTCAACGCCCTGAACGACGTGACTCGCGCCTACGCCGTCGAGGTCCGTGATGCCGCGCAGGAGCATGGCGCGCGGGTCATGATCCGCAAGACCAAGCACGGCACCGCGAGCACCCGTTACCTCACCCGGGAATTCTTCGAATCGGCCGAATATCGCCGCATCGCCGATCTCGCCCGCACGCTCGCCGGACTGATTGGCGCCGGCGCCTACGTCACCCGTGGCGAGGCCCGGCAGGAGATCGGGTCGTTCAAGGAAACGATGAAGTGGCTGTTCGACCAGGCGCGCAAAGGCCAGACCATCCAGCGCTACAAGGGACTTGGCGAGATGAATCCGGAGCAGCTGTGGGAAACGACCATCAATCCCGAGACGCGCCGGCTGATGCAGGTGAAAATCGAGGACGCGGTCGCTGCGGACGATATCTTCACGACGCTGATGGGCGACCAGGTCGAGCCCCGGCGGGAGTTCATCGAGAAGAACGCGCTCGCCGTCACCAACCTGGATATTTGATTTCCTCAGCGGTTGACTGCCGCCATGCCCGCCGGCGGGTAGCGGGTTCCGGCGGCCGCGCCGAGCGGAAATGCCCGCTCGAGTTCCTGCAACTCCGCGGCGCTCAAGTCCACCTCGAGCGCGGCGAGATTTTCCGTCAACCGGGCCGGATGCCGAGTGCCGGGAATGGCGACGATGTCCTCACCCTGGGCCAGTACCCAGGCGAGCGCGAGCTGCGCCGGGGTGCAGCCCTTGGCCGTCGCCAGGGCCCGCACGCGCTCGACCAGCTGCAGGTTGCGGGTGAAGTTCTCGCCCTGAAAGCGTGGGTTGTGACGGCGGAAGTCGTCCTCCGCGAGATCCTCCGGCCGCTTGATTACGCCCGTCAGAAAACCACGGCCGAGCGGCGAATACGCCACCAGCGTGATGCCGAGCCGCCGACATGCCGCCAACACGCCGTCCGCCTCCACGTCCCGCGACCAGAGCGAGAACTCGCTCTGCAGAGCCGAGATCCGATGCACGCGTGCCGCCCGTTCCAGCGTCTGCGCCGAGGCCTCCGAGAGTCCGAGGAAGCGCACCTTGCCGGCCTGCACCAGTTCCGCCATGGCGCCGACCGTCTCTTCGATCGGTATCGCGGGGTCGACGCGATGCTGGTAATACAGGTCGATGTACGACACGCCGAGGCGCTTCAGACTCGCATCGCAGCATGCCCGGACGTACTCGGGCCGGCCGTTCACGCCCCGTTTCGCCGGGTCGGCCGGATCGCGCATGATCCCGAACTTGGTGGCGAGAAATACCTCCCCGCGGCGACCCTCGATGGCGCGGCCCACCAGCATTTCATTGGTGAACGGACCGTACATGTCGGCCGTATCGAGCAGGCTCACCCCCTGGTCGAGCGCCAGGCGGATGGTCGAGATCGATTCCGCATCGTCGTGCGGGCCGTAGAAGTCGCTCATCCCCATGCAACCCAGTCCGAGCGCGGACACCCGCGGACCCTGCTTTCCCAAACTGCGCGTGAGCACCGCCAACCCCTTGTTACATATGAAGGAAGCGGCGGATCGCCATGACGGACCGCCGGGCGCAGTATACCGTCCCCCCTCGCCGCCGCACCACCGCGGCGCGGCGGTGGCAGAATCGCGGCCTCACAGGCCGACATCCCGGCCGGGAGCGTCTCCATGTCCACCGAGAGCCTTCCGCAACACGCGCTGCAATTGAGTCCGCGCCGGCATTCCACCGCGGCCCACTCGCTGGAGGAGCTGGTCGGCGAGCAGCTCCGGCACTTCGGCATCGCACCCGGATCCCCCCACGGTCAGGCGCTGGCGCACCTGGTGCGCGCGCTCATCGACGCCAATGGCGCGGCGCACGAGGCGTGGCGGCTCACGAACGCGACCCTCTCCGGTCTCGACCGGCGCGACCGCATCGCCTGGTTCAATGCCAAGCGCTTCGCCTGTTTCCAGCTCGCCAAGGTGCTCGACACGCTGCAGAACCCGCTGCGCGCCACGTACCAGTCCCTCATGGACGATCCGGCAACCACGGTGGCCAAGGGGCCCTACCCTCTGTTCGACAACGTCACGGCGCTGTTCAGCGCCACGCCGGTGATCACGCGCACGGCAACATATGTCTATGCCTGCACCGAATGGGTGGAGGATGCCTTTCAGGGCAAGGAGCTGCTGCACGAGATCTACTCGCGGCTGCTCAACCCCACCTCGATCTGTCTCGCCAACCACATCGTGGACCTCGAGGCTGGTCCCGAGGCGGCCGACTATTTTGCCTGGAATTTCAACTCCGGAATGGCCGCCATCGACGCCACGCTCGCCAACCTGCTCGGCTACGAGGACATCGTGCTCGCCAGCCGCAACGTCTACGGCGGCACCTACCAGCTGCTGCACGACTGGTACGGCAAGCGCAGCAACCTCAGCGTTACGCTGGAGTGGTTCGACGGTGAGACCGGCGCCGCCTTCGCCGAGCGGCTGGCCGCCCTCGAGCGGCACTACGCCGAGCGCCTCGCCCAGGGCCGGCAGATCTACGTGTATGTCGAATCCCCGTGCAATCCGCACGGCAACGTGCTCGACGTTCCGGCCATCTGCCGCGTCGCCCACGAGCGCGGCCTCACCGTCATCTGCGACGCCACCATCGCCACGCCGATACTGCAGCGAACGCTGCGCCGCACGGACCGCAGGGAGCGCCCGGACTTCGTCATTCACTCCTACACCAAGGATCTGTGCGGCTCCGGCAACACCACGGCGGGCGTGGTGATCGGCCGCAACGAGCGGATGTTCCTGCCCAAGGGCCAGTCGGTGCGCGCCACCGGTCACGACGGCCAGGAGCGGGAATACCGTTGGGACGAGACGATGTTCTGGAACGTCTACTACGTCAAGGGCGCTTTTCTCGACTCCGACAAGGCGTTCGAGGTACTGAGCGGCATGCGCACGTTGGAATTGCGGGTGCTGCAGAAATGCATCAACACCATCGTGCTGGCGCGCGCGCTCGCGCTGAATCCGATGATCAACGTGCACTGCTCGGCGGTGGCGGGTCATCCGAATGGGCCGCTGCGCGAGCGGCTGATGACGCTGGGTCTGCCCGCGCCGCTGTTCACCATCGACTTCCAGGGCAGTCCGGCCCATCCGCTGCGCCTGGACAAGTGGCGCCTGCAGCGCCTGCTCGACAGTCTCGAGCCGGCCTTCGGGCTGCAGGTCTCACTGGGGCAGATCAACACGGTGGTGCTCTGCCCGGGGCTCACCAGCCACTCGGAGCTGTCCGAGGCGGCGCTGCAGGCCGCCGGCATCACGCCGAGCACGCTGCGCATCTCGGTGGGGGACGAGGATCCGCGCTATCTGCTCGAGCATCTGCGCCGGGCAGCCGATCTGGCCGCCGGCGACACCGCGCCGGAGTTCGTCGCGGGATTCCCGGCGCGCGCGCGCATCGACGAGATCTATCAGGAGGTCTATGCCGACGTGCATCGCCGCTGGATCGCGGCGCGGTGCGCGGCATAGTCCGCGCCGGCACGCGCGTGCGCCGGTGTCGCCGGATGCCGTCATAACTGGCCAGTACGCTTGGCCGCGCGATAAGGTGTCATCCGTCGCCGAGCAGGCCCATCGAAGGAGGCGCCATGGCCAACATCACGCTCGAGGGCAGTGAGCGAGACGCGCTGCCCCATGCACGTCCACTCGGACCTGCGGCAGCGGACGAGCGGCTCGAAGTCACGCTCATCCTGCGTCCAGGGTCCCCCGAGCTTTGGCGCGAGCGGATGGCGCGCCTGAGCCGCGCGCAGGAGACTGCGCATCTGACCGCGGAGCAATTTGCGCGGCTGCACAGTGCAACCGACGCGGATCTGCGAGCCGTGGCGGACTTTGCGGCCACGTACGGTCTGGTTGTCGTTCAGCGGTACGCGGTGCGCCGCACGGTCGTGTTGTCCGGCACCGTCGCCCAGGTGAATGCAGCGTTCAACGTCGAGTTGCTGCGCCACGAGTATCCCGGCGGAACCTACCGCGGATTACTCGGCCCCGTGCAGTTGCCGCAGCCGCTGCACGCAATCGTCGTGGCGGTGTTGGGACTGGATACTCGTCCTCAGGCGCGGCCGCATTTTCGGCGGCGCGTGGGTCCGAAACCGCGCCGATCGCGCGCCGCGACGCCGACCGCCTCGTCCTTCACCGCTGTGCAAATCGCCTCGCTTTATCAGTTCCCGGCCGGCTTGGGCGCGGGCGAATGTGTCGGACTCATCGAGTTCGGCGGCGGCTACCGGCCGCAGGATCTCAAAGCCTACTTCGGCGCCCTGGGTTTGGCGGTCCCGAGTGTCACCGCGGTCTCGGTCGATCACGCCGTCAACGCGCCGATCGGTGATCCCAACAGCGCGGATGGCGAGGTGATGCTCGACATCGAAGTGGCCGGCGCCGTCGCGCCAGCCGCGAGGATCGCCGTGTATTTCGCTCCCAACACGGACGCGGGCTTCCTGAACACCATAACGACGGCCGTTCACGATCCCGTCAATCAACCTTCGATCATTTCGATCAGCTGGGGCGGCCCGGAATCCTCGTGGACCGGCCAGGCGATGTCTGCCCTGGATCAAGCGCTGCAGGCGGCGGCGATGTTGGGCATCACGGTGTGCGTGGCATCCGGGGACAGCGGATCCAGTGACGGCGTGCCGGGCGGTGCCGTTCATGTGGACTTTCCGGCGTCGAGCCCGTACGCGCTCGCCTGTGGTGGGACGCGCCTGAAGGCCACGGCCACCACGATCTTGGGCGAAGTCGTATGGCACGACGCGTTCGGTGCCACGGGCGGTGGTGTCAGTGCGTTTTTTGCCCTGCCGGTGTGGCAGCAAGGACGGGACGCGACCACCGTACAAGGGGCTGTCCAACCCCTGACCGCGCGAGGTGTGCCGGACGTTGCCGCCGATGCCGATCCGCAGACTGGCTATGAAGTTGTCGTAGACGGTGTCCAGACCGTGTTCGGCGGCACCAGTGCGGTAGCACCGCTGTGGGCCGGCCTGATCGCGCGGATCAATGCCCTGACTGGCCGCAGAGCCGGCTACGTGCAACCCGTCCTCTACCCGCGCGAGAGCGCGTTCAGGGACATCACGCGGGGCAACAACGGCGCGTATCGGGCGTCGGCCGGTTGGGACGCCTGCACCGGTCTCGGCAGCCCCGTGGGTGCGCGGATCGCGGCTATCCCGGGGGTCTGAGCGCCTCAGATATCCGCCTGGCCCTCCAGGTAGAACACGCATGAGCCCTCGAGTTCGACGCGCGCGCCGCGTACCCGGCAGGTCAATTCCCCGCCCCGCCGCGATGCCTGGTAGGCGCGCAGAACGGGCTTGCCCAGACGCTCGGCCCAATAGGGCGCGAGTGCGCAATGCGCGCTACCGGTGACGGGATCCTCCGGCACGCCGCGGGCCGGCGTGAAATAACGGCTGACGCAGTCATACCCGCCGCTGCCGCGTGCCGTGACGATCACACCCTGGCGGTCCAGCGCGGCAATGGCCGCGATGTCGGGTCTGAGTGTGCGCACCGTCTGCTCGTCCTCGAGCACGACCAGATAATTGATGGCATCGGCGCGCACCTCCTGCGGCGTCGCGCCGAGCGCGTGGACGAGCGCGTCGGAGACCTTCGCCGGCATGGTGGACCGGGCGGGAAAATCCATCACGTACCCGGGGGCCGCGCGGGTCACGTGCAGCGGCCCGCTCGCCGTGTGAAACGTGACGGCTGCGCGGCCCGGCTCGAGCTTCTCGAGCACCACGGCGGCGCTCGCCAGCGTCGCGTGCCCGCACAGCGGCACTTCCACTGTGGGGTGAACCAGCGCAGCCGATACTCCCCGCCGCCGCCGACGAGAAACGCCGTCTCCGACAGGTTGTTCTGCGCCGCGAGCGCCTGCAGCACCGCGTCCGGCGGGAAGGACTCGAGCGGCATCACGGCGGCGGGATTGCCGCTGAAGCGCTGGCGGGTGAAGGCGTCAACCTGAAAAATTTGCGTCCGCATCGCCGTGCGCTCTCAGTGTGCCGGCGCGCGCCCCTCGAGCCGCGCGACGGTGGCTTCGATCCAGGCCTGCACTTCCTGGTTGACTTCGCGCGGGTCGCGGCCGGCGGCGCTGACGGGCGGACCGATCACGACCCGGATGGTCCCGCGCTTCTTGCGCAGACCGCGCCGGGGCCAGAAGCGTCCGGCATCGTGGGCCACTGGAACCAGGAACCTGCCGGTCTCGCGGGCGAGCAGCGCGCCGCTGACGCCATAGCGGCGGGTCTGACCGGGCGGCATGCGCGTACCTTCGGGGAAGATCATGATCCAATCCCCTTCGGCGAGCCGTTCCTTGCCCTGCGCGATGACCTGGCTCACGGCGGAATGGCCGGACTTGCGGTCTATGGCGATGGCGTGAACCATACGAATCCCCCACCCGACCACGGGAATCCAGGTCAGCTCGCGCTTGAGGACCCAGACTTGCCGCGGAAACACCAGCGCCATGGCGATCGTCTCCCACGATGACGAGTGTTTCCACAACGCGATGTGACTTCCGGGCGGCAGGTTCTCCCGTCCCTCGATCCGATAGTCGAGTCCACAGGTCCATTTCAACACCGTCAGAAGCACGTGCGCCCAGACTCGCACCAGCGTGAAGCGGCGGGCGAACGGCAGCACCGCGCAGGCGATCACGAGGAAGATGGCGTAGAAGAACGTCCAGAGAAACAGGAACGCGGTGAACAACAGCGATCCGAGCAGCTGTACGGCCCCTGGCGACTCGCGCGACCGCGGGCCGGATGCACCGCTCCCAGGGCCGCTTCCCCTGCCGGACTGGCCGCCGCCGCGGGGCTCGTGCTCGGGGTCGCCCGCCGATGCTGCCGTTGAATCGTTCATCCCGAAAGCGAGTCGTCTAACCCGGCAGCCGCGTCAAGTCCGCGACCCCGGCAAACAGTTCGCGCATCTCCCGCAGCAGTGCCAGCCGGTTGGCGCGCCGCGCCGGCTCCTCGTCCATCACCATGACTTGATCGAAGAAGGTATCGACCGGCGCGCGCAATCCGGCCAACTGGGCGAGCGCACCGGCATAGTCATGCTGGGCGAGCGCGGCCGTCACGGTCGCCCGCAGCGAGCGCAACGCCTCGTACAGATGCCGTTCCGCCGGCAGCGTCAGCAGCGCCGCATCGAGCGTCGCGTCGGCCGCCTCGCCGGACCTTTTCAGGATGTTCACCACGCGCTTGTTCGCCGCCGTGAGGCTGACTGCCTCGGGCAGCGCCAGAAAGCGGCTGAGCGCCCTCAGCCGCGCGTCGAAATCGAGCGGCGACGCCGGCCGTGTGGCGAGCACCGCATCGAACATCTCCGTGGTGACCGGCCGCGCGTCGCTCCGCGAGGCGCTGAGCTCGCCCTCGAGGTACTGGGTACGCAGTCGCTCGAATATATAGTCGTACACCTCGGCGGACGCATTCGGCATGACCGGCGCCGGCTTGCCGGCGGTTATGGCGATGCGCTCGACATCCGCGCGCGCCAGCCGAATCGCCTGTTCCACCAGCGCGGTCAGATCGAGGTCGAGACGCTGCTCGAGGAGGATGCGCGTCAGACCGATGGCCGCGCGGCGCAATCCAAACGGATCCTTCGTGCCGGTGGGCTTTACCCCGATGGTGAATATGCTCGCCAAGGTATCCACCTTGTCGGCCACTGCCAGCAAGGTGCCGACGCCGGTGAGCGGCAGCGCATCGCCGGAGGCGCGCGGCAGGTAGTGCTCGCGCAGCGCCGTGGCAACCTCCCGGTCTTCACCGTCGGCCGCGGCATAATAGCTCCCCATCACGCCTTGCAGCTCGGGGAATTCCCCGACCATGGCCGTCAGCAGATCGCACTTGCACAGCAGCGCGGCGCGCTCGAGCGGCGCCGGCGAGCGCCCGAGCGAGGTGGCGATCCGCACCGCGAGTGCGCGGATGCGCCGGGCGCGATCCCCGAGTGAGCCCAGGCGGGCCTCGAAGGTCACGGTATCGAGCGCTTCGATCCGGGCGCTGAGCGGGGTCTTGCGATCCTGATCCCAGAAGAACGCGGCATCGGCCAGGCGCGGGCGGATCACCCGTTCGTTGCCCGCAACGACCTGATGCGGCTCGCGACTCTCGATGTTCGCCACCGCGACGAAGCACGGCAGCAATGTGCCGTCGGCGCGTTCCACGGGAAAGTACCGCTGGTGATCCTCGAGCGTCGAGATCAGAACCTCGCGCGGCAGCTGCAGGAAGCGTTCCTCGAAACGGCCCGCGAGCGCCACCGGCCACTCGAGCAGCGCGGTCACCTCATCGAGCAGCGCCGCCCCGATCACGGCCCGGCCGCCGAGCGGGCCGGCGGCCGCGTTGACCTGCTCGCGCACCCGCGCACGTCGCTTCTGGAAGTCGGCGACCACGAAGCCGCGGGTCGCGAGCGTACGCTCGTAGGTCCCGGGGCTCGCGATTCGCAGCGGTTTGGCAGTATGGAACCGATGCCCCCAGGTCAGGTTTCCGGCGGCCGTTTCGAGCACCTTCGCCGCGATCACCTCGCGGCCATACAACATGACGACCCAGTGCACCGGCCGTACGAACTGCGCCTCGCCTGCGCCCCAGCGCATCCGGCGCGGGATGGGCAGCGCATCGAGCGCCTCTTGCACGATTGCCGGCAGAAGCTCGACGGCGGCCGCGCCGGCCTTGATGCCGACGTAATACAGAGACTCGCCCCGCTCTGCGCTGCGCCGCTCGAGACAGTGCACGTCCACGCCGCAGCTCGCCGCGAATGCCTGCGCGGCCCGCGTCGGTTGTCCCGCCGCGTCAAACGCGGCGGTCACAGGGGGGCCGCGGCGCTCGATGCGCTGTTCGCTCTGCCGTGCGGCGAGATGCCGGACGAGAACGGCCAAGCGCCGCGGCGTCGCAAAGGATTGCAGTGCGCCATGCTTCAGCGTGGCTTTCGACAAGCCTGCGCCGATGCCCGATGCGAATGCCTGCTCGAGCGAGTGCAGCGCCTTCGGCGGCAGTTCCTCGGTGCCGATTTCGACCAGGAAGTCGCGTGCATCGGCCGTCATTGGCCCGCCTCCCCGAGGGCCGTGACGTTCGCGCCCGGCGAAGCGGCGGTGCGCTGCAGCATCGGGAAGCCGAGCGCCTGGCGGCTCTCCAGGTAGGCGCGCGCCACGGCGCCCGCCAGCGCGCGCACCCGCAAGATGTAACGCTGGCGCTCGGTGACGGACACTGCGCGGCGCGCATCGAGGAGATTGAACGTGTGTGAGGCCTTGAGGACTTGCTCGTAGGCCGGCAGCGCCAAGCCGGCCGCGAGCAGCGCGTGGCAGCCGCGCTCATAGTCCTCGAAATGCCGCCGCAGCGTCGGCACGTCCGCGTGCTCGAAGTTGTAACGCGACTGCTCGACCTCGTTCTGATGGAACACGTCGCCGTAACTGACGCGCCCCAGCGGTCCGTCCGTCCACAGGATCTCATACAGGCTCGGTACGCCCTGCAGATACATCGCCAACCGCTCCAGCCCGTAGGTGATCTCGCCGGTGACCGGCCGGCAATCGAGGCCGCCGACCTGTTGGAAATACGTGAACTGCGTGATCTCCATGCCGTTCAGCCAGACCTCCCAGCCGAGCCCCCAGGCCCCCAGGCTGGGCGACTCCCAGTCGTCCTCGACGAAGCGGATATCGTGCACCAGCGGATCGAGCCCGAGCGCCCGCAGGCTCCCCAGGTACTGATCGATCAGATCCTCCGGCGAGGGCTTGATGATCACTTGCAGCTGGTAATAGTGCTGCAGCCGGAACGGGTTCTCGCCGTAGCGGCCGTCGGTCGGGCGGCGCGAGGGCTGGGCGTAGGCGGCGCTCCAGGGTTCCGGTCCGATCGCGCGCAAGAACGTTGCGGGGTGGAACGTGCCGGCGCCGACCTCCATGTCGTACGGCTGCAATACGACGCAGCCGCGCTCCGACCAGTAGTGTTGCAGGGCGAAAATCAGATCCTGAAAGGTGCGGGGCGCGGCCGAGGTCTTCATTCCTGGATCGTACGTTGCGCAAAAGAGCCGTGGAGTATATCGAAGCCCATTCGGCGCAGAGTGCCGCACCAAAACAGAGCGCACAGGGGACGTCGCTCAAGACCCGAGGGCTGCTCGCGGGTCCTCGGCGCACTGTTTTGGCACCATCTTGATTTGATTTGCACTATCATGGTGCAATCCATGGCGTCGGCATACGCCAAGTTATTGATTTGTGAGCAGCAAGCACTTGGCACGCGGCCTGCACTCTCCACGTGCTGCGCCAGGCGGTTGACGAGCGGATCGAAGCAGCTCGGGCTGTCCCGATGTGGCGGGCGCGACCCCAAATTCCTCCGGAGGCGATATGACACCGAGCGATGTACTGAAGCTGATCAAGGAAAAAGAGGCCAAGTTCCTGGATCTGCGATTCACCGACACCCGCGGCAAAGAGCAACATGTGACGATTCCGGCGCGTCTGGCCGACGAGGACCTGTTCCGCGACGGCAAGATGTTCGACGGCTCATCGATCGCCGGTTGGAAGGGCATCAACGAGTCGGACATGGTGCTCATGCCCGATGCGGCCACCGCGGTAATCGACCCGTTCTTCGAGGAAACCACGGTGGACGTCCGTTGCGACGTCGTCGAGCCGGCCACCATGCAAGGCTACGAGCGCGATCCGCGTTCGCTCGCCAAGCGTGCCGAAGCGTATTTGAAGTCGACCGGCATCGCCGACAACGCCACGTTCGGTCCCGAGAACGAGTTTTTCATCTTCGACAGCGTGCGCTTCGCCAATGAGATGCGGGGCTGCTTCTATTCGATCGATTCGGCGCAGGGCGCCTGGAGCTCGGGCACCGAGTTCGCCGAAGGCAACACGGGGCATCGCCCGGGCGTCAAAGGCGGCTATTTCCCAGTGCCCCCGGTGGATGCCTTCCAGGATATCCGCTCGGCCATGTGTCTGGCCTGTGAGGAACTCGGCCTGCACGTCGAGGTTCATCACCACGAAGTGGCCACCGGCGGACAGGCCGAAATCGGTGTCGGCGCCGGCTCGCTGGTGCGCAAAGCCGACCAGGTTCAGCTGCTGAAGTACGCGGTGCTCAACGTCGCGCAGCGCTATGGGAAGACGGCGACCTTCATGCCCAAGCCCCTGGTCGGCGACAACGGCAGCGGCATGCACGTGCACCAGTCCCTGCAGAAGGACGGCAAGGCGCTGTTCGCAGGCGACAAATACGGCGGCCTGTCGGAGCTGGCGCTGTACTACATCGGCGGTATCATCAAACACGCCAGGGCGTTGAACGCCTTCACCAACGCCGGGACCAACAGCTACAAGCGCCTGGTGCCGGGATTCGAGGCACCGGTGATGCTGGCCTACTCGGCGCGCAACCGCTCGGCCTCGATCCGCATTCCGTGGGTGTCGAACCCGAAGGCCCGCCGCATCGAAGTGCGCTTCCCGGACTCCAGCGCCAACCCGTACTTCGCCTTCACGGCCATGATGCTGGCCGGCCTCGATGGTATCCAGAACAAGATCCACCCCGGCGATCCGGCCGACAAGGACCTGTATGATCTGGAGCCCGAGGAGGCGAAACAGATTCCCACGGTCTGCCATTCGCTCGACATGGCGCTCGAGCACCTGGACAAGGATCGGGAGTTCCTGACCCGCGGCGGGGTCTTCACCCATGACGTGATCGACGCGTACATCGGCCTGAAGATGCAGGAAGTGACCCGCTACCGGATGGCCACGCACCCGGTAGAGCTGGAACTCTATTACAGTTGCTGATCGACGCGTGATCGACCTCTGCGCATCCGGCGCCCAGGCCTTTCCGGTCCTCGGGGAGTGCCTGGGCGGGGCGGGCCGGCGGCGGCTGTGCGCCGCCGCACGAAATGAGGCCGATCTTTTGTGCGCGGTCGCTCCAGGGGATATCCTCCCGGTCCATGAGCGCGCTCCGCTTGATCCCTCGGGCAGTCGTGGCTGTTGCGCTGAGTCTCGGACTCGCGGTGGTCTGGGCCGGCAACGGCGATTCGACGGTTTACAAGTGGGTGGGACCCCACGGCGTCATTCACTACAGCGATCACCCGCACGCGAACGCCATCAAGCTGACGATCGAAGGGGCCCAGACGTATGCTCCGCCTCCGCCCCTGCCTGCCGATCTGAGCAGGCGTCCGGCACGTCCCGCGAACGCGATGCCGGTGCGCAGGTATCGAAGCTGCACGATCGCGTACCCGCACCAGCGGCAGATGCTGATGAACGTCTACCACACCACGGCCGTGGTGCGAACCAACCCGGCCCTGTTCCCGGGCAACAAGGTCGAGTTGTATTTCGACGGCCGCCGCATGCCGGGCAACGGGCCGTACTTCTCTTTCCCCGTCAACCGCGGCAAGCACACCGTCTCGGCGGTGGTGTTGAACGGCTTCGGCCAGATCGCGTGCGAGACCTCGACGGTCACGTTCTACGTGCATCAGCCGTCGATTCAGAACCCGCACAACCCCGTCCGTCCGCACTGAGCGGCGGCGCTCCGGGCTCGCCGCCCGGGGGGCCGGGAGCGCGCCGTGTCCCTTGAGTCCGGCTCGCCTTCTGCGCTGGGACACTTCGAGCCGGCCGGCCTGTTCGATTCGCTCTCGACGGGCATCATCGTGCTCGATGCGCAGCTGTGCGCCATCTACGCGAACGTGGCCGCCCAGGATCTACTGGCCTTCAGCCTCAATCAGGTCCGCGGCCGGCCGTTTACCGATGTCCTGCACGAGGCCAACGGGCTGCGAGCCCTGCTTTGCCGTGCCCGCGACAGTGGCGAAGGAATCGCCGACCGCGAACTGAACGTCCGGCCGGCCGCAATGCCGCGCGAGACGCGCACCCTCGATGTCACCGTCACGCCGATCGAAGGCCAGATCACCGGCGATCACCTGCTGCTCGAGCTCGCCGACGCCACCCAGCGCCAGCGCATCACACGCGAGAACGACCTGATCGCGCGCCTCGACGGCAGCCGCCTGATGATTCGTCAGCTGGCCCATGAGATCAAGAATCCCCTCGGCGGCCTGCGCGGCGCGGCCCAGCTGCTCGAGCGCGAGCTGCCGGGCATGGAGCTGAAGGAATACACGCGCGTCATCATCGGCGAGGCGGACCGCCTGGCTGCGCTCGTCGACTCGATCGCCGGACCCACCCGAGCGCCCGATAAATCGACGCTCAACGTCCACGAAATTTGCGAGCACGTCTTCAGGCTGTTGCGCGCCGAGGCATCCGCCGAAGTGCTCCTCGAGCGCGACTACGATCCCAGCCTGCCCGCGGCGATGCTCGACCGCAACCAGATGATCCAGGCGCTGCTCAATGTGGGGCGCAATGCGTTGCAGGCGCTGGCCGGCCGTGGCCGGATCGTCCTGCGCACGCGCGCCTGCTCGAATGTCATCATCGGCGCGGTCCGTCACCGGCTCGTCGCCAGCGTGCAGGTGCAGGACGACGGCCCGGGCGTGCCGCCCGCGCTGCGGACCAGCCTTTTCTATCCTCTGGTCACCGGCCGGGCGGAGGGCACCGGCCTGGGTCTGGCGGTCGCCCAGGAGCTGGTCAGCCGCAACGGCGGTCTGATTGAATTCGACAGCGAGCCGGGCCGAACCGTATTCACGTTGCTGCTTCCCCTCGGAAAAGCTCCATGAGCGAGTCGTTGCGGGTGTGGATCATCGACGACGACGCATCGATCCGTTGGGTCCTGGAGCGCGCGTTGCGCAACGGGGGCCTTGCGCCGCGGGCCTTCGACTCCGCCGAGCCGGCGCTCGATGCGCTGCGCCGCGATGTGCCCGATGTGCTGATGACCGATATCCGCATGCCCGGCCGCTCCGGGCTCGATCTGCTGCGGCGGGTGCATGACACGCGCCCGCAGCTGCCCGTGATCGTCATGACGGCGCATTCGGACCTCGGCAGCGCCGTCTCCGCCTACGAGGGTGGCGCGTTCGAGTATCTGCCGAAGCCCTTCGACATCGATCAGGCGGTGGCGCTGGTCCGGCGCGCGGCGCGCGTCCATCCGCCGGCAGCGGCCAGCGGCGCCGCGGAGGCACCCATTCCCGAGCTGCTCGGGACCGCGCCGGCCATGCAACAGGTTTTCCGGGGCATTGGCCGGTTGTCGCGCTCGAGCGTGACCGTGCTGATCACCGGGGAGTCCGGCACGGGCAAGGAACTGGTCGCCCGCGCACTGCACGAGCACAGCCCGCGGGCGGGCAAGCCCTTTGTTGCCCTCAATACCGCGGCAATCCCCGGGGAGCTGCTCGAGTCGGAGCTGTTCGGGCACGAGCGCGGCGCATTCACCGGCGCGGATGCCCGGCGCCATGGGCGTTTCGAGCAGGCCGACGGCGGCACGCTGTTCCTCGACGAGATCGGCGACATGTCGACGCCCCTGCAAACCCGTCTGCTGCGGGTGCTCGCCGAGGGCGAGTTCTACCGTGTCGGCGGCCAGACGCCGATCCAGGTCGACGTGCGCGTCATCGCCGCCACTCATCAGGACCTGCAGGCGCGGGTCGCGCAGGGCCTGTTCCGCGAGGATCTGTATCACCGTCTGAACGTCATCCGCCTGCCCCTGCCGCCGCTGCGCGAACGCGCCGAGGATATTCCGCTGCTGCTGCGCCACTATCTGCGGGCCGCGGCGCGCGAGCTCGACGTCGAAGTCAAGGCGCTCGCGCCGCAGGCGGAGCGCGCGCTCGCGGCCTACGGCTGGCCGGGTAATGTGCGTGAGCTCGTCAATCTCTGCCGCCGCCTTTCGGTGCTTGCGCCCGGGAGCGAGATTCGGGCGGAGGATCTGCCGCAGGAGATCGTCGCCGGCGCAGCGGTCCCGCAGAGCGAATGGCAGCACACCCTGGCCGCCTGGGCCGAGCGAACGGCACTGAGCGGCCAGGGCGCGCTGCTCGATCTGGCGCTGCCGCAGTTCGAGCGTACCCTGATCCGCGCCGCCCTCAAGCAGACCCAGGGGCATCGACAGGAGGCGGCGAAGCTTCTCGGCTGGGGCCGCAATACCCTGACGCGCAAGCTGAAGGAACTGTCCCTGGAGATTCCGGGTGACAAGGGCGGCACGTCCGATTCGGACCAGTTCTGAGTCCGCCGCGCGCCGCCGGCGTCAGACGCGCAACGTGCCGGTGAGCTCCGAGACGCCGGCAAAGCCGTGCTCGCCGAGATATTCGGCGATTCCGGCGTTGATGCGCTTGCAGACCATCGGGTCGTAAAAGAGCGCGGTACCGACCCCGACGGCGCTTGCGCCGGCGATCAGGAACTCGATCGCATCGGTGGCCGTCGTGATGCCGCCCTGGCCGATGATAGGGATGCCGTGCTTGCGCGCCACGTCGTAGACCTGGTGCACCTTCAACAGCGCGATCGGCTTGATCGCCGGCCCCGAAAGTCCCCCCTGGATGTTGCCGATCACCGGCCGGCGGCTGTGCGCATCGATGGCCATGCCCATCACCGTGTTGATTACCGCCAGCGCATCCGTGCCCGCTTCGATGCAGCGGCGGGCATTCTCGCGGATGTCGGTCTGATTCGGCGAAAGCTTGGTGATGAGCGGCTTGCCGGTGACGCGCCGGCACGCTTCCACCACCTGCGCCGACATGTCGGGGTAATTGCCGAACGCGACGCCGCCTTCCTTGACGTTGGGGCAGGAGATGTTGATCTCGATCGCGTCGATCGGGGACTGATCGAACAGCCGAGTGATCTCGGCGTATTCCTCGACCGTCGAACCGGACACATTGGCGATGAAGCGTGTCTCGCGGAAGTCCAGCTCCGGAAGGATGCGCGCGATCACTTGCTCAGTGCCGGGGTTCTGCAGACCGATCGCGTTGAGCAGGCCCGCCGGCGTCTCATACACGCGGTGGGCCGGATTGCCGAGCCGCGGCGCCAGTGTCGTGCCCTTGAGCACCACCGCGCCGGCGTCCCGGTTGGAGAAGCCCTCGATGCGCGTGTACTCCTCGCCGAACCCGACGCACCCGGAGAGCAGTACGATCGGCGAGGCAAAGTTCAGGCCGCAGAATCTCAGGCTCAGCGAGTCCGGGAGCGCGGTGGATTGCGAGGTCATTGCGTCTTCATCGATCGAACCGGAGGCCGGGTGAGCCTCGGATTATCGCACCGCTGCGGTGAGGCCATGGTCTCAGGGTCGATGGATGTGGATCTCGATCCGGCCCTTCGGCCCGATCAGCCAGGAGGCGAGCCAGCCCGCCAGCCACACGATGAGCGCCGCCTGGAAGGCCGTCCAAAACCCGCCGGTGAGGTGAAAGCCAGGCAGTATCCAGGCCACCAGTGCCAGCATCGCGGTATTGACCACCAGCAGGAATATACCCAGCGTCAGTACCGTCAACGGCAGTGTCAACAGAATGACGACGGGCCGGACGATCGCGTTGACGACGCCGAGCAGCAGACCGGCCAGTATCAGTGTTTCCGCATTGTCGATGCGAATGCCCGGAACCCAGCGCGTCGCCGCCCACAGGCCGAGCGCGCTGACCAGGGCGCGCAGAAGGAATGCCGTCAAGGCCCCTCCGAGTCGCTCGCTGAATCGAGCAACACTCTCAGCCGCACCAGGGCGGCCTGCCAGCCATTGCGGTGCCGCAGGTACGGGAGGTCCCAGGCCGCTTCGCCCGGCACGCCCGATCCGAGCAGCCGTAGAATCGTTCCCGACCGGGCCGGCTCGAGGATGAAATCGTCGACCAGCGCGCTATCGGCCGGCGGCAGCGCGGCCGACGGCAGGTAGATCAGCCGCAGCCGCTTGCCCGGCTCGAACACATCGATGCAGGCCTCGAGTTCGGTCACCCGGTCGACGCATGCGCGGAACAGGCCGCCGGGCCGGGCGCTGATGGCGGCATCCGGCGAGCACCATTGGGTGAGCAGCCGCGGATCCGTCAGCGCCGTCCACACGGGTGCCACACCGGTGCGCAGATCCAGCCGATGAGCGTATCCCCGAGTCTTTTCCATGGGCGCCATTGTGCCATCGCAGCCCCTGGCGTGCAGATCAAGACTCTCGCTCGAAGGGGACGCAGGGCCGGCGGCGAGCCGGCACAATAGCGCACCGCTCACGAGCGGACCGATACCCCGTATCGATCCTGGCGAATTCGGAGGTCTGCATGGCGCTGGTATACCTGGTGATCGCTTTGGCACTGCTGGAGTTCTTCGTGTTCGGCGCCGCCGTCGGCCGGGCGCGCGGCCGCTATGGTGTCGCCGCTCCGGCCACGAGCGGCCACGAAATGTTCGAGCGTTACTACCGTGTCCAGATGAACACGCTCGAGCTTCTGGTCATGTGGGTGCCGGCAATGTGGCTCTTCGCCCGCGAGGTGAGCCCGGCGGCGGCCGTGGGCCTCGGCATTCTCTATCTGATCGGCCGGCTGGTGTACTTCTTTGCCTACGTGAAGGATCCGAAGACCCGCGGCCTCGGCTATGCATTGTCCGCGGGCCCCACCCTGCTGCTGGTGCTCGGCGCCGTGTTCGGTGCGGCGCGCGCCCTGTGGCATCACGGCTGAGCGCGCCGTGGGCCGTCTACTCCAATTCGGACCTGATGGGGCGGGTCATCAGCTCCCGGACGGCCTCGGCAGGCGTGACGCCTGCGTAGAGCACGCGATACACGCTTTCGCTGAGCGGCATCTCCACACCGTGCCGGGCGGCGACGTCGTGCAGCGCCCTCGCCGCCGGGTAGCCTTCCACCACCTGGCCGATGGCCGCGAGCGCCTCCTGCGCGGTGCGGCCGGCGGCAATCTGCAGTCCGAGCTGCCGGTTGCGCGACTGATCGTCGGTGCAGGTGAGCACCAGGTCACCGAGTCCGGCCAGGCCCATGAAGGTCTCACGCCGCGCGCCGAGTGCGACGCCGAGCCGCATCATTTCAGCCAACCCCCGCGTGATCAGCGCGACGCGTGTGTTGGCGCCCAGGCCCAGCCCGTCCGAGAGCCCCGCGCCGATTGCAAGCACGTTCTTGACGGCGCCGCCGACCTCGACGCCCACAATATCGCTCGAGGTATAGGCACGGAAGTTCTCCGACGACAGATCCTTCGCCAGCGTAGCGGCAAAGGCATGGTCCGTGGAGGCGATGGTCATCGCGGTCGGCAGTCCGCCGCCGACCTCGCGCGCGAACGTCGGCCCGGACAAGACCGCGACGGAGCGGCCGGGCTCGAGCACTTCGCGTGCGACCTGGTGCGGCAGCAGGCCTGAGGGGAGCTCGAACCCCTTGCTGGCCCAGGCGAGCTTCGTGGCGTGTCCGAGCAGGGGGAGTACCCGGGCCAACAGTTCGCGGAAGGCGTGGGTCGGCACGGCGATCAGCAGGTCACGGGCGCCGGCCACCGCCGCGGCAAGATCAGGCTCGATCTGCAATGCCTCGGGGAAGAGGGCCGACGGCAGGTAGCGCGCGTTGCGCCGCAGCCGGGCCATGTCCGCTAGCTGCGCGCGATCCCGGCCCCATAGGCGGGTCGGCCGGGCACAGCGCGCGAACTGAATCGCGAGCGCCGTGCCCCACGAGCCCGCCCCGAGCACGGCAACCGGCGGACCACTCGCGCAAGGGGCGCTCACGATCGGCGCAGCCGCGATGTCCGTCAATTCGGCTGGGGGTTGCCGGGTGCGTCCTGCGAATTCTGATTCGCGTTCGCGGCGAACAACGCGTCGAAGTTCACCGGCGGCAGCAACAGCTGCGGGAAGCCCCCCTGAGTGATCAGATGGGAGACCTGGGCGCGGGCGTACGGGAAGAGCACGTTGGGGCAGATTGCGCCGAAAGCGCGCTTGGTGTCCTCTTCCGACAGGTTGCGCAGCAAGAACACGCCGGCCTGTTTGACCTCGACCAGGAAAGCCGTCTTCTCACCCTGCTTGGCGGATACGGTCACGGTCAACACCACTTCCTGGATCTCCGGGGAAAGCTCCGTCACGCCGGTCTGCAGGTCCAGATTGATCTGCGGGTTCCAGTTGCCCTCCCCGCGCGGCCCATCCGGGGCCTCGTACGAGCAGTCCTTGAGGTACACGTGCTGCAGGTGCAGGATCGGGCCGGTGGTTGCTTCGGGTGCCGGCGCCATGCCGGCGGCTTCGTTCGCCATGGTTCAAACTCCGCTGTTCAAAAGTGTCTCGAGGCCGCCACCGGCATCGAGCGCATAGAGATCGTCACAACCGCCGATGTGCCGCTCGCCGACGAAAATCTGCGGCACGGTATGCTGCCCGCTGCGCGCGATCATCTCCGCGCGCGCCTGCGGCGAGGTATCCACGTCGATTTCCCGCACGTTGGCGCCTTTGTCCCGCAGCAGGCGCCGCGCGCGCTCACAGTATGGGCACCAGCTCGTGGCGTACATGAGCACCTGAGGCCGGCTCATGGAGCGCGGCCTGCCTGCTTCTCCACCGGCAGCTGCTCGGCGCGCCACGCGGACAGCCCGCCGCGCAGGGTCACCGCCTGCGCGAAACCCTGCTCGCGCAGCTGGCGTACCGCGGCCGCGGCCAGCGAGCCGGTGTTGCAGCACACGATCAGCGACTTGCTCTGGTGCTTCTTCAGCAGCTCCCCGGCCTTGAGAATCTGTTCTCCGTCCATGCGGCGCGCGCCCGGCACATGGCCGTCGGCGAATTCGCTCGCCGACCGCAGATCGATGGCCAGCGCGCCGCGATTCATCAGCTGAATGGCCTCTTGTGGCGACACGGAGGCGAAATTCTCGGATCGCGCCCGGATCTCGATTACGATCGCGATGACCGCCACCGCGGCGGTTCCCCAAACCAACAGAGGATGCTGATCGCTATATTGGGCCAGATGGTCGGTGAACACAGCAATGCCAGAAGAAAAAAAGGGAGAAGAAGATGATATCGGGTGCCAAAAGGTCGCGCATTATAGCGCTCGAATGCAATCCGGCATGTCTCTTCGGCTCCGTGCCCCATTCGCCCGCTCGTGGGTCCTTACGCTCGCGCTCGCGCTGCTCGCCACCGTGCCCGCCAGAGGCCGGGCCGCGCCCCAGCTGGCCGCACGGCGGGCTGAGGCGCAGTTGCAGGCCGTCCAGGCTCAGATCGAACGCATCGTCCGCCAAGTCGATCAGTCGCACATCGAGCAGAGCCGTCTTACCCGCCAGCTGCGGGCTACCGAGCAGTCTGCGGGGGCGGCCCGGGCGGCGCTTGCCGTAATCCGCCGCGAGCGGGCCATCGACGCCGCGCGGCGCGCACGGCTGGCGGCGCGCCGGCATGTGCGCCGAATACAGCTGAAGCGCACGCGTCAGGCCCTGGTGGCGCAGTTCCGTGCGGCCTACCTGATCGGAAGGCAAGGCGCGCTCAGGCTGCTGCTGAATCACGGTAATCCCGGACGCATGCAGCGGATGTTCGCCTATTACAGCTATTTTGGCCGCCAGCGGGCCGAGGCCATCCACGCCATCGAGGCCGACCTGCGGCAGATTGCTCGGCTGGACCGGCAGTTGAGCGCCGCCGATGCGCAGCTCGCCGGGCTCGAGCGCGAGCGGCAAAGACAGCTCAGCGCGCTCGAGCGCGCCAGCGCGCAGCGCCGGCAGCTGTTGGCGGACATCGCCGAGCGTACGCGCACGCGCGCGCAACGCCTGCTGCGCTTGCGCGCTCAGCGACGGGGCCTGGTGTCGCTGCTTGCGGCGTTACGGCGGGCCGAGGCTCGCATGCCCGCCGAGCGGCCGCACCAGCGCTTCGCCCGGCTGCAGGGACACCTGCCCTGGCCCGTTGCCGGACGACTCATCGCACGCTTCGGTCAGCCGCGGGCCGGCAGCCTGCGCTGGGACGGGGATCTCATCGCCACGCAGCTCGACGCGCCGGTCCACGCCGTGGCCGCCGGGCGGGTGGTCTATGCCCATTGGCTGGCCGGCCTGGGCCTGCTGATCATCATCGACAACGGCGGTGGATATATGAGTCTCTATGGCCACAACGATCATCTCGACGCGCAGGTCGGGCAGCAGGTGACGGCCGGACAGGTCATCGCGGCGGCCGGCGACACCGGGGGGGCGAGCCGACCGGAGCTGTACTTCGGCATCCGTCACGGCACCCGGCCGGTCGATCCGCGACTGTGGCTGGAGCACCATGATCGCTAAACTCGCACCATGATCGCCTGGCTCATCGACCTCGTTCTGCACCTGAACCGGCACTTGGCGGCGCTGCTGGCCGCGGTCGGCATTTGGACCTATCCGATCCTGTTCAGCATCATCTTCGCGCAGACCGGGATCGTGGTGGCGGTGTTTCTGCCCGGAGACTCGCTGCTGTTCGGCGTTGGAACACTTGCCGCCGTGGACACGACGGGCAGGCTGAGCGCGCCGCTTGCCTCGCTGGTGTTGGGTCTGGCGGCCGTGCTCGGCTACGCCGTCAACTACGGTGTCGGGAGGCGGATCGGGCCGCCCGCCTTCAGCGGCCGCTACCGACTGCTGAAGGTCGAGTACCTGCGCCGGACCGAGGCGTTCTTCCAGCGTCATGGCGGCAAGGCCGTCGTCGTCTCGTGCTTCATCCCCGTCATCCGTACCTGCATGCCCTTCGTCGCCGGTGTCGGGCGCATGCCCTACGCGCGCTTTCAGCTCTACAGCGTCCTCGGCGGATTCGCGTGGGTGCTGCTGCTGCTCTGGGGCGGGTATTTTTTCGGCAATGTGCCGCTCGTCCGGCACAATTTCGGTCTCGTCACGATCCTCATCATCGTGGTCTCGCTGATCCCGGTGGCGCTGCCGTTGCTGAAGCGGCGGCGGGCGCCGGCCGGGCCGTAGGTCGACTCGGGACGGTCTTTGCGCAGCTTCGCGCGGCGTTGCGGTGATGAAGCGTACCCGGATCAAACTCCAGCCCACCCCGGCGCAGCGCAAGCGTGACGCGCTGGTCCGCGCCGGGATCGCGCCGAGCCGATTCGGCCGGCGCAAGCCGGCCCAGCCGCACCGCGACCGCAAGCGCGAGGCCGCGCGGGGCGAGCGCAAGCACGGCAAGGATTGGGAATAGCAAGGCGAGAGCCTGTTTCCCTCGCGCAATGATGCACCGGGGGGCTCGAGCGGCCGCGATAGCGCGGTGCATGCGTAGAGCACAGGAGTTCGACGGACCGCGGCCGGCGTATCATGCCCGCGTCGGAGAGGTGAGATGGTCGCAACATACGATTACATCATCGTCGGCGCCGGCTCGGCGGGTTGTGTGCTCGCCAACAGGCTGAGCGCCGATCCGACGGTGCGCGTGCTGCTGCTCGAGGCCGGCGGCCGGGACGATTCGTTCCTGATCCGCATGCCCGCGGGCATCGGCCGTCTGGCTACTGCGGATGTGAATTGGCTCTACGAAACGCAGCCGCAGGCGCACCTGGGCGGCCGGCGCCTGTTCTGGCCGCGGGGCAAGACGCTCGGCGGTTCGAGTTCGATCAACGCGATGGTGTACATCCGTGGGCAGCCGCGCGATTACGACCACTGGCGGGATCTCGGCAACGCCGGCTGGGGCTTCTCGGACGTCCTGCCCTACTTCCGCCGCAGCGAGAACAACGAGGCGATCCATGACGACCTGCACGGCTGTGGTGGGCCTCTGACCGTCTGCGAGCGCCGCTACACCAACCCGCTGAGCCACGTGTTCGTCGAGGCTGCCGTGGCCGCCGGAATTGCCCGCAATCCCGATTTCAACGGCCGCCAGCAGATCGGCGCGGGACTGTACCAGGTGACGCAGAAGGCCGGCAGGCGCTGCAGCGCGGCGAACGCCTATCTGCATCCCGTCGCCCGCCGACCCAACCTGACAGTCATGACGGGTGCGCTCGCTCTGCGCATTCTGCTGCGCGGATTGCGCGCGGTCGGCGTCGGCTACGCGATCGCCGGCCGGCCGGCCGAGGCGCACGCGCAGCGCGAGGTGCTGCTCGCCGGCGGTGCGATCAATTCACCGCAACTGCTGCTCCTGTCGGGCATCGGGCCGGCGGATGAAATCCGGGCGCACGGCATCCAGGTCCACCACGACTTGCCGGGTGTCGGCCGCAACCTGCAGGATCACCTGGACGTGCACGTCATATACGCCTGCAGGCAACCCGTGACGCTCGATCGCTCGGCGTACGGGTTCGGCGCGGCGCGCACCGCCATGCGCTATGTCTTGCTGAGGAACGGGCCGGGCGCGAGCAACATTGCGGAGGCCGGAGCGTTCTTGCGCTGTGACGCCGAGGCGACCACCCCCGACGTGCAGTTGCATTTCATCCCGGCCTACGTCCTCGATCATGGCCGGTGCCGAATGCCCGGTGCCGGCATGACCGTGCACGTGTGCTTCCTGCGCCCCGCAAGCCGCGGGACGATCCGTCTCGCCGGCGCCGATCCGGCCGCCGCGCCGCGTATCGATCCGGACTACCTCTGCGAGCCCGCGGATCTCGCGCCGCTCATCGCGGGCATCCGGCGGGCCCGCGACATCTATGCACAAGCGCCATTTCGTCCCTATCTGGGCGCGGAGGTGTTTCCCGGCGCCAGCTGCCGTGACCGGGAGGCGCTGACGGACTACGTGCGCGCAGCCGCGCAGACCGAGTACCACCCGGTGGGGACGTGCAGGATGGGCACCGATGCGCTGGCGGTGGTGGATCCGCAGCTGAGGGTCCGGGGCATCGAAGGGCTGCGAGTCGTGGATGCCTCGATCATGCCGACTGTGGTCAGCGGCAACACGAATGCGCCGACGATCATGATCGCGGAGAAGGCCGCGGACCTCATCCGCGGTCGAACCAGCTCCGTTTGAACACCGGCACGCGGCGTGAGCGTGCAACGGCGGTCCGCTCGCCGCGGTGTCTCGAGTGCAACCGCCGCCCCTGCCGGGCCGCCGCGGCGCGCCTTTGCGCGCGGCTGAGCCAACCGCCGGTGAAGCCGGCGCGCAGCAGGCCCGTGCGGATGTAGGGATTGCGGCGCATGATCCGCCAGATCAGGTGGCTGCGCTCGTTCTCGATCATCGCGATGATCGGTCCCTGGTCGATGCCGAGGAAGGCGTTGTCGACCCAGCCGCGGCCGGGCACGACGTGGCCGGTGCGAGCCAGTTTGGCATCCGTGAAGCTCGGGTTGAAGGAATCGAGGAAGCCGTAACGGGTGTAGATCATGTCACCATATCTGCGCAGCAGCGCCTGTGTCGCCTCGGTCACGTACCGCGGGGCGAACAGCAGGGAGCCGATCACCGCGGTCGGTGCGATCGTGCCGTCGTCGATACTGTGCTTGGTGATGCCGCGGGCGGCATAGCCATAGAACTGGCGCATTCGGCCGCGATAGGGGGCACGGACGTACCCCGGTCCATCACAGGCCGTGAACCCCCAGATGTTGCGGCCGTAGCCGGCCCAGCCCTTCGGGTCGATGATGGCGTATCTGCGCTGCACGAGCGTCGCGATCGTGGCGTTCAAAAAATACGTTTCTCCCTCCGAGCGCATGAATGAATCGGCGATCCCCCGCAGATCGACCCAGACCGCCGTGTACTGATAGCCGAACTGCGGACCGAAGGACAGCAGGGTCAGGCCGCCGAGGCTGCGCAGATGGTGCTTGTCCGTGGCGCTCCACGCCTTCCAGGCACTCTTGCGCAACGGGTGCGTGGGCGAGCCCAGGCCCAGGATGTAGAGGATCGACGCCTCGTTGTAGCCGTGCCACCGCCACTTGGAAAAGCCGCGGCCCGGGTACCAGGCCATGCTGACCAGTCCGCTGGCGCCAGGCGCGGCCCAGCGCCAATTGACCCGCCGGTACAGCCGGTTGGCCAGCCGCCGGATCCGCCGCTCCGTCGGAGAGTCGCGATCGAAGTACTCCCCTGCAGTCAGCACACCGGCCATGAGCAGGGTGGTATCCATGGTGGAGAGCTCGCTGTTACGATACCTCAGGCCCGTGCGCATGTTGAGGAAGTGGTAGAAGAAGCCATGGTAGCCGGCGTCTCGCCGGTGCCCGGATCCCTGCGGAAGACTCCACAGGAACGAGAGAACCTTCAGCACCCGCGCGGCGGCGGCTCGCCGGGTGACGTATCCGCGGTAGGCGCCAATCACGTCGGCGGTCAATGCGAAACCGACGGCCGAGATACTCGAGGGGCCGTGGGACGGCCAGCGATCCGGGGACAGCCCGGTGAGCGGATTGGCCGTGTCCCAGAAATAGTCGAACGTCCGCCGCTCGATGTCGCGAAACATGCGGCGCGGGTGGCGCGCCAGAGCGCGCACGCAGCCCCGGGAAAGCGGCGCAATCGGGTTCGACGGCGGCACCAGCGACAATGCCGGCGGGCAGGCGCTCCCGGCAGAGGTGTCGCGCAGAGCGGGGCGCCCCGGCTTCGTCGCCAGTACCGCCGGCTGTGTCGTGCGGATGGCCGACTGTGTCGCCCGCTCGGCCAACCGCCCCGCCTGGGCGCCCAGTTGGCTTACCTGGGCGGCCAGCAGCTTCGCCCGGGCGGCCGCCTGATTCGAGGACGGGTGCGCGCAGGCCGACAGGGCCAGGGCCGCAAGCGCGCCCAGTACGCCGATCCGGCGGGTTGCCCCAAAGGCATGCACTGCACGTTCGCGCAGTCCCATGTCGCTACGTGCCGACGCCCGGGGGTTTGCCGGTACTTGTGCCGAATCGATCGTCACACGAGTGCGGCTGGAAGCCCGAACCAGAGGGAAAGTCTCGGGTAAGCGGCGCGCGCGAGGTCAGTCGTCATCTCATGCGCAATGCGCTTGATCAGGCTGCTCGGTCCCATGGCCTCGAGTATAGTTCATCAGATTCGCATTCTTTAAGAGTGCGCCGAGCCCACACCGTTCCGTGCAGCCACGCCAATCCCCGCACCAACGGTGCGGCGGCGTGTACCCCCCAAGAGCGCGAACGCCCGGCCGTTCGAGCGATAATTGCCGCCTGCGTCAAGCGCCAGCGCGGTCGCAAGCGCTCACCCCGCGGCGCACGGACTACTGCGTTTGCGAGCATCCGAATCACGCCAAGGATCCACCCGCGCCGCGCTGTCAGCCCGTCCAAGCGCGGGTCGCCGCCGGCGGATTCGAAGACCCGCGCGACGGCACGCTGCTCCTGCTGCCGGTAATATTCGCCTGCATGACCAACCAGCCCCTCAGCGGCCGTACCATCGCGGTGCCCGAGAGCCGCGAGCTCGAGGTGTTCGCCGGGCTGCTCGAGCGGCGCGGCGCGCGGGTGATCCGCTGTCCGCTGGTGGCGATTCGCGATGCGCCCGATCCCGCGCCGGTACTGGCGTGGTGCCGCCGCCTCGCGGCCGGCGAGTTCGACGACCTGATTCTGCTCACCGGGGAGGGGTTGCGGCGCATGCTCTCGTGTATCGTGCAACACGAGCCGGCGCTGAGTGTCCCATTTCGCGCCGCGCTCAGCGAGGTGCGCGCCATCACCCGCGGTCCGAAGCCCGCCCGGGCTTTGCGCGAACTCGGGATGAAATCGGACATCGCCGCCGAGATCCCGACGACGGAAGGGATCATCACGGTCTTGCGCGCGCTCGATCTGCGCGGGCGGCGCGTGGCCGTGCAACTTTACGGCACGGAGCCCAATCGTCCGTTGATCGACTTCCTGCGCGGCGCGGGCGCGGAGGTCGCGACAGTGGCCCCGTACGTGTATGCGGATGCCGCCGACGATCAGGCCGTCCGGACACTGTTGGCGCAGCTGCGCGCCGGTGGCATCGATGCCGTCGCTTTCACCAGTTCCGCACAGGTCGAGCGATTGATCGCCGTAGCCTCGCAAGAGGCGGCTCAGGCGGCGTTGCGGCGCACCCTGGTCGCGGCAGTGGGCCCGCGGGTCGCCGCGACTCTGCGCCGGCACGGGGTCGAGCCGTCTCTGGTGCCCGCGGGGACATTCTTTCTCAAGCCGCTGACTCGGGCGCTGGAGCGTGCGCTGGCATGAGCCGCGACGCTGTTCAGGTTCCGCCGCGGCGCGCAGCGAGCGGCGGGTGATGCAGCTGTCCCGTTTTGGCCTTGGCGTGCGGGCTGCTTGCCGGGCGGATCAGGGTGCTGTCCCGGATTCTTCCTCGGCCGGCTCGCTCTTGGGCCGCACCAGGATGCGCGCCATGAGCACGCCGGCCTCGAACAGCAAGTACATCGGCAGCGCCATGATCGATTGCGAGATGGCATCGGGCGGGGTGACGAAGGCCGCCACGATGAACACCCCAAGCAGCACATATCCGCGCATCGCGCGCAGCCTTTCCACCGTCACCACGTTCATCGCCACCAGCAGCACCACCGCGACCGGCAGCTCGAACGCGACGCCGAATGCGAAGAACATCACCAACACGAAGTCGAGGTACTGGGTGATGTCGGTCATCATCGCCACGCCCTTGGGCGTCGTGGCGGCGAAAAAGTGGAAGATCGCCGGAAACACCGCGAAATACGCGAAGGTCATCCCGAGGTAGAACAGCACGACCGAGGAGATCAGCAGCGGCAGCGCAAAGCGTTTTTCGTGCCGGTACAGTCCGGGCGCGATGAACGCCCAGACCTGATAGAGCACATAGGGCATGGCCGCGAACAGCGCAACGAAAAAGGCGAGCTTGAAGGGCGTGGTGAAGGGTGCCGCCACGCCGGTGGCGATCAGTCCGCCGCCTTTCGGCAGCATCTTCAGCAGCGGCTGCGCGACCAGCGTGAAGAGCCGATTGGCGTAGATCGCACAGGGTATGAACAGCAATCCGATCGCCATGAGTGCGCGGATCAGCCGCTCGCGCAGCTCGAGCAGATGCGAAATCAGCGAGCCTTCGGCCAGTGTTTCAGACTCGGGGCTCATGCGGCTGCACGGCGGCGGGACTCTCGGGCGGCTCGGCGGACTCGGCCACCCAATCCGGTGCATCGCTCGGGCGCCCGGCGCTCGGCGGCTCGTCCGCCGCCGGCTCGAACCGTTCGGGCATATCGGCGCAATCCGTTCCGGTCGGCGCTGATCCGGCCGAGGCGGGCGGCGCGGGCGGGGTGCTCCGATGCCGGCCCTCGAGATCGATCTCCTCTTCCAGCTGCTCCTGGAACTGGCGCGCCATGGCGCGCGCCCGTCCGATCCAGCGGCCGACCCGGCGCACGACGGTGGGAAGTTTCTCCGGGCCCAGAACGATCAGGGCCAGGACGAAGATGATCAGGATTTCGGAAAAGCTGAAGTCGAACATGGCGCTTCAGGGCAGATGGCAGGCGGGGACCCATACGCCGCCCCGGGCAGCCGCCGCGGCTGCGTGACCCGGTCCTCCCGCCCTGACTCTCAGGCGTCGCGACCGGTCTTGGAGGCCTGGCTGCTCGTCTTCGTCTCGGAAAACTCTGCGTCGGTACCTTCAGAGCGAATCTGCCGGGACCCGGCTGCGGCGTCAGTCTCGTCCTTTTCGCCTTCATTCATCGCTTTCTTGAAGCCCCGCACAGCATGCCCCAGGTCATCGCCGATGCTGCGCAATTTCTTGCCACCGAAGATGATGAGGACTACGACCAGGATGACCAGCAGGGTCTTGAAATCGAAATCCATAAGCTCTGGACTCCGTTTACTCGAACATGAAAGAACACCAGGTGCCGATGATAGGCCAATTGGGCCCGGCGGGCCGAGAAAGTTTGGCCTCGCCGGGTGAGGGAAAACCCGGATGTTTCCACCGGCTCAGGTGTCAAGCCAGAACGTGACCGGCCCGTCATTGACCAGCATCACCTGCATGTGCGCGCCAAACTCGCCGGCCGCTACGGGCGCGTGCCGCGCCCGGGCCCGCCCCAGCAAATACTCGAACAGCATTTTCGCCTGCTCCGGTGGGGCCGCCGTGCTGAACCCCGCTCGGCTGCCGCGGGCGGTATCGGCGGCCAGCGTGAACTGCGGCACCAGCAGCAGCCCGCCGCCGGTCTCGACCAGCGAGCGGTTCATCCGCTCGTTCTCATCGGCGAAGATGCGATAGCCCAGCAGCCGCTCGAGAAGCCGGTCCGCGTCGCGGCGTTCGTCTGCCCGCTTTACCCCGATCAAGGCCAGCATACCCGGCCCGATCGCTCCGAGCGGGCGTCCCTCGGCGCTCACTTGCGCGCGCGTCACGCGCTGAATGAGTCCGATCATGGCGCGGCTCGGGCCGGCCGCAACCGCGCTCGGCTGGCGTCCGAGCCGGCCGGTCCGATAAGATTGCAGGCTAGTTTGCGCACTTGGCCGGAGGTCGCGATGTCGGAACTTTGGCTGCGTCTACCTGTGCGTTCGGGCGTGCGTCTCGCTACGGCGATCGTCGCGCTCTCTTGCGGAGCCCTCGCCGCGACGGCCACGGCCACACAGCCGCCGATCGGCAACGCCCGCGAAGGCAGGATTATCGGCTACACCTGTCTCGGCTGTCACGGGATCAAGGGATACCGCAACGCCTATCCCGATTACAATGTGCCTCGCCTGCGCGGCCAGTCGGCCCAATATCTGTATGACGCGCTGAAGGAATATCGCAGCGGCGCCCGCGCCTATCCGACGATGCATCTGCAGGCGCTCTCGCTCGATCCCCAGCAGATGCGCGACGTGGCCGCATACCTCGCCGGCAAACCGGTGAAGGCGAGGCCTGTCCCGGCTGCCCGCGTGCCCGCGCAAGCCGCGGTCTGCGCCTCTTGTCACGGCAGCAACGGTATCGGGGTCTCGCCGATGTACCCGACGCTGGCGGGCCAACACGAAAGCTACCTGATCCGGGCCCTGCACGAGTACCAGACCGGCTATCGGAAGAACCCCATCATGAATGCGATGGCCGCCTCGCTGAGCGCGACCGACATCCGCATCATTGCCGCCTACTTCAGCCGGTTGCGGCCCGGGCTGCATACCGTTCCGCGTCCCTTGTTCAAGTGGGAGGTCAAGAAATGACCGGCGGGTGAGCCTGGGCCGCGGCGCGTGCCGCGAACAGACCCGACCAAAACTTTCATCTGACCTCGCAGCAGAGAGTCACGACATGACACCCGACAGTAACAGTAGAAGAATCCCGGTCGTGGCCGGTCTCGCCCTTGCGCTCCTGGTCTGCACTGCCGTGCCGGCAGCCGCCGCTCCGGCGGCCACCCAGGGGGGGAGCCTGGTGCCCAAGGCCGTAGCGTTCGTCCGCACTCTGGCCAAAGGAGATATGCAGGCCGCGGAAGCGGACTTCACGGATCGGATGAAGCAGGCCGCGCCGCCGGCAAAGCTCGCTGTGATCTGGCGGAGGCTCATCCGCAAGGTCGGCCCGTTTCAGGGCACCAGCGACAGCAAGACCGTCGTTCAGAGCCGATTTATCACGGTCATCGTCAAGACCGACTTCAAGAGCCGGGCACTCGGGATCGCGGTGACGTTCGATGCCGCACGCAGGATCGCCGGCGTGCATTTCGTTCCGCCCCCTTGAGCGGGGATCATCGTCAGGGAAAACCGACGCTCGCCTACCACGGTGTCCGGGGCCGGCGTGTCGGGTGAAGAACCCACGGGGGGCTCGTCGCGACAGCGACGAGCCCCCCGTGGGCCGCGGCGGCGGGTTACTGCGCCTGAACCGGCACGAACGTCGTGACGTCGCCGTTCTTGACCAGCAACGCGACGTCGCCGTCCTTGGCATGGTTCACGATCGCGTTCAGCTGCTCCGGCGTCGAGACGCGCTGACCGTTGGCGGACAGGACGATGTCGCCGGGCTGGATGCCGGCATCGAGGGCCGGGCCGCTGACCCCTTCGACCTCCAGGCCGCCGTGCACGTCGTTCTGCTGCTGCTCATTGCGCGTCAGCGGCCGAACCACCAGGCCCAGGCGTCCGCCGGGCTGACCCGAGGAATTTTTCGCCGTCAGCGTGCCGTTCGCGCCCATCGCGCCGAGCTTGGCGGTGATCTGATGCTCGGCGTGATTGCGCCAGACAGTCAGGTGTACCACGGTGCCGGGCGTCAGGCTGGCCACGCGCACCGGCAGGTCGGTCATGCGCCGGATCTTGTGCCCGTCCAGTGCGAGGATCACGTCGCCGGTCTTCAGGCCCGCCGCCTGCGCCGGGCTGCCGGGATTGACGTGCGTCACGAGCGCGCCTTCGGGCCGCGGCAGTCCGAAGGCGTTGGCGGTCACCTGGTTGACCGGCTGGATGAGGATGCCGAGTTCGCCGCGGCTGACGTGCCCGGTGGCGATCAGCTGATCGGCGACGTGCATCGCCACGTTGATCGGGATCGCGAACGACAGGCCCATGTACCCGCCCGAGCGGCTGTAGATCTCCGAGTTGATGCCGACCACCTGGCCCTGCATGTTGAACAACGGACCGCCCGAGTTGCCGGGATTGATCGGCACGTCGGTCTGGATGAACGGCACGTAGTCGAACTTGTTGGAGTTCGGCAGGACGCGACCCTTGGCGCTGACGATGCCGGCGGTGGCGGTGTAATCGAATCCGAACGGCATGCCGATCGCCAGCACCCACTGGCCGACCTGCAGGTTGTTGGAGTTGCCCAGTTTGACCGTCGGCAGGTTATTGACCGGGATCTTGACGACCGCGATGTCCGAGATCTTGTCCATGCCGACGACCTTGCCCGGATACTCGCGCCGATTGTGCAGCTCCACGGTTATCTTGCTCGCGCCGGCGACCACGTGGGCATTGGTGAGGATGAGGCCGTCGGGGCGGATGATGAACCCGGAGCCCAGGCCTTCGACCGGTTGCGGGTGCTCGTACGGGAGGTTGCGGAAGAACGGCGCAAACGGGCTGTTCGGTCCGAACGGATTGCCCTCGCCCTGCTGCGCACCGGAATTCGGCGTTTTTTCCACGACCTTGATGCTCACCACCGCCCGGGAATATTTCTTGACGAGCGTGGAGAAGTCCGGCAGCTCCACCGCGACGCCGTTGTCCGGCATGGAGGAAGTAAGCGCCTCTGGCGGGGTATTCTGCGCGCTCGCGGCGCGCACGCTGTACATCGCGGCGAGCGGGGCGGCCCCGATCAGCACGCCGAGCGCCAAGGCGATCACTGGGTTACGAAGCACTTTCCTCATGGTCATATCAGCCTCTGCAAAACCGGTTGTCTGGAAACGCCATACGCGACCGTCACAGCATAAACGGGCAATCTTAAGTGATCCTTAAGGCCGCGCCGGGCCTGTCAGGGGTCACCGGGGTCCTTATCCGCTCATCTTGCGCGGGTGTCCAGCCAATGGACCAGTCCCTGGGTGTTCAGTTCGAGATCCCCCCGGAGCAGCTCGCGCAGGCGCGCCGTCCCAACTGGACAGCCATGACTCACGGCCAGCTCGTGCCAGACCTTCCACATGGCCTCCCGGATGGCGCCGGCGCGATCCGGAGCCGTGGCCGCCGCGCGCGCGATGCGCTCGAACTCCCGGATCTGGCGTATCAACGATGCGCCGAGCCGCGGTACGTCGACGACCCGGCTGTAATGCATCAAGTACATGGCCTCGGGCTTGCGCTCGAGCAGCCGGTCGATGGAGGCGCACAGCTGGTCCGGATCGAACTGTGTCGGGGTGGTGGTGGGCAGGATGAAAGCGCCGGCCGCGCTGTCGAGCTCACGGTACGAGATGCCGAAGGTGTCGCCCGTGAACGCACAGCGATGCGCCGGGTCGAGGAAGGCTTGATGGTGCAGCGCATGGCCGGGGGTGTGCAGGATCTCGAAGCTCCGGCCCGCCAGGCTCAGGCACTCGCCGTCCTGCGTGATCCGGACCCGCTCGGCGGCGATGGGCTCGATATGCCCATACAAGCGCTCGAAGCGCTCCGCGCCGTACACGGCACGGGCACCGGCGATGAGCTTGGCCGGCTCGATCATGTGCCGCGCGCCGCGTGGATGCACGACGCACAGCGCATTCGGCAGCGCGCGCATGAGCCGGCCGGCGCCCCCCGCGTGATCCAGGTGGACATGGGTGAGCAGGACGAACTCGACCGCCTGGGGCGCCACGCCGAGTGCGCGCAGTCCCGCCAGCAGATACGGCACCGAATCGTTGGTGCCGACGTCGACGAAAGCCGCCCGAGAGCCCTGCTGCACGAGGTGCGCGGCGGCGTGGCCGGGATACAGATATTCGGTATCGATCGCCGTGATGCCGTCGGGATGGCGCCAAAGCCGCGGGGTCGGCTGTGCCGTCGCTTCATCGTTCATGCGGCGATGGTAGCCGGTTGAGTTAGCATAGGCACATGTCTTTCCCGACGATGGCTGGCCGGGCGCTCGCCGCCACGGCACTACTCGCTGTTTGTCTCATGCCCGGCGCGGGGGCGCGCCCCGCGCTCATCCTCAATCGCCACAGCGGCGCGCTGCATTTCAGCGATATGCCGCCCCCCGAGCCGCAAATCATGCGCCGCCTGGCCCGTGCCGAGCGCTGGCGCGGCTCGCGCTTCCTCGGCTGGCTGCCGGGCGGCGGAATGCTGATCGACGTGCACGAGCGCGGCCGGCATATGCTGCGGCGGCTCACCTCCCCGGGGCGCAAGCCGATCACACTCGCCGCACCGGGCGGCCGGGTCCCGTGGGCGCTCGCCCCGCGCGTGGGTACGAGATTGCTGTACGCGCAGCGATCGACGCAGGGTACCGAGTGGTATGTGGTCGGCCCGCATACGACCCATGCGCTCGGGTCCGGCCAGCCGGTGATCGGTCTGCCTGTCTGGTCGGCTCACGGCCGGCGCATTGCGTTTCTCGCGGCCACCCCGGATGGCGACCGGGAGGCGGTCTATGTCACGGACGCCGCGGGGGCCGGGTTTCCCCGGCTGGTGGTCGGAGGGCTGGCCGGTCGTTGGCGGCTGCTCGACTGGTCGCGCAATGGGCGGCACGTGCTCTTGAAGGACGATACGGGACCCGATGACGAGTCGCTCTATCTCGGGCGCATTGCCGACGGCGAGCTGCGCCGGCTGCCCATCCCGGCGGCCCGCCTCCGCGGCGCCCGCTTCGCCCCCGGCGGAGCCGCGATTGATTACGTTTCGGACCAGGGCGGGCAGTACGAGCGGCTGCTGCAGCTGGACGAGGCGTCGGGCCGCGTGCGGGCGCTCTCGGCCCGAGCCCCCTGGAGCGTCGAGCAGTTCGCGGCCAGCCCCAACGGCCACTACATCGCCTACACGCTCGATAACGACGGGCACAGCGTCCTGCACGTGCTCAATCGGCAGCTGCGGCTCGATGTCGCGGTGCCGTGGCTGCACGACGGGGTCATCGGCAACCTGCAATTCGATTCCGGACACCGACTGGGCTTTACCTTCCAGTCCGGCTGGCAGCCGCCCGAAGCGTACGTGTATGACCTGCGGAGCGGCCTGGTTCGGCGCTGGACGCGCGGGACTGCGGGCACAATTGCCACCGCCGCGCCGGCCACGAGCCGGCTCATCCACTACCCGACCTGGGACCGGGTCGACGGCCATTGGCGGATGCTGTCCGCGTACGTCTATCTGCCGCCCGGGTCCGGGCCCGCACCGGTGCTGATCGTGCTGCACGCCGGAGCCGCCGGCCAGTTCAGGCCCCGCTGGCGGCCGTTTCTGCAATTCGTGACCAACGATCTCGGCTATGCGGTGATCGCGCCGAACGTGCGCGGCTCCGCAGGCTACGGGCGGGACTTCCGCGCCCTCGCCGCCGGAGCGCAGCGCACGGATGCGCTCCGCGACATCGGTGCGCTGATGGTCTGGATTGGTCTGCAGCCGGGGTTCGATGCGCACCGGATCGTGGTGATGGGCCGCGGGTATGGCGGTTGGCTGGCGGTGAACGCGCTGGCGCTGTTCGATCGGCATCTGCTCGGGGCGATCGACATCGATGGCATCGCCAACCTTGCCGATTACGTCGCACACGGTCCCAAATTCCAGCGTCAGTTCCGCGCGGCGCGGTTTGGCAACCCGCGGGACCCCGAGACCGCCGAGTTTCTGCGTCGGATCTCTCCGATCGGCAACGTGCGGCGCATCCTGCAGCCGGTACTGATCGTGCAGGGGCTCGCAGGCGGTGGCGCGCGCGCGGCCGATGCCCGGCAGCTGGCCTACCTGTTGCGCTTCTACGGCGATCGAGTCGAGCTGCTGACTGCGGCCAACGCCAGCAGCGATTTCACGCCCAGGACCGACCGGCGGGCCTATCGCGCCGCCATCGCGCAGTTCCTGCTGGCGCTGAAGTCGAAGCACGCGAAATGAGGCGCGGTCCGAGCCGGCGCGCACGCGCGTCAGCGCGGTGAGACCGCCGGAAACGAGACGGTTACCGCCAGGCCGCGGCCGCCTTCTCCTGCGCCGAGTTCGATGTCGGCGCCATGGGCGTCAGCGATGGCCTTGACGATGGCGAGTCCCAGGCCGCTCCCGGGCACCTGAGTGCCGGGATGGCGGTAGAAACGGTCGAACACCCGGGCCCGCTCCTCGGGCGCGATGCCCGGCCCATTGTCGGCGACCCTCAATTTCACCGGCTGGCCGGCCGCGCCGGGGGCGGTCACCGACACATCGACCCGGCCACCTCGGGGCGTGTAGCGCACGGCATTGTCGACTAGATTGCGGACCAGCGTCGCGATCGAGTCCGATTCCCCTTGTATGAGCGCCCCCTGCGCCTCCGCCATGCCGAGGTCGATCCCGCGCGCGTCGGCAAGCGGAACCAGCTCCGCCACAACCTCGCGCGCGAGCTCATCGAGCGCAATGCGGCCGCGCGCCGCCTCGATGCGCGGCGCCTGCCGCTCGAGCGAGAGCAGCTGCTCGACCAGCCGGATCGAGCGCTGCACGCCGGCGGAGAGCCTTTGCGTTGCCTCGGCCCGTTCCTCGTCGGTCCCGGCGCGTTCCAGGGCGCCCAGCTGCAGATGCAGCGCGGTGAGCGGTGTGCGCAGCTCGTGGGCCGCGTCGGCGATGAATGCCCGTTCACGCTCGAGCGCGCCGGTCAAGCGCCCGAGCAGATCGTTCAGCGCCCCGACCAATGGCTGGACCTCATCGGGCAGGCCCGCAAGCGGCAGGGCCTCCAGCGCGTCCAGGCGGCGCGCTTTGACCGATGCGGCGAGCCGCTGCAGCGGCTCGAGCGTGTGGCCGACGGCGAACCACACCAGCAGGCCGAGGATCGGTACGGCCAGCGCGAACGGCACGAGCGCCTTCATCGCCAGCTCGATGGCCTGTTGCTGACGTACGCGCATCGGCTGCGCCACCTGGATCACGCGCGTCGAGGAGGCAACGCCGTAGACACGCCAGCTGCCCTGCGGCGTCTTGACCGTCGAGAAGCCCAACGCGGTCAGGTTGGGCAGCGAGGTATGTACCGGCGTTCGATAGATCAGTTGGCCGTAGATCGTCCAGACCCGGATCACGAAGCCGTACGCCCGGGCGCGCGAAGGAATCGACGACGGCATTGGCCAGAGGTACTCGACCGGCAGATCGCGCAGCACGACTGCCGTCTGCTTCAGGTGATAGTCGAAAAAGCCATCGGCCTGCTTCAGCGCATTGCGGTACACGACCACGCCGCCGCACAGGCCGACCACGGCGATGCCGCCGAGGAGCCACGCGAGCAGGCGTGCCCGCAGCGAGCGGATCGTCATGCCGGCCGCACCCGGTAGCCGACGCCGCGCACCGTGCGAATGAAATCGGGGCCGAGCTTGCGGCGCAGCCCGTGCACGTGCACCTCCACGGCGTTGCTGTCGATTTCCTCGCCCCAGCCATAGAGCCGCTCCTCGATCCGTGCGCGCGAGTGGATGGTGCCGGGACGCTCCATCAGCAAATGCAGCAGCGCGAACTCCTTCGGTGAGAGGGCGATTTCCTCGGTGCCGCGCCGCACGCTGTGCGTGGCGGGATTGAGGATCACGCCCAGATGCTCGATCGCGGGGGCCGAATGTCCGGATTTGCGGCGCAGCAGCGCGCGGATGCGCGCGGCCAACTCGTCCAGATCGAAGGGCTTGACCAGATAGTCGTCGGCCCCGGCATCCAGGCCCTGCACCCGGTCGCTGACCGCATCCCGCGCCGTGAGGATGATCACCGGCATGCCGTTGCCGCGCGCGCGCAGGCCGCTCAAGAGCGCAAGCCCGCTCTTGCGCGGCAGGCCCAGGTCCAGCAGCAGCAGGTCGAAGGATTCGCCTTCGAGCACCTGCTCGGCGGTTTCCCCGTCATGCACCCAGTCGACCGCAAAGCCATCGCGCCGCAGCCCGGCGCGGATCGCCTCGCCGATCATGGCGTCGTCTTCCACCAGCAGCAGCCTCACCTCAGCGTCCTCATCGCGCGCAATTTTTCACCCCCCGGCGGGCGGCTCTGCCACAATCAGCGCGGTCCGAGGCCGTCCGATCCATGAGTTCCTCGCATCCGACGCACGCTGCGGCCGACGCCCCCAGCAACCCGGCCGCGCTGATCCACGCCGCCGCCGCATTGGGCGTGGCCTTGACGGAGCACGATGCCGCGCGGCTGCTGCGCCTGCTCGAGGAGTTGGCGCGCTGGAATCGCCGCTTCAACCTGACGGCCATCACGGACCGGGCCGACATGGTAACGCACCATCTGCTCGACAGCCTCGCCGTGCACCGCCATCTACAGGGCGTGCGCATTGCGGACGTCGGCACCGGCGCGGGCTTCCCGGGCCTGCCGCTCGCGCTGGCCAATCCGGAGCGGCGCTTCACGCTGATCGATTCGAGCGGGAAAAAGATCCGCTTCGTCTCCCATGCGGCGCACCTGCTGGGGCTGATGAACGTCGACACACTGCAGGCACGCGTCGAGGCCGTGCGGCCGGAGGCCCCGTTCGATACCGTTCTGGCGCGCGCGTTCGCCGCGCTGCCGGCGCTGGTGACAGCCGTCGCGCCGCTGTGCGGCCCGCGAACCCATATCCTGGCTTTGAAAGGCAAGTGGCCGAAGGCGGAAATCGATGCCCTGCCGCCGCTGTGGCGGGTCGAATCCCTGCCGCTGACCGTGCCGGGTCTCGCCGAGGACCGCTGCCTGATCGTGCTCAGCGCCCAGCGCTAGCGATTGGCGGCGGCGCCGAGCGGCAGCAGGGTCGTTTCCTTGATGACCGACAGCGCGATGAGCGAGTGCACCGACTGCACGCCCGGGAAGCGCGAGAGGTGATCGAGAAAGAAGGCCTCGTACGCCTTGATGTCGCGGCAGGCGATGCGCAGCAGGAAATCGGTTTCGCCCATCAGGGTGTAGCACTCGAGGATCTCCGGATGGCGGCGCACCGCCTGCTCGAACTTCAGCAATGCGTCGCGCCCGTGACCGGCAAGCTTGACCTGCGAGAAGACCAGCACGTTCAGGCCGACCTTCTCGCGATCGAGCAGCGCGACACGCTTGCGGATCACACCGGTCTGCTCCAGGCGGCTCATGCGGCGCCAGCATGTCGAGGGCGTCATCCCCAGGCGTTCGGCGACTTCGGCCGCCGATAGATTCCCGTGCTCCTGGACGAGGTCGAGGATGCGGACATCGCCACGGTCCAGATCAGCTTGCATAAATCATCTCGTCGCTCGAGGTAATCATGCAATGAATCATTCACCTGAGTCGATCTCCGAGCAAGCTTTGTGACGCACCGTGCATCGCCCGGGCGTATGGTGGCGGCGCTCTGGCGCGCGCCTGGTCATCTTGGAGCCGAAATCATGGATCTATTCACCCTGCCGGACTTCGACGGCCACGAGCAGGTGGTGTTCGGCCATGATGCCGCGACCGGATTGCGCGCGGTGGTTGCAATTCATTCCACGGTGCTCGGACCGGCGGCGGGCGGCTGCCGGATGTGGACCTATGGATCGGCCGACGAGGCGCTCACGGACGCGCTGCGCCTCTCGCGCGGCATGAGCTACAAGAATGCGATGGCCGAGCTCGGCTTGGGCGGGGGCAAGGCCGTGATTCTCGGCGATTCGCGCCGGGACAAGTCGCCGGAGCTGTTTGCCGCGTTTGGGCGGCTGGTCGATTCACTCGGCGGCCGATACATCACGGCCGAGGACGTGGGCACGACCACGGGCGACATGGAGCAGGTTGCTCGCCAGACGTCATTCGTGAGCGGCCTGAAGCGCGCGGCCGGTGAAGCGGGCGGCGACCCAGGACCGAAGACCGCCCTGGGCGTCTTCCTCGGCATTCAGGCCGCCGTTCGCTTCCAGCTCGGGTGTGAGCTTGATGGGCTGACCGTCGCGGTCCAGGGCCTGGGTGGTGTCGGACGCCCCTTGTGTCGGCTGCTCGCCGCGGCGGGCGCTCGTCTGAAAGTGGCCGATGCCCGTGCGGCGCTGGTCGAGCAGGTACGAGACGAGCTGGGTGCCGTCGTAGTGGCGCCTGGCGCCATCGCCGCCGAGGCGGCGGACGTCCTGGCACCGTGCGCGCTCGGCGCCGTGCTCAATGAAGCGTCCATCCCGCGGCTGCGGGTGCGGGTCGTGGCGGGTGCGGCGAATAATCAGCTGGCGCGCGAGGCCGACGGGTACGCGCTGATGAAGGCCGGCATTCTGTATGCCCCGGACTATGTCATCAACGCCGGCGGCATCATCAGTGTGGCACACGAGTACCGCGGCGGTGTCTCCGAGGCCGAAGTCCACGCCGACATCGAGAAGATTCCCGGGCGGCTCACGGTGATTTTCGAGCGTGCGCGCCGCGAGGGACTGCCGACCAGCGTCGTGGCCGATCGGATGGCGCGCGAGCGGTTGCGGGCCGGCCCTCGCGGCTGAATATCCGTCGTACCCCGAGGGTCCCGGGACGGCGGTGAAGTACACTGTCGTCCCCATGAAGCGCGTCATCGCGATCGCCAATCAGAAAGGCGGTGTCGGCAAGACCACCACGGCGGTGAATCTGGCCGCCTCCCTGGCCGCCACCCGGCGGCGCGTGCTATTGCTGGACGTCGATCCCCAGGGCAATGCCACCATGGGCAGCGGGGTCGACAAATCACAGCTCGAGCGCAGTACCTGCGAGGTCCTGCTCGGGGAAGCCGAGCTCGGCGCCTCGCTACATGTGGTCGAGCAGGGCGGCTATGCACTGTTGCCCGCCAATCAGGACCTTACCGCCGCCGAAGTGCGCTTGCTCGCGCTGCCCGCGGGTCGCGAGAGCCGCCTGCGGCGGGCTCTGGCACCAGTGCGTGACGCATATGACGTGATCCTCGTCGATTGTCCGCCGGCGCTCAACATGCTCACGGTCAATGCTCTGGTCGCGGCCGACAGCGTGCTCATTCCCATGCAATGCGAGTACTACGCCCTGGAGGGACTCTCGGCGCTGCTCGGGACCATTGAGCAGCTGCGCGGCACGGCAAATCCATCGCTCGAGATCGAGGGCATCCTGCGCACCATGTTCGATCCGCGCAACAATCTGGCCAATGAGGTCAGCGCCCAGCTGCTCATGCACTTCGGTGAGAAGGTGTTTCGTACGGTGATTCCCCGCAATATCCGTCTGGCCGAGGCGCCCTCCTTCGGCCGGCCCGTCCTCCTTCACGACAAGGACTCCCGGGGGGCGCTCGCGTACCTCGCGCTCGCCGGCGAGATGATTCGCCGCGATGAAGTCCGCCTCGACCCGGGCGTCGGTGCAAGCGTCCCGGCCGAGGCGCCTGAGCCGGATCCGCTGCCGGCGGCAGCGGCCGATGGCACGGGCGAAGCCTCATGACCCAGAAGAAACCTACCTTGGGCCGCGGCCTGGCGGACCTGCTGGGCTCGAGCGCCCGTGCGCCGCAGTCCGACGCCCAAGCGCCTTCTGCCGAGCGCCCCGCCGAAGGGGACGAGCTGAGGCGGCTGCCGCTCGATGCGCTGCAGCGCGGCAAATATCAGCCGCGCACGGACCTGCATCCGGAGTCCCTGGAGGAGCTGGCCGGCTCGATCAAGGCCCAGGGAGTGGTGCAGCCGATCGTCGTGAGGCCCCTGCCGGCGGCAGGCGCCGGGGGGGCGCGCTACGAGATCATCGCGGGCGAGCGCCGCTGGCGTGCCGCGCAGCTGGCCGGTCTCGCGGACATCCCGGCGATCGTGCGGCACATCCCCGACGAAGCGGCGATTGCCGTGGCGCTGATCGAGAACATTCAGCGCGAGAACCTCAATCCCCTGGAGGAGGCGCGCGCGCTGCAGCGGCTGATCAGCGAATTCCGGCTCACGCACGCCCAGGCCGCCGCCGCGGTCGGCCGCTCGCGCGCCGGGGTGAGCAATCTGCTGCGGCTGCTGGAACTCTCCGCGGAGGTCTGCGAGCTGATCGAGCGGCGCCAGATCGAGATGGGGCACGCCCGTGCGCTGCTCGCGCTGCCCGAGCGCGCGGCACAGCAGCGGGCGGCCGCCGAGGTCGTGGCCAAGGGTCTGTCGGTGCGCCAGACGGAGACCCTGGTGCGCCGCATGCTGAACCCGCCGGGCGAGGCGCGCGGCACGCCGCCCGCGGCGGATCCCGACGTGCGCCACCTGGAGCAGCAGCTCACCGAGAAGCTCGGGGCCCGGGTGGCCATTCGCCAGGCCACGGGCGGCCAGGGCGCGCTGGTGATTTCCTACAATAGTCTCGATGAATTGGACGGTATTCTCGCGCACATTCATTGAACGGACCGCGGGGAATGCCGCTCGGGGCGCGCCGCGGATTGATTTCACACGAATTTCACCGACTTGGGCCGCCGTCCAATGGAGTGGACTCCCCCGAACCCGGTCAATATAATCGCGCGGCTTTTTCGGTCCGCCGCGGGTGGGCGCGTCCACGAGCCGGGCGACGTTCCGGCGCGACGCACTAGACCTGCGAGTGAGAGTTCGGTGACCGTGATCGACCTGCCCCAAGCGCGGCGGCTGGCTTTCGGCGTCGTGCTGGGCCAGGCGGCCGTAACGATAGTGGCCGCAGGACTCGCCTGGGCGGTCTGCGGAGGACGGCCGGCATTCTCCGCATTGCTCGGCGGGGGTATCGGGACGGTGGCGAGCCTGGTGATGGTGCTCGTTGCCTTCGGCGGCAGGAGTGCGGATGCGCGCGCCGCGCTCGGCGCCTTCTACAGGGGGGAGGTGCTGAAGCTCGTCGTCGTGATCGGGCTGTTCGTGGTGGCCTTCAAAGCGATGAAGGTCGCGCCACTGGCAATGTTCGCGGCTTTCACCGCGACCCTTTTCGTTTACTGGATCGCGCTGTCAGCCGCCCTGTGGCCGGGTGGCCGTGCGCGCAACGAGAAATTGGCTGAACCGGCGCCGCCAGCGAAGGCGGGCGTTGCGAATACAGTGAGAGATCGAGCTTCATGACAGCATCTGGGTCGGCGCGGATCGGTGAGTACGTCACCGAGCATCTCACCTATCTGAGCAACAAGCCGCAGACGTCGCTCATCAATTTCACCGTGATCAACTACGACACGGTGTTCTTCTCGGTGCTGCTCGCGGTGCTGTTCGCCGGCAGCTTCTACTGGGTGGCGCGCCGGATGGCGAGCGGCACCGCCAGCGCGCCGCGCGGCTTCCAGAGCTTCGTCGAGCTGGTCGTCGAGTGGGTGGACGGCCAGGTGAAGGACATCTTCCACGGCACCAATCCGCTGATCGCGCCGCTCGCACTCACCCTCTTCTGCTGGGTATTCCTGTTCAACTTCATGGATCTGCTGCCGGTCGATCTGCTGCCGGGCATCGCCCACACGATCGGCTTGCCCCATCTGAAGGTGGTGCCGAGCAATGATTTGAACTGCGTGTTCGGTTTGTCCCTGCCGGTGTTCTTCCTGACCCTCTACTACAGCATCAAGGTGAAGGGCGCGCGCGGCTTTCTCGCCGAACTCACGCTGCAACCCTTCACCAGCAAGAACGTGTTCGTGCAGGCCCTGTTCGTGCCGATCAACTTCCTGCTGGAATCGGTCACCCATCTGGCCCGTCCCCTGTCGCTGGCGCTGCGTCTGTTCGGCAACATGTTCGCCGGCGAGATGATCTTCGTGCTGCTGGCGCTGCTGACGCTCGTGCATGGTTACCCGATGCTCGGTACGCTCAGCGGCTGGGGGCTGGCCATCATGCAGCTGGTGCTGACCTTCGCGTGGGGGGTCTTTCACCTGCTCATCATCACGCTTCAGGCCTTCATCTTCATGGTGCTCACCGTCGTCTATCTCTCGATGGCGCATGAGCGCCACTGAGCGGCTCGTCTCGATCCAAAATGCATTCCTGTCCGAGGAGATTTGAATGGAAAACATCGCACTCATCCAAGCCATGACCGCGCTCGCCGTGGGCATCATCTTCGGCCTCGGCGCGCTCGGCACCGCCATCGGTTTCGGCATTCTCGGCGGCCGCTTCATCGAGGGCTCGGCCCGCCAGCCCGAATTGATGCCCGCGCTGCAGGTGAAGATGTTCCTGGTCGCGGCCCTCGTTGACGCGGTGGCCATGATCGGCATCGGGTTCGCGCTGTTCTTCATGTTCGCGAACCCGTTCCTCGCAGCGCTGCACGCGGCCCATTGAGCCGCCTGCGGGCCCCTGCTAAAGCGCTTCTCGGAAGGAGGCGATCGTGCACATCAATCTGACGCTCCTCGTCCAGATGCTGGCGTTCGCCGCGCTCGTCTGGTTTACGATGAAATTCGTATGGCCGATGATCCTCGGCCCGATGCAGGAGCGTGAGCGGCGGATTGCGCAAGGTTTGGCCGCCGCCGACAAGGGCGAGGAGGAACTGAAGCAGGCGCGCGTGGGAGCCGAGGCGATCCTGCGCGAGGCGCGCGAGCGCGCCGGGGTCATCCTCGATCAGGCCCAGCACAGCGCCAACGAGATCATCGAGCAAGCCCGTGTCGCCGCGACACAGGAGGGCCAGCGCCTGCTCGTCGCCGCGCAGCAGCAGATCGAGCTGGATGCGGCCCGCGCCCGCGAGCAGCTGCGCCAGCAGGTCGGCGAGATCGCCGTCGCGGCCGCCGCGAAGCTCCTCGAGCGCGAAATCGATCCACGCGCTCACGCGGCGCTGCTCGAAGAATTCGCCGCGCAGATCTGAGCGAGCCAGACGATGCCGGACAAGAACACCATCGCCAGACCCTATGCCAAAGCCGCCTTCGAGGCGGCGCGCGGCCGGCTTGCGCCGTGGTCCGAAGCGTTGCGCCGCGCCGCCCGCGCGGTCGCCGATCCACGGGTCGAGGCCTTGCTGCACGATCCGCGCATCCCGAGCGAGCAGCTTGCCGAGCTGGTGGCGGCCGTCGCCGGCCCGAGCCTGGAGCCGGCCACACGCAACTTCATCCGCGTACTCGCCGAAAATCACCGGCTCGGCTGTCTGGCGGAGGTCTCCGCGCGCTTCGAGGACCTCAAGGCCCAGGCCGAGGGGACTATCGAGGTGGAGGTGATCTCTGCCTGCGCGCTGAGCGAGACCCAGCAGGGTATGCTCGCCGCGGCGCTCGAGCGGCGGCTGGGGCGTACCGTGCGTCTGAGTTGCACGCATGATCCGGCGTTGATCGGCGGCGCCAGCGTGCGCGCCGGCGATCTGGTCATCGATGGCTCGTTGCGCGGCAGGCTCGAGCGCGTCGCCCGTGCGTTGACCGCGTAAGCATTTTCCCGGGGAACACTGTTATGGCCATCAAGGCATCCGAAATCAGCGATCTGATCAAGCAGCGGATCGAGAACTTCACCGCAGGGACCGAGGCGCGTGACGTCGGCACCATCGTGTCGGTCACCGACGGCATCACGCGCATCTACGGCCTGGCCGACGCGCGCTACGGCGAGATGCTCGAGTACCCGGGCAACACCTTCGGGCTGGCTCTGAACCTCGAGCAGGACTCGGTCGGCGCGGTGGTGCTCGGCGACTACCAGCATCTGCGTGAAGGCGACACCGTCAAGACGACGGGCCGCATTCTCGAGGTGCCGGTCGGACCGGAGCTGCTCGGCCGGGTGGTCGACGCGCTGGGACGCCCGATCGACGGCAAGGGCCCGATCAACGCCACTCGCACCGCGCCCATCGAGCGGGTCGCACCCGGCGTGATCTACCGCAAGCCGGTCAGCCAACCGGTGCAGACCGGCTACAAGGCGATCGACTCGATGGTGCCCATCGGCCGCGGTCAGCGCGAGCTCATCATCGGCGATCGCCAGACGGGCAAGACGGCTCTCGTGGTCGACACCATCATCAATCAGAAGAGTTCCGGGGTGAAGTGCATCTACGTGGCGATCGGCCAGAAGCAGTCGACCGTCGCCGCGGTGGTGAAGAAGCTCGAGGAGCACGGCGCGCTGGCGCATACGGCGGTGGTGGTGGCGTCCGCCTCGAGCCCGGCCGCCATGCAGTACATCGCCGCCTACTCCGGCTGCACGATCGGCGAGTACTTCATGGACCGCGGCGAGGATGCGCTGATCGTGTACGATGACCTCTCCAAGCAGGCGGTCGCATACCGGCAGATCTCGCTGCTGCTGCGGCGCCCGCCCGGCCGCGAGGCCTTTCCCGGCGACGTGTTCTACCTGCACTCGCGGCTGCTCGAGCGCAGCGCGCGCGTCAGCGAGGAATACGTCGAGATGCGGACCCAGGGGGCGGTCAAGGGCAAATCAGGCTCGCTCACCGGCTTGCCGATCATCGAGACCCAGGCCGGCGACGTCACGGCATTCGTGCCGACCAACGTCATTTCCATCACCGACGGGCAGATCTTCCTCGAGACCGACCTGTTCAACTCCGGCATCCGCCCGGCGATGAACGCCGGCATCTCGGTCTCGCGCGTCGGCGGCGCCGCCCAGACCGACATCATCAAGAAGCTCGGCGGGGGCATCCGTCTGGCGCTGGCGCAGTACCGGGAGCTGGCGGCGTTCGCGCAGTTCGCCTCGGATCTCGATGAGACCACGCGCCGGCAGCTCGAGCGCGGCCAGCGTGTCACCGAGCTGATGAAGCAGAAGCAGTACACGCCGATGTCCGTCGCGGAAATGGCGTTGTCGATCTTCGCGGTCAATACGGGCTACATGGACAAGGTGGAGTTGAAGAAAGTCGTGGCGTTCGAGACGGCCCTGCAGGCCTTCGCTCGCTCCAACTACGCCGCGCTGCTCGAGCGCATCAACCGCGAGCCGAAGTTGACCAAGGATGTCGAGGCGGAGCTGAAGAAGTGCGTCGAGGACTTCATCGCAACGGGGACCTATTGAGGGCCGCCTGATGCCGGGCACCAAGGAAATCCGCGCCAAGATCACGAGTGTCAAGAACACTCAGAAGATCACACGCGCCATGCAGATGGTGGCCACCAGCAAGATGCGCCGCGCCCAGGAACGCCTGCGCGCCGCGCGTCCGTACGCGGAAAAGATGCGGGCCGTGATCGGCAATCTGACCGCAGCCAATCCCGACTACCGCAGCCCCTACCTGCAGCGTCGCACGAGTGTGAAGTCCGTCGGCATCATCGTGGTCTCGACCGATCGCGGACTCGCCGGTGCGCTGAACGCCAACGTCTTCAAGCAGACCCTGCTGCTGATCCGCGAATGGCAGGGTCAGGGCGTCGCCGTCAAGCTGTGTCTGGTGGGCGCCAAGGGCATGGCGTTCTTCCGCCGGCTGGACACCGCGATCGTCGCCAGTGTCTCGCACCTGGGCGACCGGCCGCACGTGAAGGACCTCATCGGCACGGTGAAGGTCATGTTGGATGCCTACCGTGACGGGAACATCGATCGGCTGTTTCTGGTGAACGCCGAATTCGTCAACACCATGACGCAGCGGCCCATCGTGTCGCAGCTTCTGCCGCTCGAGCCGTCCGAGGCCGGCGCGCCCCGGGAGCACTGGGACTACATCTACGAGCCGGAAGCCGCGCAGATCCTCGATGCGCTGCTGATCCGCTACGTCGAATCGCAGGTCTACCGGGCAGCCGTCGAGAATGTCGCCGCGGAGATGGCGGCGCGCATGGTGGCCATGAAGGCCGCCACGGACAATGCCGGCAAGCTCGTCGAGGAAATGCAGCTGATATACAACAAAGCCCGCCAGGCGGCGATCACCAAGGAACTCGCGGAGATCGTCGGCGGAGCCTCGGCAGTATGAAGACGCAAGAGAGACAACACATGGCAAGCACGCCCGAAGGCAAGATCACCCAGATCATCGGCCCCGTCATCGACGTCGAGTTCCCGCGCGATGCCTTGCCGCATGTCTATGATGCGCTGAAGGTCAAAGACCACGATCTCACGCTCGAGGTGCAGCAGGAGCTCGGCGACGGTATCGTGCGCGCAATCGCCATGGGACCCTCGGAGGGGCTCAAGCGCGGACTGGCGGTCATCGCCACCGGCGCTCCGATCTCGGTGCCGGTCGGTGCGGCGACGCTCGGACGCATCCTGGACGTGCTCGGCGCTCCGCAGGACAACCGGGGCCCGGTCGAGGCCGATGAGTACCTGCCGATCCACAGGCCGCCGCCGTCGTTCGAGGAGCAGGCCGGCGGCCAGGAGCTGCTGGTCACGGGCATCAAGGTGATTGATCTGCTGGTGCCCTTCGCCAAGGGCGGCAAGGTCGGCCTGTTCGGCGGCGCCGGGGTCGGCAAGACCGTCAACATGCTCGAGCTGATCAACAACATCGCCAAGCAGTACAGCGGCCTGTCGGTGTTCGCCGGGGTCGGCGAGCGCACCCGCGAGGGGAACGACTTCTATCACGAGATGATCGATGCGGGCGTCATCGATCCGCGCGAACTGTCCAATTCCAAGGTGGCCATGGTATACGGCCAGATGAACGAGCCGCCGGGCAACCGCCTGCGCGTGGGGCTGACCGGCTTGACGATGGCCGAATATTTCCGCGATGAAGTCCACGCCGACGGGGGCAAGGGCCGCGATGTGCTGCTGTTCATCGACAACATCTACCGCTACACGCTCGCCGGCACGGAAGTGTCGGCGCTGCTCGGGCGCATGCCCTCGGCGGTGGGCTATCAGCCCACGCTGGCCGAGGAGATGGGCGTTCTGCAGGAGCGCATCACCTCCACCAAGACCGGCTCGATCACCTCCATCCAGGCGGTCTACGTGCCCGCGGACGACATGACCGACCCGTCACCCGCGACGACCTTTGCGCACCTGGATGCCATCGTCGCGCTGTCGCGTCAGATCGCCACGCTCGGCATCTATCCGGCGGTCGACCCGCTGGAGTCCACCAGCCGGCAGCTCGATCCGCTGGTGGTCGGGGAAGAGCACTATAACACCGCGCGCGGTGTGCAGGCCGTGCTCCAGCGCTACAAGGAACTGCAGGACATCATCGCCATCCTCGGCATGGACGAGTTGTCGGAAGACGACAAGCGCACCGTGTACCGTGCGCGCAAGGTTCAGCGCTTCCTGTCCCAGCCGTTCAACGTGGCCAAGGTGTTCACCGGCCAGGACGGCAAGATCGTGCCGCTTGCCGAGACCATCCGCGGCTTCAAAGGCATCATCAACGGGGATTTCGACCACCTGCCGGAGCAGGCGTTCTACATGGTCGGTACCATCGACGAAGCGGTGGCCAAGGCCAAGACGCTGCAATAGGAGATGCGTCATGACCCAACCGAGCACCATTCAGGTTGACATCGTCAGCGCCGAGGGCGAAGTCTTCTCGGGGGCGGCCACCATGGTGTTCGCGCCGGCCTCCCAGGGTGACATCGGCGTCGCGCCGCGCCACGCGCCGCTGCTCTCGATGCTCAAGCCGGGCGAGGTCAGGGTTCAGACATCGGATGGCCAGGAGCAGTTCTTCTTTGTCGGAGGCGGGGCGATCGAGGTGCAGCCGCATCATGTGACGGTGCTGGCCGACACGGCGCTGCGCGCCAAAGACATCGACGAGGCCGCGGCGCTTGCCGCGAAGCAGCGCGCCGAGGAGGCGCTGAAGGACCGCAGCGGCCTCATCACGCAGGCCGAGGCGCTGGCCGAACTCGCCCGCGCGGCGGCGCAATTGAAAGTCATCGCGCGGCTGCGAAAAATCCGGAGCTAGATGCGCGCCGGCGCCTGGCCCGCACCATAAGGGTCCGCATGAGCACTGCAGCGTCCACGCACTCGACGGGGCTTTCGGTGGTGATTCTCGCCGCGGGCGAGGGCAGGCGGATGAACTCCCGGCTGCCGAAGGTGCTGCAGCCGCTGGCCGGACGGCCGCTGCTCGCGCACGTCCTCGATACGGCCCACCGCCTTTCGCCGCAGCGCATCCTGGTCGTGTATGGCCATGCAGGCGAGCAGGTACGGGCCGCATTCCCCGACGAAAGCGTGCAATGGGTCCTGCAGGAGCGGCAACTCGGCACCGGCCATGCCGTGCAGCAGGCGGTGCCGCACGTCCCGGACGACGATACCGTGCTGGTGCTGTACGGCGACGTGCCCCTGCTCGGCGCAGAGCCGCTCGCGCGCCTGGTCCGAATAGGCGCCGCCGGCGAACTGGCCCTGCTCACGATGGTGCCCGAGGATCCGGCCGGCTACGGCCGGATCGTGCGCGATGCGTCCGGTCGGGTCGCGCGCAGTGTCGAGCAGAAGGATGCGACGCCCGAGGAGCTCGCCGTCCGGGAATGCAACACCGGGGTGTTGGCCGCGCCGGCGCGCCGGCTCAAGGGCTGGCTCGCGCAGCTGCGCAACGACAACGCGCAGGGCGAGTACTACCTCACCGACGTGATCGGGCTGGCGGTGGCGCAGGGCGCTACGGTCACCGCGGTGTCCCTCGCCGATTCCATCGACGCCTTGGGTGTCAATGACAAGACGCAACTGGCGCAGCTCGAGGCGGTCTGCCGGCGCCGGGCGGCGCAGGCGCTCATGACAGCCGGTGTGACGGTGGTCGATCCGGCGCGCATCGACGTGCGCGGCTCGGTCACGCATGGTCAGGACGTCTTCGTCGACGTCAACGTGGTATTCGAAGGCACGGTGAAGCTCGGCAACCGTGTCCGGATCGGTTCCGGCTGCGTCATACGCGACAGCGAAGTGGGCGATGACACCGAGTTGTTTCCGTTCTGTGTGCTGGACGGTGCGGTGATCGGCGCCGCAGCCCGCATCGGGCCGTTTTCCCGTGTGCGACCGACCACCGCGCTCGGCCCGGGCGTGCACATCGGCAACTTCGTTGAGGTCAAGAACTCGACCCTCGGTACGGATTCGAAGGCCAATCACCTGTCCTACGTCGGGGATGCGCAAGTCGGCGCCCGTGTCAACATCGGCGCCGGCACGATCGTCGCCAACTATGACGGCGCGAACAAGCATCGCACGATCATCCATGACGATGCCCACACGGGATCGAACAGCGTGCTGGTGGCGCCGATCACGGTGGGCGAGGGTGCCACGATCGCCGCGGGCTCGACCGTCGTCCATGAAGTGCCCGCAGGCAGGCTCACCATCGCGCGGGCCCGTCAGAGTACCCTTGAGGACTGGCAGCGGCCGGTGAAGAAGCCCAAGTAGGGGGCTCTCACGGCCGGGTCCGCGGTGCCGCCGGGTGGCCCTACGTGTCCCGCACCGGCGGCGCGCGGCGATCGAGCCGGGCGGCGAACGCGGCCGGCGGTTGCCGGTACATGCGGCGTGCCCGGGCCAGCGCCGCGCGGTCCACCGTCGCGCGCGCGTCGTCGATGATCCGCCGTAGGCGGATGCGGTCGCGACGCTCGAGGGGGGCTGTGCGCAACCCGCGCCCGCAGCACATTCAGGTTGTGCTCGTCCCCGAGCAGATCTGCCAATTGGCGCATCCGCTTTGCGAGTCTGGTGATCCGGCCAGGCTGCAGCGGCTCGAGTGCTTCGAGCTGGTGGTACAGATACTTGGTCTGCTTGCGCAGCTCATGGAGATTCGCGGCGGTTCGATGCGCCTGCGCGCGTTTCTGGGCGGCGCGCCCGCGGCTGTAGACCCGCCTCACACCCCGGCCGGGCCAATCCGCGCCATGACGCGGCCGCCAGTGCGCGGATCGGCGGTAGCTCGACCGCAATGTCTCGCGCATGGCGTCGATGGCGGTCCGGTCTCGGGTCAGCGCGCGCCGTGCCAGCATGTGGTCGTGTTCCAAGAGCGCCGCCAGGCGCCTCACGGCGGAGCGCTCGTCGGCCGACCGGACGCGGGCCCGAAGCAGTGTCGCGGTGTCGAGCAGCGCCCTGCCGTCGCGCAGCATGCTCAGACCCCGTGCACAGTCGCGCAGCGATCCGTTCTCGCGGCGATATGCGCTTTTTCCGATCGAGGGGCGCAGCAAGCGCAGCATCGCGCGCGCCCGCTTGAGGTTCTTGCGCACCGAGTGCACCTCCTTGTCCGTCAAACGGCGCGAATCGAGCACCTTGATCGCGCCGGCGATGCTCGCGCGGGCCATCGTCCGCAAGTCCGTGCAGCTTGGGGGGTGTCGGCGGGATACCGTGCTCACCGAGGCAGACTATGGGGTGGATTTGAGTCGGTCCATCCGCATTGACCGATGGGGTCCTCCGGCAGAAACTGCCGCGATCATGCTGAGAACAGTTGCGAAAACTAGATTAACAGGAGGGATCCACGCCCCGGCGATCCAATGTGCGCGAGGCACCCGAGATCTATTCGCGGCCTGCGAGCGCGCAAGCCTGCGGCTTCCCGGGAGCGGCGGGACTGTTCCGAACGGTCGTGCCAGGACGACAGAGCCGGCGGCAGGCGGCTCCGGGGGCAGGACGGTCGCGGCGAAGTTCAGGCAAACTCACGGACTTTCGAGACGGCAGGATCTAGGCCATGTGCGGAATCGTCGGAGCAGTCGCCGAACGCAATATCGTCCCGGTGCTGATCGAAGGGCTGCGGCGGCTCGAGTATCGGGGTTACGACTCTGCGGGTCTCGCGGTCATTCATTCGGGCAGATTGGCCCGCCTGCGTACCGTCGGCAAGGTCAAAATGCTCGAGCAAGCCTTGGCCGCGACGCCTATCGGCGGCGGCACCGGCATTGCGCATACGCGCTGGGCAACACATGGTGTGCCCAGCGAGCGCAATGCGCATCCTCACGTCTCGCAGGACGGGTTGGCCGTCGTGCACAACGGTATCATCGAGAACCACGAAGCACTGCGTGCCGATCTGGAGAAGCGCGGCTATCGGTTCACGTCGGAGACCGATACCGAAGTGGTCGCGCACCGCATTCATCTTCATTTGAACACTCTGCGGGACCTGTTCGACGCAGTGCGAGCCACCGTCGCCGAGCTGCAAGGCGCCTATGCGCTCGCCGTGATCAGTGACCGCGACCCGCAGCGGCTGGTCGTGGCGCGCCAGGGGTGCCCCGTGGTCATCGGCCTCGGTGTCGAGGAGAATTTCGTCGCCTCCGACGTTGCAGCGCTGTTGCCCGTGACGCGGCGCTTCATGTTTCTCGAGGAGGGGGATGTCGCCGAGATCCGGCGCACCAGCGTGCGTATCGTCGACCGCAAGGGCGGCAGTGCGGAGCGGCCGATCCGGGAAAGTGACCTCAGTGCCGATGCGGCGGAAAAGGGCCCGTACCGCCACTTCATGCTCAAGGAAATCCACGAGCAGCCGCGCGCCATCGCGGACACACTCGCCGAGCGCGTCGCCCACGGCCGCCTGCTGGAGGCCGCGTTCGGCCCGGCCGCCACCGAGGTATTCAAGCGTGTGCGGTGCGTGCACATCGTGGCGTGCGGCACCAGCTATCATGCCGCTTCCGTGGTGCGCTACTTCATCGAGCAGATCTGCCGCATTCCGTGTGCAGTCGACATCGCCAGCGAATACCGCTACCGCAATCCGCTGGTGCCGCCCGACTCGCTGTTCGTCACGATCTCGCAGTCCGGCGAGACGGCCGATACGCTGGCGGCGCTGCGCCTTGCCCGGGAATCGGGTTATCTGTCCCAGCTTGCCATCTGCAACGCTCCGGAAAGTTCCCTGGTGCGCGAGTCGGAGCTGGTGATGCTGACGCGCGCCGGCCCGGAGATCGGCGTCGCCTCGACCAAGGCATTCACGACCCAGTTGACGGCGCTCGCGATGCTGACCATCGCTCTCGCCCGCCATCAGGGCGCCGACGCCGAGCGCGAGCAGGGTCTGGTCACGCGGCTGGTGGAACTGCCTGCGCTCGTCGAGAAGGCGCTCACGCTCGATCCCGTCATCCACAAGCTCGCCGAGCGCTTCGCCGACAAGCGCCACACATTGTTCCTCGGCCGCGGCGGCCTGTATCCCATCGCGATGGAGGGCGCACTGAAGCTCAAGGAGATCTCCTACATTCATGCCGAGAGCTATCCGGCCGGCGAGCTCAAGCACGGTCCGCTCGCGCTCGTGGACGCGGATATGCCCGTGGTCGCCGTGGCGCCCAACAACGACCTGTTGGAAAAGCTGAAGTCGAATCTGATGGAGGTGCGGGCGCGCGGCGGCGAGCTCATCGTATTCGCCGATCCGGAATCTGGACTGCAGCCGAGCGACGGCGTTACCGTCATCGAGATGCCCAGGCACGTGAGCTATTTCCAGTCGCCCATCGTGTACACCATACCCCTGCAGCTGCTCGCCTATCACGTCGCCATCATGAAAGGCACGGACGTCGATCAGCCGCGCAATCTCGCCAAGAGCGTGACGGTGGAATGACCGGGATATTAGAGACGGACATTTGCAAAGCTGAGCCATATATAAAACCGCGCGACAGGCGTCAGGTATGGGCTCAGTACTTAACCTGCCTGACCAAGGGAATCTTTGCGAGCTGTGCAGTGATTCCGGAGATGGTGGCGGCGGACAAAGGTAGGTGCGTGCGCTGCGCTGCCCAGTGCTCCTGAAAGCGTGCCACAGTCTCCTTCACCGTATTGAGCACGGCCGCCTCCGGCAGTCCCGCCCGACTTGCCAGGTGAGAGAACTCCTCCAGCGTCAGTTCGCTGAAGTGTTTCGTTCGGCTGTACTTCAATCCCGCAACATCGTCTTGAATGTAGGCGATGGTGGAGACAAGATCATAGGCAGGCGAAAGCCTGGGCGAGCGGCGGTTGGGGTAAAGGAGCGACCAGTTCTTCAGGTGCGCATCCGCATTGCCGATGAGGGCGTTGAAAGTGATTCGCCGGATGAATTCCAGCACATCCTCGTATTCTCCTTCCGCAGAGAGCACTCTCGCGATGTTCATGAGACTGCGCGTTTTGTACTTGCCGGCCGGGTAGAGGCCAAAGACTTGTGCAAAGTCCTCCATGTGTACAGGGCCGCCAGCCGGCGTCCGGTCAAAGCGTGCGACGGCAAGGGCTTGGCTGCCGCGTAGGGGGCCCAGGTCTTCCGGGAGCTTGTCGATGTCCTTCAGGTCTATGAGCTTTGCGACCGGCACCTCTATACCGACTCCGCGGGCAAGCTCCAGCATCGAAAACTCATTCTCCGGCACTGCCTCGAAGCGCTCGGAGGGGAGCTTCACGATCCAGTCCCCGCCGATTCCGCTTGCCGGGATGGTGAGCCCTCCGCTTGAGGCTTGCAGGGCCGAGAATTTCAACTGCACACCGGCTAAGGAGAATCGAAGGGGCACCCCCCTGCGAGCTTCTCCGGCCTGTTGCTTGCCGTTTTCTTCGGAAACGTCCGATGCCGGCGGCAGCTGCTGGTCATCGGGCGGCCTTACCACGAGCGCTCCGGGCAAATCCTGACCCAAAAGCCACAAGAGGTAGAACTCCCGCTTAGGGTGTACCTGTCCACGTTGAGCCAGGTACTCCCGCAGATGTCCCTCCGGCAGCAGATTCGAGAAAAACGGCATGAGCGCGGCGCTGTAGACTCGCTCTTGGGGCAAGAGCTGTCCTAGAGCATCCTTGAATGACAAGCTCAACGTAGGTCGGGCCGGATCGGCCTCGTAAGCATCCTGGAAGGATAGGATGGTCCGATCGGCTCCCAGGTTCGTGATTGTCGCGACGTGCACCCCGTGCAGCAGGACCTGAAGAGCTGGAACATCAGGCGTTGGCACTGTCGTCCTCCAGGGCCCAGGCTGGCCGCATCTGCGACTGAGGTTCGCTTTGCGCAGGGACAGCGGCCGCCGCCTGGTAGATCTCGCGAACTTTTATCGCCAGGCGCTGCCAGTTCTGTGCCTTCGGTGGCTCCCCCCGGCGCATCTGCGTGGCGATTGATCGCTGCAAGCGTTGCAGGGACAGTGCCTGGGTGCTGAGTTGCGCAGGGGCCAAGTGGCGCAAGTCCAGCAAGCTCTTTCGGAGCTGAAGCTGTGTCTCCTGCGCCTCGAGCGAGGGGAAGCTGTGAAAGAGGCGTTCGAGCCGGGATTCGATGATCATCAGAAGCTGCCGGGCCTGTCTTGCCAAGGGAGAGGCTGATGCTTGAGGCCTGCTGCTTCGGATGACCGCGCGTACGGCCGAGAGGCTCCCCTGGGGGACGAGCACGATCTCCTGGCCTAGGGCACGTGCAAGCTGCGTGAGACTTGAGAGCCTGAGATCGACCCGCCCGGCCTCGATGCGGGAGAGCTGCGCCTGATCAAGCCCGGAACGTGAGGCAAGCTCCCCTTGAGAGATTGCATGCGCCCTTCGCACCTCGGCAAGGTCCTTCAGGACCTCAAGCGGCTCAGCTCCGACTCGTTTATGTATCATAACACATCTCATTCTGTCTCTTTTGCGTCATAATACAACGACATTAAACGTACAGTCACTTAATTATGTATTACCATGCATAGCAACGTCTTGCCTACGCAGTTTACTACATCGCTATTGACCGCGCCTGCAGGATGCTGGTAGCTCGATAAAAAAGGGAGCACGCAGCCGAAGAGCCAACGAGAGCATCAGCGAAGCTGTGCGGGCGATGAGCCTTAGGCCTGCCAGGGAGTTCGGCATGCCGAACTACGGCGTTGAAGCCATTTGACGTCAGCCAGGGCGTCCCGGGTGCGTATTCCGGCGATTGTGACCGGCTGTTCCGGCCGAACGTGACCGCTGATTCCGCTGGAAGGTGACCGATTTTGGGCATGTGCCCGGAATCTGCGGTCACGATGGTCCGGAAAACGCAGAATATCTCTCCGCTCGACATGATCCGCAATGGCCGCTCCGAGAAGCTGCGCCGGTTCGTGACGAGCGCGCTCGATGAGAACGCGGCATCTGAGGGCATCGCGGGCCGGTGCGCCGCGGGGGAGCCGACACGTGGCACGGCGGAAGCCTCAAGGTGACCCTGGCGTTTCCGCAGGGCTATTAGGGCGTTGAAGCTGGCCGCGGCGGCCAAGCCGCCCCGGTGCTGAGACCCAACGAGGAGGCTGCCAGGATAGCCGATATTTACTGCGCAGTAAATATCTATGAATATTGCATTACAGATCTAAATCTGTATATTTACTGCACAGTAAATCAGTTAAAAATCCATGCTTCCTGCTCAGAATACCGAGTACTCGCTGGTCGACCATCTGCTGAAGACCCTTCGCACGCTTCCCGATGTCCACGGCGTTCAAATCGTGCGCGAAGCATCAGCCGCCGAGCGCGCATCGCATGCCCGGATTGACGCGGTCATCGACCTGTGTGTCGCCGGCAAGTCGCTCGAGCTGATGATCGAAGCGAACAAGTCGCTTTATCCCCGCGATGCACGGAATGCCTTCTGGGTATGGACAATGAAGAGCGCTCTCGCTCACCCGGTGGAAGATGCTCAGGGCCCGGAACGACTGCCCATGTTGATCGCAACGTCGATCTCCCCGGGCGCCAAGGAGTTTCTGCGGCACGAGGGAGTCGGTTACTTCGATAGCGGCGGGAGCCTGTTTGTACCGGCGAAGGGCGCTTATCTTTACATCGACAAGCCGCCTCCCAAGGCTCTGGCGAAGGCTATTCGGAATCTATATTCCGGCCGCCGGGCGCAGATCCTGCACGCATTGCTGAACCAGCACGATGCCTGGGTCGGCGTCAAAGCGCTGGCTGAGCAGGCCCACGTCTCGCCGGCAACCGCTTCCCAGGTGCTCACCGAGCTCGAGCGCTTCGATTGGCTCGACAGCGAAGGGCAGGGCCCTACCAAGAAGCGGCGTCTGCGCGAGCCCGCAGCGCTGCTCGACGCCTGGTCGCAGCAGATCGCCACCGAGCGTCCACGATCGATGCGGCGCTTCTATGTCCCCGGGCTTCGCGCCGAGGAACTAGCCGATAAGCTGGCTCAGGCGCTCGAGGCTCGAGGTGTCGACTACGCGATCATTGACGAAGTTGCCGCCCAACGCTACGCGCCATTCCTCTCGACCGTATCTCAAGCTCGTTTCCGTTTGTTCCCTGGACCCGGGGCCGACGCCGCGCTCGCCGACTTGAATGCGCGCCCGGTCTCCGAAGGCGCGAATCTTTCCCTGATCGACGTCAAATCGCCCGACGAACTCCTGTTCCGTCAGAAGTTCAACGGCGTCTGGCTGGCGAGCCCCATCCAGGTCTACCTGGGTCTGCTCCGGACCGAGGGCCGGGCGAAGGATCTGGCGGCCCATTTGCGCCGCGAGAGGATCGGATTCTGAAGGCCAAGCCGAGAACACTCCGGGGCTACACGGACGAGTACACCCGCGACTGCGAGCGAGTCCTGGTGACCCTGCTCCGCGGCCTAGGACCGTGGAAGCACTCCGTCTTCCTCGTCGGAGGGCTGACGCCGCGGTACCTCGTCTCCAAGCCCGGCCGCCGGACGTGCCGCCCCACGCCGGCACCCAGGACGTCGACATCGTCATCGACCTGCAACTTCTGACGGACACCCAGGCGTATCGCACGCTCGAGGAAAACCTGCACGCCCGTGGATTCGAGCGTGCGACCAACGAGAAGGGCCAGAGACTATCCTGGCGCTGGCAGACCCGCACCGAGCATGGCGCGCTGATGGTGCTCGAGCTCCTAGCCGATGCCCCGGAGATCGCCGGCGGCAAGGTCCAGCCGCTGCCCACGGAGGGCACGATCTTCGCCCTGAACATCCCGCACTCCTCGATCGTATTCGATCTCCACCAGGTGACCGAAATCCGGGCGGAGCTCCTCGGGGACGGCGGCGTCGCCATCGAGCCCGTCAAGCACGCGAACCTCGTGAGCTTCACCTGCCTGAAGGCCTTCGCGTTCGATCAGCGCTTCGAGCGCAAGGATGCCCACGATCTCATCTACTGCATCGAGCACGCCCCGGACGGCCTCGACAGCGCCGCGGCTGCATTTCGCGAGGCCGCGGCCGGAAAGCATGGCGCGGTGATCCGAGAGTCCCTGTTGATTCTGCGACGCCGGTTCACCAGCGAGCCTGACCTCGAGGGCTATCGCAAGGACGGCCCCGTGGCCGTGGCGACATTCGAAAGAGGGGAGGGCACCGAGCCGGAGCTGCGCGAGGCCCGCTTGCTGCGCCAGCGCGAGGTCAGTGGCCTGGTGGAGCGTCTTCTGGCCCTGATTGGATAGCTGACAGGGTGTCGGCGAAGTGCGTGATCAGGCCTCTGGCGAATTATGGAGAATTATTGGCCTCCCATAATTATGCGGAACGCATAACTCTGGCTAAAGCCAATGACACGCGCCTGTGACCTGTAGACGCTTCTCGGACGGCCGCGAGCTTACGTCACCGCCAACCCCTGAATTGACGTTGTAATCGGGCGCGGTATCGGACTGTGATTTGTGGACGCCCCGCAGGTATGATCACCGGGTTGAATTCGCAGCACAGCGAAAAAGCGCGGGCGGTCATGAATCGATTGGGAGGCTGATCGGGGATGCCGTTGGAACTGGCAGTCTGGCGAATTGATGGCGAATTGCGCGCCGTCGCGGCGTCCGGTCTGGACCTTGAGGAGCGCCTCGAGAAACTGCTCGACCGCGACATAACCATTGCCAATCCTGGCTGGATGATCATACGCACGCTCACCGAAAACACACGATGCACGAACGGCATCGGGGGGCGGATCTTGGCGCACGGCCCATCGCGCTGTCCGTGATTCGGGGTGGTGTGCCCTGACGGTAAGGTGCCGTGAGTTCTCTGAAGACTCTGGGCGCGGGGCAGGGGAGGGCGGCAAAGCATCCGCCTGCCGGCAAAACGTAGACTTTCGGGCAGCCATGGTCGTCTGCTTCTATCAGAGGACTGTGGTCAGGCGCTTGGCGGTGGTGCAACACCGCCAGGCGCCGCTGTTCAGCGGTGCATCTGAAGTCCAAGTGCACAATCCAAAGCATGCTCCCCGCGATCCTATTTGTCTAGTTTATCCATTTAGTCCATAATGAATCGCAAGGAGACCCCAATGCGCCACATCTCCGCCACTGATGCAAAGCAGAGGCTCGCTGCGCTCCTCGATGCCGCGCAGCGCGAGCCCATCGTCATCCGCCGGCAGAACCGCGATATCGCCGTGGTGCTCTCGCCCGCGGAATACGACCGGCTTCGCGGGCTCAACATCGCCGAGTTCCAGGAGTTCTGTGATCGGGTAGGCCGAAAGGCGCTCGAGCGCGGCTTGACCGAGAAGAAACTCGCTACACTGCTCGCTGACGACGATGCCCCACGAGCCCGAGCGCATCGTCGCTGATACCAATCTTCTCGTCAGCCGCCTGCTGCTGCCGCAGTCCGTGCCGGCCAGGGCCGTGCGCAAGGCGGTGGATGAGGGCCAGCTCCTGGTCTGCGACGCGACGCTCGAGGAGCTCGCCGACGTCCTGTCGCGCCCGAAATTTGATCCCTATATCAGCCTGGAGGACCGGCAGGAGTTCATCCGGGTCCTGAACCGCGTCGCCGATCGCGTGATCGTCACCGCTCCCATCAAGGCCTGCCGCGATCCGAAGGACGACAAGTTCCTCGAGGTCGCGCTCAATGGAGAGGCCGATGTGATCGTGACCGGCGATCGCGATCTGCTCGTGCTGCATCCGTTCCGGGGAGTGGATATTCTCTCGCCGCGGGAGTATATCGAGCGATGAAGGGTGATTGACGTCAATTGTTGATTGCCAGCGAAAAGCATGAGGCTCGGAGAAATCCACACTGGCCTGAGTCTGACCGGAATTGAGCCGGCGGCCGTAGTCTCTGTCGTGGCGACCGTTCCGCTCGGCGAGGACGCTCTGCAGCTTCTCTATCGCACGCCCTCCGGTGTGATGCAGGAGCGAATGCTTGGGCGTGCCGATGAGGATTCAATCACGCTCGACACCGCAGAGCGGCCGTTCTCGTTCGACGGCGACGGGACCGCCTTTCAGCTCGCCTGCGAGGCCAAGCGCATCGACCTCGCGTTTCTCTTCGATCCGATGATGGCGGTGCACACCTCGAACGTCGAACCGTTGCCGCACCAGATCACGGCGGCATACGAGTCGCTGTTGCCGCGCTCGACAAGGTTTGCAACGAGCGGGATGAGGTCATACAGAAACTGCGTACAGTCGAAGGGGAGCGTGATGTCGCTCGGCGCCAGAGCAATGAATACGCCTGCCGCTATCACCAGGACTTGCACGCTGAACGTGGGCGCATCGCCGAACTGGACGAGCTGGTTCGGCGGCAAGGGGCATTCCTCGGGCTGGCCGGCATCGGTCTCGTGGACTCATTGATCTGGAAATTGAAGTAGCAGTAATCGGGCCTCGCTCCTCGGTCGAGCGCACTGAGGGCGACGGCGCCCGGGTGGCTTCAACGGAGTTGGCCGACGGCGCCGCGGTCATCCATACGCGGTGAGACGTGCCGAATCGTGCATTCGCCTCGCGTCGACGCTGGGCCGATCTGCCCGCGGGACGATTCTTCCGGAATGCACAGTCATGAATTTTCCGTCCGGAAAGGGGAAGGATAAAAACCTCTTGAAATTACAATCGGTTCGAGAACTCGCGTGCCATCTCGTTTATGGATTTGTTTATTGATATGCTTATGTATATAGTGTGAACTCTGTTTAGCCCGGCCGAGGTCGGTGCATGAGTACGTCAAAGGTCATTTCCATGGCGAGGACGCCGGCGCGCGAGGGGCTCTACCTTCGCGTCGGTTACAACGACCACACGGGATTGAACCGCCTCATCGCCGAGCGAAAGCTCCGTGTCGAGGGGCTTGCGTTCGATGCACGCTGGAACGACCGGCATGCAAGCCTCCGACAACACGCGGATCGGGCGTCGCTCGCGACATGTCTGGACACACAAGCGATGGAGCTCGCAATGCCCGGGACGGCCTCAAGCAGCTATCGCGAACCGCCATGGGCCACTCCAGCGCCGCAGGTTCCGGAGGACTTCTCGCCGCAGAACATCGAGCGATGCGTCGATGCCATCGTCGAGCGAGTAGTCGACGGGCAGTACTCGGAGGTCATGGCACCAGCGCATTACCTCGCAGAGGAGGGCAGTGCGTGGATCGACGTGGATGCCCAACTGACGCGGCTGCTGAGGACAAGACTCAACGCCACGGACCAAGCTAACGTCAAGATCATCTATCCGCTCGCGGTCCATCACAAAGTCTTCTATGACCGAAGCGGACGCGCATTATTGCGGCGTGTTCTATCGCGTCTTCCGATTGACTTGGTGACATTGCGCATTCAGCCCTTTGGGAATGATTCCGGTCCACGGGCGCTGAGAAATTTCATCGAAGCGTGCTGGGATTTTCCGCTCGAGAATCCGCTCATGATCGAACGGGCGGGGTTCTCGGGGCTGGCCGCTTTCGCGCTAGGCGCGGTGGACCTGGTCGAGAGCGGCATCACGGTAGGGGACAGCTTCAACATCAGCCGAATTCAAAAGCCGCCCGCACGTGGTGGATCGTCCTTCTCGCCACCGAAGCGGCTCTATGTGGAGGCGCTTGGGACCACCGTGGATCACAAGGTCGCAGCGGCTCTCCTGGGCTCGAATCGAGGCAAAGCATATTTCGCCTGCAAGGATCCCACGTGTTGCCCGAACGGGTATCGGGACATGCTTGCGGATCATCGTCGTCACTCGGCGCTCGCGCGACAGCGGCAGTACATCGAGCTCGCCAGAGTGCCGCGGACCATACGCGCTGAGCATTTCCTGCAACATATCGTCGGTCCTGTCTGCGATATGCTCTCCCGGGCCAGCGCGACGCATCCGCCCTTCAACGGCGCCCACCGGCGCATGATGTCGATCAAGGAGACGCTCCTGGATCTGCAGCAAGAGCAGAAGCGACAACGCGAAGAACGTCGTCCCAAGAGCGAGCAGCAGACCACGGTACGGCCGGGCGCAAAGATTCTTGAATTCCCACCACGTGACTCAAGGGGACGGTGATTTCAGTATGTCTTCCGCAGTGGCCAAAAAAATTGACTCGATCAAGCAGCGAACGCGAATTAGTTCCAACAGCATCGCGGAAATGGTCGGCGCGACGCCGCAGACGCTTTCTCGCTGGACCACGGGCAAGAACGATCCGCAGCCTGAGCATCTGGACCGCCTGCTGGAGTTCGACTACCTCACTGAGCGCCTATCGGAATTTTTCGAGCCCGAGGACGCGAAACTGTGGTTATTCGCCCCCCACCCGCAACTGAATGGACAGCGGCCGGCAGACCTCGTGGCAAAGGGTCGAATGAAAGAGGTGCTCGCGGTCATTGCGCGATTGCAGGATTCCGCTTTCGTGTGAGGCCGGAGGGAGCGTAGGGGCGGGCAGTCCGGCGTGATCAACCGTTCACTGGAGAGCATCCTGGCCTCCCTGGAGGGCAAGGCCTGGAGCGGACGAGCATTCCGTGTGATGCTCAATGAATATCCGCCTGATCGCGAGAACAAACGGGGCGCGCGCTGGAGCCCGCCCGACATCGCGGCGATTTACATCTGCCTCGAGCCCAGCGTATGCATCGCGGAAGTGGAATACGGCCTTTCTCGCCAGTCCCGTCCCATCAAGGCAGGGCTCCGCAAGACGCTGTACGAAATTGATGTGGGCCTTGCAGCGACCGTCGATCTGGCACCGATCCTTCCCGAGCTCGAGCGCATCGGCATTGGCACCTCGCATCTCTTTGCCGATGACATGAAATTCAGCCAGGAAATCGGCCGGCTGGTCACTTGGTTCGGATTCGACGGTATGCTCGTCCCCTCCGCCCGCAAGACGGGCACGAATTTGGTCATCTTCCCGGATTGGACGAACGAGTCCTATCGTTTCGACGTCGTCGATCAACGAGTCCTCGACTGAATCGGTCCAGATGGCTCGCGCACTGGATTTAGGTAACCAAGACGAGTGCCGAGCGCGTACTCCTGCGTGCCCGCAGAGGCGCGGGTCCCTGGACCCGCTACCCCGGGCAGAAACGTATAGCAGCACGTCCTGACGTAGCGATCGGTCGACAATTGCGGCAAACTCGGCCGCAAGAACGAATGAGTGCCAGGGGGATAGGCCACCAATATGTCCGAGGACTTCTTTCGGCAGCCGATACTGAATTCGCCCTACGATTATCCGTCGCGCCACTGGGAGCTCGACGCCGCGGGCCAGCCGACACAGAACATTGCACCCACTCGGCGCAGAGCGGATTTCGTCACCCCAATCCCCAAGCCCAAGAAACGCAAGGCCAGCCAAGGGGACCTGGGCCTCGATGAAGGCCGGGGGCTGTCCAGCGCACGCCAGCAGTATGACCTGACGTCCATCATCAACCAAGTGCGCGGGGCGGTGGATGCCTGGCGCAAGCTCCCCGAAGGCTCCTGGCTGGTCACTCCGGAAACCGCACGGCTCTTGAAGCACGGGCGCCATCACGATTTCGGCGGCGTTCGACCCTTTTTCTGCCAAGTGGAGGCGGTCGAGACCGCGATCTGGCTGACGGAAGTCGCGCCCAAAGTCAGCGCGGGCAAAGTATTGCTGGAACATCTGGCCGGGGCCAACCGCGACGCCAATCCCGAGCTGAACCGGTTGGCGTTGAAGCTCGCCACCGGCGCAGGCAAGACCACCGTCATGGCGATGCTGATTGCCTGGCAGACCTTGAACGCCGTGCGCAGTCCGGGCAGCCGCCACTTCACCCGCGGCTTTCTGATCGTCGCGCCTGGGCTGACCATCAAGAACCGCCTGCGCGTGCTGTTGCCGAACGATCCGGACAGCTACTACCGCGAGCGCGAGCTGGTACCCAATGACCTGCTGCCCGAGATGCAGCACGCACGGATCGTCATCACGAATTACCACGCCTTCCGACTCCGCGAGCGCATGGAACTCTCCGCCGGCGGCCGGGCGCTGCTGCAGGGCCGTACCGGTGAAGAGCTCGTGACGACCGAAACCGAAGGTCAGATGATCCAGCGGGTGTGCCCCGAGCTCATGGGCTTCAAGCACATCGTCGTGCTCAACGACGAAGCGCATCACTGCTATCGCGAGAAACCCCCGGAGGCTGACGACGAAGCGCTCAAAGGCGAGGCCAAGCAGGAGGCCGAGCGCAACAGCAAAGCGGCGCGGCTGTGGATTACAGGACTCGAGGCTGTGAACCGCAAGCTTGGCAAGGAGGGGCGTCCAGGGATCACTCGTGTATTTGACTTATCGGCCACGCCGCTTTTTTTGTGCAGGGTCGCCGAACCTGGGTGAGACTTCACGAGAAGGGCGGCAAGCGGCACGAGATGCCCTGCCACCACAACCTCGAGAGGTACCTACAGGCCTACATCGAAGGTGCGGGACTCGCCGGCGAGGACAAGGCCTATCTATTCCGCACCGCTCGAGGGCGTACGGGCAGACTCTCCAGCAAACCGCTGAGCCAGCCGGACGCCTACCGGATGATTACTAGGCGCGCTCGCGCGGCCGGGATCTGGACACGGATAGGGAATCATTCCTTCCGCGCGACCGGCATCACCGAGTATCTGAAGAACGGCGGTAAGCTCGAGATCGCTCAGGCGATGGCCGCCCACGAGAGCGTACGCACCACCGGGCTCTACGAGCGGCGCGATGATCTGGTCAGCCTCGATGAGGTGGAAAGGATCGTGATCTGAGACCAGGCTTTCGATGGTGGCTCCGTACTTTCGAAAGGCAGAATATTCCAATACTTTCAATCGATTACAGAATAGCCTTGGACTCTGTATCTCCCCTGGATAGTTCCTCGGATAAATCTCCGCTATCCATGTTGATAATCCACGCAATCGTTGTAGATTATCCTCATGCCTTCTCCGAGCCCCCCACGCGACGTCATCCTGGCGCGAGCCATCGCCCCGCTGCTCGAGACAGCCCTGCGCACCATGCGGGTGGTCGTCGTCACCGGCCCGCGCCAGGCTGGCAAGAGCACCCTCGTCAGAACTCACCCCCGGCTGCAGTCGCGCCCCTATTACTCGCTGGATGACTCCGCCACACTGCTACGTGCACAGGCCGACCGCCGCGCCTTCGTTCGCAGCGGTCCTGACATGATCATCGACGAGGTCCAACGCGACCCCGAGCTCATCCTCGCCGTCAAAGTTGTCGTTGACGAGCAGCGCCCGCAACGCCGCGGACAATTCGTGCTCACAGGCTCCGCCAACCTCCTGATGATGAACCACGTGGGCGACTCGCTTGCCGGCCGTGCCTACTACGTCCGCCTGCAGCCCCTCACGCGCCGGGAACAGCAGGGACTCGGCGCCACCGGCTCGTGGACCCGCTTCTTTGAGACCCCGGTCGAGGATTGGCTCGATCTTGCCCGTGCGAGCTCATCGCCCCCGGAGGACTGGCGTGAAGTGGTCAGACGAGGAGGTTTCCCAGCCGCCGCCGTCGAAATCCATGATCCCCACGAGCGCTCGCTCTGGTTCGAGGGCTACATTGCCACTTACCTGGAACGAGACCTGCGCGACCTCAAAGCCGTCTCCAGTCTCCCCACCTTCCAAGCCCTCATGCAAGCCACCGCTCTCCGGATCGGCAGTCTCCTCAATCACGCCGAGCTCGGCCGCGACGTCAAGATGCCCGCCACCACGGTATACGACTACCTTGGCCTGCTCGAGACCACCTTTCAGGCGACCCGTCTGCCACCCTTCGCCCGCAACCGTACCAAGCGCCTCATCAAAACGCCGAAGCTCTATTGGAACGACGTCGGCCTCGCCCTCCATCTCGGCGGTGGCGACCCCACCGGCGCGCACCTCGAGAACTACGTTCTCACCGATCTTCTTGCCTGGCGCGATACCGAAACGCCGCGTCCCGAGATTACCTACTGGCGCACCGCCGCCGGCGCCGAAGTCGACTTTGTGATCGAGCGCCAGCGCAAGCTCCTGGCGGTCGAGGTCAAAGCCTCCGGCGCCCCCACGCCCCGCGATGCGGCCCATCTGGTTACGTTCCAGTCGGAATACGGCTCCGCAGTCCGCGGCGGCCTCGTTTTGCACGGAGGCGAGGAGATCTACTGGCTCCGAGAGAAGATTCTCGCAGTTCCGTGGTGGCGGGTGATGTGACGCCAGGCCTCAGGACTCGTCTCCGCGTCTTCACGAAGGCTTTTCAGACTCCAGCGCGCTCGTTCGTAGGGTTCTGGCCGCGCGGCCGCCATCGCGGAGGCGATGCGGTCCTCCTTGAAATACCGGTAGGCGCGCGCGGCTCCCGCGAGCATGTTCTGCAGGAGTTCGTCGTTGCGCTCGGGAGTCAACGGCTCCTCCGGCCACTCGGGATCCACCTCGCCGGCCGCGACCGGAATCATGAGTAGCAGTGCTTCACGCTCGTCGCCGAAAATCCGGCTCCATCCCTCTGGGGCCAAGCGCGTGCCGTGCATGTAACCGCGCGCCCAGGTGCGCCCTTGAATGCCGTCGACACCGTTCTCCTCGACGTAGGCGAGGTGCACGGTCTCCTGCTCGAAATCATGGCGCAGGAATTCCAGTACCGCATCAGGAGCCCCATCAACTCCTGCACATCGGCGAAATCCCCGCTCATCCCGCTCAGACCTCGTCGTTCGGGTCTTTGATCTCGAGCTTGAACTGCCAGCCCTCGTACGACATCAGCATCTGCCCGAACTGCTCCCAGGTCACCTCCCGACCGTCGATGACGACAATCGGCAAATGACCGTCCTCGCTTTCATCCCAGTCGATCCGGCCGCGCACGAGCAACTCGGCGATCTGCAGTCTCTCCGATCCCTCGTCGCGCTCGAGATGATGCTGGGCCAGAGCGCGGCGCATACGCTCGATGAGTTGCGCCATGAGGGCGAAGAGATCGCCCTCGGGATCGCCGAGGATCTCGAAGGTATAGCCCCCGGGAGCGCCCCCCTTGAGCTCGAAGGCCTTGAGCGCAACGCGCTCGCCGTAGAGGCGTACGGAAAAGTAGAACTGGTGCAGCTCGCCGGCGGCATCCTTCATCTCCACGGAGTCGAATCGGACGTGCTCGAACTTCAGGCCGCCGAGCCGGGCCACCTCCTCGTTGAAGCAGCGGCTGCAGAGATCGCGATAGCCAGTCTCGAGCGATCCATAATGGACCGATTCGTAGCCGGCCATCGGCTCCTGGCAGGTGTGGCAGACAAGCGGCGGCGACATGGGAGCTGAGTTTCCGGGCCGGTTAGCGGGTGGGAAATTCTACCCTCCCACCGAATCGCCGCACTGAAATCCCGGCAACAGCGGATCTTCGCCCGCCAGCGGGCGCTAGAGGCGCGCCGCAACCGCAAGACCGACACCCGCCGTAAGATCCTGGCCGGCGCGGTCGTGCTGGCAAGGTGGAAGCCGGTGAGATCGAGGAGAAGCGCTTCCGCCAGTGGGTCGAAGACACCCTCACCCGCCGCGAAGACCGGGCGCTGTTTGGACTACCGGCCCGAGCCGAGACCGGGCCCGGCTGAGATTGAGGCTTGGCAGCTCATCAGCGCCACACCTCAGGCCTCCCGGAATTGCGATCCCACGTCACGCGCCAGCCGCGGACCATCGCTCATACCGGGCGGGCTTCGGCCAGTACGCGATTGCGGAAGCTGTCCGGCAACGCGCGGGGTGTCAGCACCTGGACCTCGAGCCCCAGGAGCTCGCGCAGCTCCGGGCGGATCGCGCCGATGTCGAACAGGAACATGTTAGGACTCTCAGACGCGCCGCACGGCCTCCCGAGCGGATTTCTGGCGAGCCCCCGTGAGGGGCTCGGCGAGAGCGAGGATCAAAGCGCCGGAGGATGAAGGTGCCTGTGAGCATGATCGTGCTTTTTGATGGCGCGCCGAGCAGGCTATTTGAGGGCATTCCCAGTTCCCATTCCCATACGCTGTAGAGAGGCCGGGAACGGGAACGGCGTGCGAGGGGCGGCTCCGGCGGCG
>JAKBWB010000009.1 GCA_021843755.1 Pseudomonadota bacterium
GCTGTGGACGACGGGGACAACTGTGCCTCCGTTCTGGGCTCGATCGATGAGGGGCCCAGGCCACCGTCCCTCACAAATCCTGCTCAGAATTCCCGGTTATCCCCTCAATTTGAGTGCGCCTGCTCAGGGCATGCAAGGACCTTTGGGCCGGTTCGCGGTTCTTCGTGGGGCGGCGCTGAGGCGGGTGAACGGTTACCCGTTCGCTGCCTCCGCCGCGCAGGCCACTCCCCGCGCGTAACTTCCCGCCCTCTCGGCGGTAGGCACGTCGTTCATGCGGCTGACATTATATCCAGGTCCGCGAACCGGCGCAAGGGACAGGACGACTCTCACATGTGCCGCCGGAGGCCCTGCTTCACTGCGCACGCAACGCCGCCGTGGCTGGCGTGCGCGGACGTTGCGCAAATGGCTCATACCGGCCGGGTCACTCGCCTCCGTGCTCGTTCCAATGCGTGCTCACCGCAAAATCCATGCCGGGTTGCGCGACGAAACCGCGCCATAACAGATTGTTTTGCAAACGAAAACTCAGAGTCGAGTTCCGTGATGGCGATTCCATCGCTGACGTTGATCATAAGTCCGGGACTTTTCGTCAGATACAATGGCTAGGCACGCCCCCACGGTTTTCGGGCTGGGTCGTTGACCGAGAGGGCGCAAGCCTCCAAGATTACGCGACGGGCGGCGACGCAGCGGGGGATCAATGAGGGGTTCGATGAGAGTTGGCGTCATGACGTTCCTAGCCCTCATGAGCCTCGGGCCGGCCACGACTCTGGCTCAAAGCCCGCCGATCGACCTGCGCACCGTCAGCGCAGGGCGCGCCCAGCAGCAACTGCAGGAACTCGCCGCCGTCCTCGAGCGCTACGACCCCTACCTCAAGACGCAAGGGGAACGCGCCCGGTTCAATGCCCGAGTGAGGCATCTTGCCGGCACCGTTCACGGGCCGATTCCGGCCTGGCGGGACTGGCTGCTGCAAGAGAAGCTCATGCGCGCGCTGAACGATCCGCACGCGGAACTCGACGCGAACACCCTTGAAAATCGGGCGCTCGACGTGGTGTTTCAATGGGTGTCGAACGGCCTGTTGGTATCGCCGGCTCCGTGGATGCATCCAGCGCTCTTTCCCAGGAACAGCGAGGTCGTGCGCATCGGCGGTGAGACGCCCGGGGAGATCCTGCCGCGGCTTGAAGCGCTGTACGCGGGCACACCGGGGTGGGTCGCCGACTGGGCGGGCTCCATGCTGCGCTACGCGTTCGAATTGCGCTGGCTCGGCCTGCTTCACGGCGAGAAACCCGTGATGCTGACGCTGCGAACCCCATCCGGTCACGTCAAGCGCCTGCCGTTGCCCATCGCCCCGCTACCGGATTCCAAGGCCCTGATGAGCGCGGGACGCCGCAAGCCGTGGTTCAGCTGGTTCGTGGACAAGCGGCACAATATCGGGTGGTTTACGCTCAACAGCATGAAACTTGCCGGACCTTATGAGCATGCCGTGGCGAGATTCTTCGCGGCGGTCGAGAAGGCGGGCATCACGCGGGTCGCGGTCGACCTGCGCAAGAACAGCGGCGGAGAATCCCTGGCCGAGGCACCGTTCATGCAGTATCTTGGCGTGAGCAGGGTCATGGACTATTCCACGCCGACCTATTTTGGACCCGCGCCGCTTCGCACAGAGGTGCATCAGCTGGTCCGGGGGCTGAAGAGATTGGGTTACGGACCTGACCTCTACACGATACCGGTGCCCCCGCAACCGCCGGCCGATCGGATCTTCAAAGGCCGCTTTTTCGTCGTGACTGGCCCAGGAACGTTCAGTTCGGCAATGAATTTCGCCGCGGACGTCAAGTTTAACCACCTCGGTACCATCGTGGGTCTGCCCTGCGGGGAGGTGCTGACGGGCGGCGGCAACGTCAAGTGGTTCGCGCACCCAGCGTCCGGCGTGCCCTTCCAGGTGCCGACGGACATCTTCAGCTGGCCGGGAATGCCCGCGAACGCCCTGGTGAAACCCGACGTGTGGATTCCGCTCACCGTGCACGACGTCCAGCACGGAGTCGATCCCGTGCGGCAGTGGTTCGACGCACACACGAGCAATGGCGACGCGTCGTGACCCGCGCTCGAGGCCTGACGGAGAAACTCCTGCAAACGCTCTCGGTCCGCGCGCGGTGCGCCGGGCCCCTGCTCACCTCTGCGGTTTGGCCTTAGCCGCGGAGCCTCGCGCGGGTCGACGAACGGATCGCATCTTTCCGCTGCTTGCGCCGCCGCAGAAAAACGTATCCCTGCCGTTTGACTCGAGCCCCGATACAACGATGCCGGCCGGTACATCGAGCTGCTCCAGAACCTCCCCGCTCTGCGGATCGATTCGGCGCAGTTCGCTTTTCTCAGCGACCAAGGTGCCGTGCCACAGCTCGCCTTGGGCCCAGGTGACGCCCCTTACGAAGCGATCCGACTCAACGGTGCGAATGACAGCCCCGGTCTGCGGCTCGACCTGATGAATCTTGCGCCGTAACTACTCGCCCGGTTGCGGCGTAGAGCTGCCCGGATAGAACCATTTGGATAGCGACGAGAGGGTTGTAGCCTTGGTTGGCCATGGTCCGAAGATAGCTCGAGATGCGGCAGTAGGCCTGGGCGAACTCGGCCTCACGGAAGCAGCCGGATACCTTCTGCTTGACCTTTCTCATGCGCAGATCGCGTTCGGCACGATTATTCGTGAAGGGAGCGTTCGAGTCTCTGGCGAAGAGCAACACGGCGCTCTCGTGACCCTTCAGACGCCCCCAGAGATTGTGAACATCGGATTTGGCGGTCGGGCCCCGTTTGCCATTCTGCTTTGCCGGGATGGGCGGCAGCTCGCGCTCGCCGCGGGTGAGGATGGTGCGGTACTGCTGCTGCAGGGCGTCGTACTCGCGCGGGGTGAGCCGTTTGCGTTTGTCCTTGGAGACACGGACGCAGGTCCGCTGCAGCAGGCGCTTCATGTTCTTCGCCCAGCCGTAGCCGTTCGCCTCGACGATGAAGGTCAGCTCGCGCAGCAGGTGCGCCCCCCGCCTGGTTCATCACCTGCAGCTCAACGCTCCCTCACCCCGAGAGCTGCTCATCGTACGGCGCGGAGGGATATCCGGAGAGGATCACTTGGCAGGGCAGCTTCTTCAGCAACCCCGGCAGATCGAGGTGATCGGACTCTTCGTAGTCAAACCGATAGCGCCGGTCCGAACTGCGCGTCGAGTGCAGATACGTTGGATGGATGTTCAACACGACGTATACCAAACCAGCGCAGTTGCAGCCACATCAAGTCACGGCAGAGAAAGCGGAGGGTCACCTCGCTTTCGCCGTGCGCGGGCGATCAATACCGCGCCGCCCTCGAGCGCCCAGAGGATGACGGTGGCGCAGGCACAAATGGGCGACGGCGGTGAAGAGGATTTCATCGCCGTCGCGACGCCCAAATGTTGTCAGCGGAAGGTGCGCGGTCAATTGTGCGAAGACCAGCTTCCCGGTGTTCAAGGCGACCTCGGCGTGGATGAGAAATCCACGCCACGTTGCCGCATTCGCCGTTCAAATCGATACCAGATAAAATGACCAAAAAACTCTTTCATGCTCAATGTCTTACGCCGCCGTCATGGCACCACGTTGGGACAGTAGTGAGCGAAACGATGGGGTAAATCCGATGCATATCCGCAAAGCTCATCTGGCCTGGGCCGCAGCGGCCGCTCTGGCGGCGGCCGCAGCCGGTTGCGCCGGCCGAGCGACCGCCCGGTCCCGCGCTCCGGACCCCGTGCGAGATTGGCGCGCTCCGGCGACCACCATTGCCGCGCTGGCGCACGATCATCCGGTGCTCGCGCGGCACGCGATGGTGGTCACCTCGCAGCACTTGGCCACGGAGGTGGGCCTGAACATTCTCAAGGAGGGCGGTAATGCTGTGGATGCCGCGGTGGCCGTAGGCTACGCGCTCGCGGTGGTGCATCCATGCTGCGGCAACATCGGCGGCGGCGGCTTCATGATGATTCACCTTGCGAGCGGCAAGAACGTCTTTCTGGATTTTCGCGAGAAGGCGCCGCTGAAGGCGACACCGACGATGTACCTCAACGCCGCAGGTAATATCGTGCCGGGACGGAGTACGAAGACGTATCTGTCCGTGGGCGTGCCCGGGACGGTCATGGGCCTCGATGCGGCGCTGCACAAGTACGGCACCATGACTCGCCAACAGGTGATGGCTCCGGCCATCCGTCTGGCGCGCGACGGCTACGTGCTGGAGCAGGGCGATGTCACACTTCTCGACACGCACGCGAAGGAATTCGCCAAGCACCCCAACGTGGCGGCGATTTTCCTCAACCACGGCAAGCCGTATGTCGCTGGACAGCGAATGCGCCAGGGGCAGCTCGCGCGCACGCTGGATCTGATTTCCCGCGAGGGTGGACGCGCTTTCTATCGCGGACCGATTGCCCGGGCGCTGGTCGCGGCCAGCCGTGCCCACGGCGGGATTCTGTCGATGAAGGACTTCGCCGACTACACCGTGCAGTGGGCAAAACCGGTGATGTGCAGCTATCACGGCTACACGGTGCTGTCCGACCCGCCGCCGAGTTCCGGTGGCGTGACGATGTGCGAGATCCTGCAGATCATCAAGCCCTATCCCTTCTCCAAGTGGGGCTACGGCTCGGTCAGAAGCATTCATTATCTGGTCGAGGCCGAGCGGCGCGCGTTCGCCGACCGCAATTCCTATCTGGGTGATCCGGCGTTCGTACATAACCCGATTGACTGGCTGCTGTCGGCGCGCCACGCGGCGCGGCTGCGCGCCAGCATCAAGCCGGATGCCGCTACCCCGTCGGCCGACATCAAGGGAAACCTGGGTGCTACCGAGGGCACTGATACGACCAGTTACTCGGTCGTTGACAGCCACGGTAACGCGGTGGCAGTCACGTACACGATCAACTATCTGTTCGGTCTGGGGCAGATCGCGGGCAATACGGGCTTCTTCCTCAACAACGAGATGGACGATTTCACCTCCAAGCCGGGGAAGCCAAACTCCTTCGGCCTGGTGCAGGGCAAAGTGAACGAGATCGAGCCCGGGAAGCGACCGCTGAGTTCGATGTCTCCGACCATCGTGCTCAAGGGCGGGCACCTGTTCATGGTCACGGGCAGTCCCGGCGGTTCGACGATCATCTCGAGCACGCTCGAGAGCTTCCTGAACGTCGTCGACTTCGGCATGAACATGCAGCAGTCGGTCGATGCGCCCCGCGTTCACCAGCAGTGGTACCCGCAGGCCGTGTTCGTCGAGCCGGGACTGATGCGTCCGGCGGTCAAGCAGCGGCTCGTGGCGATGGGCTACCGGTTCAAGCAGATCAAGTTCTGGGGCGCTGACGAAGCGGTCCTGGTCGATCCCCACACCCACTTGCTCGAGGGCGCCAACGATCGGCGCGCTCCGGCGGGTCTGGCCGCCGGTGACTGAGGTCCGAGGCCGGCCGGGCGTTCAGCCCGGCCGGCTACCGCCGCCTCCGGCGTCAGCGACTTCGTTCAGGCGGCTACGGTGACACCATTAATCTTGCTTCCCGCCGGGCCAGGGGTTGTGCCAACCGCCCCCGGCAGCGGTCAGTGCCTCCGCTTCCCGCGGTCCCCAGCTGCCCCGTCGGTAGGCGCGGACCCGGGGAGGATTCTTCAGAACGGGCTCGACTACTGCCCAGGCCGCCTCCACGGCGTCCTCGCTTGTGAAGAGCGCGCCGTCCCCCGCTATGGCATCGCCCAGCAGTCGCTCGTAAGGGGCCTCCTCCCCAGGCTGCTCGTCGAACAGATAGAGTTCGCGCTGATCGCCCACGAACTGCTTTCCGGCTCGCTTGACGCGAGCCGCCAGCGCGATAGCGGAACGAGGGGAAAGGCGAAAGCGCAGATAGTTGCCCACGCCGTTGGCGGGCGTCGAGTCAGCGAATAGGCGTTGCGGCGGCGGTTTCAGCTCCACGATCACTTCCGTGGCCGTCGTCGCCAGACACTTGCCAGAGCGCACATACCACGGCACGCCTTGCCAGCGCCAGGAGTCAATGTAGAGTCGCAACGCGCAGAATGTCTCGACATCCGAACGTTTCGCCACGCCCGGCTCGCGCCGGTAGCCCGTGTACTGGCCGCGTACCAGGTCGCGACGCTTCAGCGGCCGCATGGCCTGAAAGACATCGGCTGTCTCGCGATGCACGGCGCCAAACCCCCGATAGGTCGGCGGCTCCATCGCGAGCAGCCCGACAATCTGAAAGAGGTGATTCTGGATGACGTCGCGCAGACAGCCTGCGGACTCGTAAAACGCGCCCCGGCCCTGCACGCCGATCTGCTCCGCCAGGGTGAGCTGCACGCTCGCCACGTAGTTCCGGTTCCAGATCGGCTCCAGAAACGAGTTGGCAAAGCGAAAATACAGAATGTTCATGATCGCCTCCTTCGCGAGGAAGTGATCGATGCGGAAGATCGAGTCCTCCGGAAACACCGATCGGGCGACGCGATGGAGGGCGCGCGCGGATCTCAGGTCGCGACCGAACGGCTTCTCGACGATGACGCGCGCGCCGTCGGCCAAACCGGCGGCACCGAGCCCCGTGATGACGGTCGCAAACAGCGCCGGCGGAATGGCCAGATAAAATGCCGGATGTCGGGCATGGCCAAGGGCCTCTTTGAGCGACTTGAACGTCTCCGGGTCGTTGTAGTCGCCCGCGACGTAGCGGAGCCGCGAGAGCAGACGATGCAGCGCAGAACGGTCACTGATCCTTCCTCCGGCTCTGATGCTGTCCGTTGCCCTCCCTCGAAGCTGCGCCGGGCTCCAGTTCGAGGAGGCCACGCCGATCAGCGGGATCTTCAGGGCGCCCTTCTGGGTCAGCGCATAGAGCGCCGGAAAGATCATTTTATGCGCAAGATCGCCGGTCACCCCGAACAGCACCAGGGCGTCGGACCGCGGCGCGCCGTTGCCTCCAAAATCGAGCGCGGAGTCAATCATCGCGCTACCGTGCGGCGTGCCGCGTTATCGGCTGCCCCTGCGGTGCCTTGGGCTTTGGCTTGGGGTCCGTCGGCTCGCTCCCCTCGACGTGCCCACCGAAGCCAAAGCGCATCGCGGAGAGCATTTTTTCTCCAAAGGTGTGTTCTTGCCGCGAGCGGAATCGCGCGTAGAGCGCCGTGGAAAGCACATCCGCGGCAACCGCTTCCTCGAGCGCCGCCTCGATGGTCCAGCGCCCCTCGCCGGAATCCTGGACAAATCCAGAGAAGTCCTTCAGTTTCGGATCCTTTGCCAGTGCCGCCGCCCCGAGGTCGAGCAGCCAGGACGAAATGACGCTGCCCCGACGCCAGACCTCGGCGATATCGGGCATGTTCAGCGTGAAGCGCTCGTTTTCGGGCAGATCCTTTGAGTCCTTGTTGCGCAAAATGTCAAAGCCTTCGGCATAGGCCTGCATGATTCCGTACTCGATGCCGTTATGGACCATCTTGACGAAGTGCCCGGCACCGGACGGGCCGGCGTGAATGTAACCGCGCTCGGCGCGGGCATCCCCCTGGGTGCGGTCCGGCGTACGTGGGATATCCCCGAGCCCAGGGGCGAGCGCCGAGAAGATCGGATCGAGTCGATCCACGGCTTCCTCGGGGCCGCCGATCATCATGCAGTAACCGCGCTCGATACCCCAGACGCCACCGGAGGTGCCGCAGTCGACATAGCGGATGTGTCTACCCGCCAGTGTCTTAGCGCGACGTATGTCGTCTTTGTAGAACGAATTACCACCATCAATGACAATGTCGTTTGCCTGAAGCAATCCGCCCAGCTGCTCGACCGCCTCCTCGGTGACCCGGCCGGACGGCAGCATCAACCAAATCGCTCGCGGCCTCTCCTCGAGCGCCTGTACGAGCTCGGCAAGCGAGCCAACGGCTTCGGCACCGTCCTTCGCCAGCGCCGCGCGCAGCTTCGCATCGACATCGAACACCACGCAGTCGTGTCCCGCCTTCATCAAGCGCCGCGCGATATTGCCGCCCATGCGGCCGAGTCCTGTTATACCGATTTGCATTGACCTCACTCCTCAAAACTATGCGCGGTTGTCGCGCAATCACGCCCTCTGCGTTGGGAACCTGACGATCTGCTCCCTGGCCGCCCCGAGCACCTGGTGCGGCGTGAATCCGAACTCCGTTAGACGCGCCGGGATCGGGACCGATGAGCCGAACGTGGACCTGCCGGTCTTGGCGCCATGACTGTCCACATAGCGATCCCAACCAATCACCGAGCCCGCCTCGACCGATACCCGTGCCTGCACGTCGCGCGGCAGCACGCTATCGCGATAGACGCGATTCTGCCGTTCGAACAATTCCCATGACCGCATGATGACCAGGCGTGCCGCAATGCCTTCCCGCTCGCGGTCTCGTAGGCCTCGGCGCGGAGCGCGACTTTGCTGCCTGTGCCGATCAGGATCACTGCCGGCCGACCATTGCCGGCATCCGCTATCACATAGGCGCAGCGCGCGACACCCACTGCCGAGGCGTAGCGCGTACGCTCAAGCGTCCTCAGCGGCTGGCGGCTGAGCGAGGCGGGCTGAACTGCGCCCGGTGCCATAGGTCTGGCCTCGGATCGGTCCGCCGGCGCAGGATTGGCTATCAAGGCTCCACCGAGCCCAGGACGCGCGCTCGCATTTGCTCAGAGCACCTGCCGGCTCGCGCCCATTGGCGCGGCGAATCACGCACGAGACTCTCGACGCCAGCGCAGGGCTGCGGGCAAGCCACGCCGACGTGACCTCTGGGCTCGAATCGCGTACACGACGGTGTTCGGCGCATCTGAGTCGACGCTCGCGGTCAAAGAGCAATGCAGCCAGGATGGCTGCGGCCTCTGTTGCCGTCTGTGCGCCGGCGAACTGATCGACCGGCTCGAGATGCCCCGGAACGATTCGCAGTGCGGTTGCAGCGACGGAATGATCAGCGCATTGTCGCAGGGAGACACTACCCCACCCGGGCGGGCCGCCGGGACAGATCTATCGGAGGCAGACTTCTCATCCTGATTGTCGCGCGGTTCTCATCCAGATTGACGCGCCGCATGAGCTTGAACATCCGCTCCAGATACTCCTGCATTGCCACGGCGGGGCGCGCGCGCCCGCACGGCAGCTGCGTGGCCTTCAGCGCCTCGCGGAAGCACGTGCGGCAGTGCTGCCGACAGCCGAAATACTCGAGCGTTAACGTTGCCGTGCCGATGTGGTAGCGCTCGGACCCGTGGGTCAGCAGCCTGCCTCGGTGCGGACTGTCTGCCGCCCTTGCCCCGCATATGCCGGCGGATAGCGTAGAGGGTAGTTCTTGCCTTTCCCCCATCCTCGCTACAGCACGCTCCGGAGCAGCCGCACCCGCCCGGGAGTGCGCCTCCCTGAGCCGCAACGCTCATCCGAAGGGATTGATCCCGACCGTTCAAGCCCAAAATCGCCCCGCTGCCGCCCCCTTCCAACCACCCGCGCACCGCTCTCACCGGCCGGCCTCCCCGGCGGGACGGCCGAGAATGAATTTGCCCTGACCTTCGGGGGACAAGTATTCTCGGGCGCGCTGACACTCGTTTCGCCGGACAATGTCTCCAGGAAACCCATGACCCCGCTGGCACCCACGAGCGACTCCTCGGAAGAGGACCGAGTCCCGACGCACATCGTGGGACTGGGTGCCTCCGCGGGTGGCCTGCAACCCCTGGAAGAGTTCCTACGTAATGTGCCGGTGCCGAGCGGCATCGCATATGTTGTCGTGCAGCATATGGATCCGATGCACAAAGCGATGTTGCCCGACCTGCTTCAACGGGCGACGTCCATGCCCGTGCGCGAGGTGACGGCGTCCATGCGCGTGAAACGCAATGCCGTATACGTGATCCCTCCCAACGCCGAGCTGTCCGTGAAGCGCGGATTCCTGCGTCTCGCGAAGCCGAGCGAGCCGCGCGGGATGCGCCTGCCCATCGACGTGCTGTTTTGCTCCCTCGCCAGGGATCAGGGAGCCCGAGCCATCGGGGTCGTCTTATCAGGCATGGGGTCGGACGGGACGCTCGGTCTGCAGGCGATAAAGAGCCAAGGCGGCTTGACGCTCGCGCAAGAGCCGCATTCGGCACAGTTTGATTCGATGCCGAAGAGCGCAGTCACGGCTGGCGTGGCCGATGTCGTGGCACTCCCTTCCGAGATGCCGCAGCGTATTCTTCAGGTCATCTGCGCGCAAACCCATGCACCCGCTTCCGGGCAGAACAACGGCGACGCGACCGCCGACTTGGACTCGGTGCTGGCGTTGCTGCGTGCGCGCAGCAAGCATGACCTGACGCTGTACAAGCCAAGCACGCTGCGGCGCCGCATCGAGCGGCGCATGGCCATACATCGCGTCACGAGCATCGACGAATACGCCGCCCTCTTGCTCGCAAACCCCACGGAACTCGATCTGCTCTTCAAGGAAATGCTGATCGGGGTCACGAGTTTTTTCCGGAATCCGGCGGCCTGGGAAGAACTAAGCTCCGTTGCGCTCCCGGAACTGTTCGCGCGCGAAGGACCCGACAAGCAGTACCGTGCTTGGGTTGCGGGCTGCTCCACCGGCGAGGAGGCATTCTCCCTCGCGATGGTCTTCACGGAAGCACGAGAGCGATTGGCCCTGACGGGCACATCGACGTTACAGATCTTTGCCACGGACCTCAATGCCGACGCGATAGCCTTCGCCCGCCGGGGACGCTACCCCGGCTCCATAACCGCAGATGTCTCCGCGGAGCGTCTGGACCGCTTTTTTCGCATGCAGGGTAACGGCTACCTCATCGACCCACGAATCCGCGAACGGGTGCTGTTCGCCCAGCACGATCTGATCATGGACCCGCCATTCACGCGACTCGATCTGCTCCTGTGTCGCAATGTCTTGATTTACTTCAACGCTGCGCTGCAAAAGCGCCTCCTGCCGCTGTTCCACTACAGCCTGCTTCCAGGCGGAATTCTGATGCTGGGCGGATCGGAAACCGTGGGACCGGTGCAGAATCTATTTCCGACTGTGTCTTCAAAATCCCGCCTTTACCGTCGCAGCCAGGCGGCGACCATGGCCCGTACCGTCGATTTTCCTACTGGTCCCCGTGTCTCAGCGCGCGCGCCCGCGCAGGAGTTACCTTTGTCACCGCAAATTTCCCAGACGGCGAACGTCCAGGCGCTGGCCGACCAGTTTCTGTTGCAGAAATTTTCCCCTCCGGCCGTTCTCGTGAACGAACTTGGCGACATTCTCTATGTCAGCGCACATACAGGCCGGTATCTCGAACCGGCCGCCGGCAAGGCCAACTGGAACATTCATGTCATGGCCCGTCCCGCCATACGGACTCCGCTTGCCGCAGCCATGTGGCGGGCCATCAAAGAGCGCACAGTGGTCGAGTTACGGGGCCTTCGCATGGACGATAATTTTACCCACCAGCTCGACATCACCGTCGAACCCATCGACGAGCCCAACCCACTTGCCGGCATGGCGATGGTCGTATTCCGGGAGGTTGCCGCTCCGATCGCCAAAAAGTCTCGGCGCAGGAAAGACGTGGGTGCGGTCGATCCTGCGATCGCCGCCGAACTCACCCGCTGCCAGGAAGAACTCAAGGCCTTGCGCGAAACCATGCGCGCCTCGGACGAGGAGCGGCAGGTGGCCATCGAGGAGCTGCAATCGACGAACGAGGAGCTGCAGTCCGCAAACGAGGAACTCACGACTTCCAAGGAAGAGGCCCAGTCGATGAACGAGGAATTGCAGACGATCAACGCCGAACTTCAATCCAAGCTCGACGACCTTGCGCTCGCGCAGAGTGACATGCAGAATTTGCTCAACAGCACCGACATCGCCACGCTGTTCCTCGACAACGATTTGAACGTACGCCGCTTCACTGAGCAGATCAAGCGCCTCATAAATCTACGGGAAGCGGACATCGGTCGCCCGCTCAGCGACCTCACTACGACGTTGAACTATCCCGAACTCGACGCCGACACGAAAGAAACGTTGCGCACCCTCGCGTATAGCGAAAAGGAGATCTCGACCAGTGATGCGCGTTGGTTCAAGGTGCGCATCATGCCGTACCGCACGGTAGCCAACGTCATCCAGGGGGCCGTGATCACCTTCGTCGATATCACCGTAGCCAAACAGCTGGAGGCCAGACTGCGCAATCGCCAAGAGACGCCGCGTTAACGGCGCTCATCGCCGCGTCCAGGTGCGCTCGCTCGAGATGTTGCCACGCGCTGTTGTGCGCCCCCCATTCAGCCGTACCCTTCAGGGATAGGGGGTGAGTTGCTGTCTAGTGCAGCATCAGAGTGTTCGTAACGTGCTCGGAGCCTGCGCAGGGATATCGAAGTCGCCGATCGCGCGCCAGGTCATCTCAGGGACGGCTCGGGATTGCGCTATCCGCCGGCATGGCGCTTGATGAGTGTGACGATGCGAGTGAGTCCTTCGGCCACGTCGCTGGTCCGCTCGTGCCCGACCGGGGTGCGCTGCGAGGGGCTGCGAGAACGCCTGGCGGAGTGGAGCCAGGCGCGGGGTACACTCTCCGCCGCAGCGGGAATCCCAAAGCGGGGCAAATCAGTCCTGCCGTACCCGGCTGCCAGGAATACGACGAGTGACCTGACGCAGGCGACTGAGAACTCGAGTCTTTTCCGACCCCCAACCACTCCATCCGGGCGCGCTCGAGTTCATAGAGGAACGTGGCGAACCTGCCTCCCTGCAGCAGGAGATCTGATCGCCCCTGAAGTCCACCGCGTCCCGGATGCAATGCCCATCGCCGCCGGTCCGGTGCGGTCATCCCAAGAGCGTCGCGCGGGGCACGTGGACGATCGCCGCCGAAGTCACTGCCAATCTTGGCTAGACCCCTTCAAAAGGCTGCGAATAAGAAGGTAAACTGTAGCGCCATGCAAGGGTGTCGGTATCGCTCGATCAACGAGGTGGCATGATGACGACAGTTGCTCACAAGCGGAGCCGGACGGATACCCTGCGTTCGCGCGCAGTCGCTCACTTGAAGGGACCCGACGCTCAGGTATGCGCCGACCCATTGGCCGCGCTCCGCGTGCTTTACGAGTTGGCTTCCTCGCCGACGACCGCTTCCAAAGCGCTCGCGTTGCTCCATGAGCTACAAGTCCACCAAGTGGAACTGGATCTGCAGGACGAGGAGCTGCGGCGCTCGTACGTTGAACTCGAGAACGCGCTCGACCGTCAGATTCAACTCTACGATTACGCCCCGGTTGGTCATTTCGTGGTGGACGGCAACGCGGCGCTCCTCGAACTGAACCGGACGGGTGCGACCCTGCTTGGATCAGAGCCTGAATCGTTGCGCGGCCAGTCGCTGGAGGGTTTCCTCACCCAGGAGGCTGTGCCGACCCTGCGTGCGATGCTCGCTCGAGTTGCCGAGGGCGCCGCCACTGCATTCGCCGACCTGCACCTGCAGTCGGCGCCGGACGGCGACTCTCGCTGCGTGCACGCTTCGGCGTGCCCGGATCCTAAAGGCGGAGGATTCCTGATCGGATTGATTGGGATCAGCCAGACCAAGCCGACACCGGTTGTTTTATGATCGCAACCCACGTTCCAACCGAGAATCACCTCCTCAGGACGCTCGCTGGGGACTCAATGGTGCGGCTGTTGCCGCATCTGGAACACATCGAGCTGCCGCTCGGCACCGTGCTCTACGAGTCCGGCGAGGCACTTCGCCATGTGTACTTTCCAGTCGATTGCATCATCTCGCGTAACTACTCACGCCCCGAGCCTCGCGCACCGGTGGTTGGGAGCTTGACAATGTAGAGGCCGGGTACTACGCTGGGACCCAATCCTTCCGAGGGCACGGGTCAAGCAGCGATGGGCGCGTATTTTGGATCCAAGGCGACCTCCGGGTTGTGTCAGGCGATCATTGCGCTGATGCCCCCGCACGATACCTATATCGAGAGTCA
>JAKBWB010000071.1 GCA_021843755.1 Pseudomonadota bacterium
GCTGTGGACGACGGGGACAACTGTGCCTCCGTTCTGGGCTCGATCGATGAGGGGCCCAGGCCACCGTCCCTCACAAATCCTGCTCAGAATTCCCGGTTATCCCCTCAATTTGAGTGCGCCTGCTCACTGACGTCGATCTCGGCGCGCTTGGCGGTGAACTGGCGCTCAATGGCCGCAAGCTCGAGGATCGCCTTCGAGCGCGCCGTGCGGGGATCGGCGGTGCCGAGACTGCGAACGATCTCGGTCTTGCCCTGCGGATACGCGGTGAGCAGGGGCTTGGGGATGCGCCGGCGCACGTAATACACGCCGCCCTTGCCGCGTTTAAATACGTTCCGTTCGCCCGTTGCCTTCACGATCTGCTCCCCACGTTTGTGGTACAGACCGTGTAACAACCTCAGTTATACAGGCGCCCTTGGGCGCCCTTTACGCGAAATAACAGGCACTTGGGTGGGGATTGGGGTGGACGATGGGACTCGAACCCACGACAACCGGGATCACAACCCGGGACTCTACCAGCTGAGCTACGTCCACCGTCCTACGCAATCATCTGTCCATCGGCCCTGCGGCGCCCGCGCGATTGGCGTGCCCGGCAGGACTCGAACCTGCGACCACCGGCTTAGAAGGCCGGTGCTCTATCCAGCTGAGCTACGGGCACGCGAAGCTGCACCGCCCAATTGCCCGCACGCTCGGCCTCCAGGCCTGGCCGCAGGACCCACCGCACCGGGTCGCGCATGATACGGAACGCCGGCAGCCAGCGTCAATTTGGATCGCCCAGAGGCGGGAGGCTGGCGCCCGGACCCCATGCTAGACTTTTTGCGTCACAGGGCAACCCCCTCTGCCCGACCCCTCGCCGAGCGCGCCGATGCCACTGCCGTCCTCGCCCACCGCAGCTCACGCCGACCGCGAAGTCGAATGGCAGCTGCTGGCCGAGAATCTCGAGCCGGTGCGGCAGTGGCTGGCCGCGCACCCCAAGACCGCTGGGCTGGACATCACACCGCGCCCCCCGCAGCGACTGCGCGATACCTATCTCGATACGGCCGATTGGCGGCTCTTGCGCGGGGGATTCGCGCTGCGGATACGCGAACAGGAAGACGTTTGCGAGGCGACGCTCAAGAGCCTACGTTCGGCCCGGGACGATCTGGCCGACCGCCAGGAAATCACCGAGGCGCTCGAGGACGGCCCTGCCGCCCTCTCCCGCGCCTCCGGATCCGTCGGTGCGCGGCTGCGGGAGATCGCCGGCACGGCGCCGCTCGAGACGCTCTTCAGGGCGCAGACCGTGCGGCAGCGGTTCGCCGCACACCGTCCAGGGCAAGCCCAAGATGCCGCCGAGATCGCTCTGGACGAAACCTCGCTGCATGCCCGCGACGGCGCCCTGCTCGAGCGGCTGCGGCGCGTAGAAATAGAAGCCATCGGTGGCGATACCGAACCGCTGATCCCCTTCGTCGTAGCGCTGAGCGTCGCCTGCGCCCTGGAGCGGGCGGGGGAAAACAAGTTCGCCGCGGGTCTGCGCGCGGCAGGACTGGCGCCGCCGCGCGCCTGAGCGCTTGGCTCAGTGTGCGCCGGCGGAGACTTCCACCGACAGATTCCTGGCGCCGGGTCGGGCCAACCAGATCAGAAACGCCATCGCGACGAACAGGTAACCGGACACCCAGAAGATGTCGTCCGCCGACAGCATGTACGCCTGAGCGTTGATCAGCTGATTGAGCAAGAACGCCCCCTGCTGCGTCGACAACCCTCGCGCATGCGCCTGTGCCATGAACTGTTGGGCCTGTGGATTGGCCGTCAGGCTCCAGACCAGCTGCGCATGGTGTAGCGCCGCGCGGCGCGACCACAGCGTCGTCGTGATCGAAGTGGCGAACGAGGCTGCGGTGAGGCGCGTGAAGTTGATCACCCCCGAAGCGGAGGCGATGCGCTCCGGTTCCAGGCCCGAGAATGCCAGCGCCAGGAGCGGGATGAAAAACGTGGCCATCGCCACGCCCTGGATCAGGGTCGGCGTCAGGAGTGTGTCGAAGCTCGCCTGCGTGTTGAAGTCCGACCGCATGAACATCACCAGCGCGAACACGAGGAAGGACGCCGTAACAAACCACCGCGGATCGAGACGATCGACCAGGCGCCCGACCACGGGCGTGAGCAGGATCGCGAGCACACCGACCGGCGCGAGCACCCAGCCCGCGAGCGTTGCGGTATAGCCCATGTACTCCTGCAGCCACAGCGGCAGCAGCACGACGTTGCCGAAAAACAGGCCGTAGCCGATGGACATGGCGATCGAGCTGACCGTGAAGTTGCGGTTACGGAACAGCCCGAGATCCACCACCGGGTGCTTGTCGGTGACCTCCCAGACAATGAATACCGCGAAGGAGATCGCGGCGATAATGGCCAGCGCGACGATGAAGGTCGAGCTGAACCAGTCGAGGTCCTTGCCCTTATCGAGCATGATCTGCAGCGACCCCACCCAGATGACGAGCAGGCCAAGTCCGACCTTGTCGATCGGCAACTTTGCCGTCGGCGTCTCACGCCGCCGATAGATCGCCCAGGTCACCACTGCCGCCACGATCCCCACCGGAACGTTGATGTAGAAGATCCAGGGCCAGGAGATGTTGTCGGTAATCCAGCCGCCAAGCACAGGGCCGACCACCGGGGCCACCAGTGTGGTCATCGACCACACTCCGAGGGCCGCGCCTGCCTTGGACTTCGGATAGCTCGACAGCAGCAGCGCCTGCGACAGCGGAATCATCGGTCCGGCCACCAGCCCCTGCACCGCCCGGAACAGCACGAGCATCGAGAACGTCGGCGCCAGACCGCACAGCATGGAGCTGATCACGAACAGAATCGTCGAAGCCGTGAACAGCCGCACCTGACCCATGCGCCGCGTCAACCATCCGGTCAGCGGCATGGAGATGGCGTTGGCGACCGCAAACGAGGTGATCACCCACGTGCCTTTGTCGGGCGAGACGCCCAGATCGCCCGCGATCGCCGGTATCGAGACGTTGGCGATCGAGGTATCGAGCACGTTCATGAAGGTGGCGAGCGACAGCGCGATCGTCCCGAGCACGACGCTCATGCCGACCAGCGGCGGCAGCGCGGCCGGCGGCGGGGTCCGGCCCGAGGCTGCTTCGACGTTCAATTCGCTCATGATCTGCGGATCGCTCAGTACAGCCCGCGATCCGCTGCGACCAGCCGCGCCGACCGGCGAGCCGCGCGGCGCGGCGCGGCGGCACGGGGGCTCACCGGCGGGCCGAGGCCCGGATTGGGCGCACCGGCCGCATTGGCCGCAATGATTCGCCGGATCGCCCGCTCGGCCCGTGCGCTCGCCGGGGTGAACACGTCGGTGGAGGCCTCCGGTCCGGTGCTCGCCACCTCCGGCAAACGCGGTGTTTTGTCATGACGTATATCGACGTAGGCCCGCATCGACAGACCGATCTGCAGCGGATGAGCGGCGAGCTGCTTCGGATCGATCGCAATACGTACCGGGACGCGCTGCACGATCTTGATCCAGTTTCCGGTGGCGTTCTGCGGCGGCAGGAGCGAAAACGCCGAGCCGGTGCCGGCGCCGAAGCCGATCACCCGCCCCCGATACACCACCCCGCTCCCGTAGAGGTCCGAGGTCAGCTGCACCGACTGCCCGACTCGCATGTCCGTCAGCTGTGTTTCCTTGAAGTTCGCATCGACCCAGACCTGGTTGAGCGGCACGATCGACATCAGCGGCATGCCGGGACTTACGTGCTCGCCAAGCTGCACGTCTCGCTTGGCCACGAATCCCGACACCGGCGCGGGCAGGATCGTGCGCGCATACGTCAGATACGCCGCGCGCACAGCCGCCGCGGCGGCCTGCACTTTGGGGTTCGTCGCGATGGTCGTGTTGGCGACCCAGGCCCGATTGGCGGCGAGGCGCTGCTCGGCGGCGGTGAGCGCCGCCCGGGCCGCACGCACCGCATCGCGCGCATGCTGAAGATCCTCGCCCGAGACCGCTCCGGTACGCGCCAGTCGGGCGCGGCGCGCGTAGTCGGACTGGGCCCGGACGAGCGCCGTGCGGTATACCTGCACATCGGCGCGCAGCTCGGCGTTGGTGGCGAAGAGATTGCGCACTTGACGCACCGTACTGGCAAGGTTCGCTTCCGCCTTCTGCAGCGTCACCTCCGCATCCGCCTGATCCAGGCGCACCAGAGGATCACCCGCCTTGACGAACTGCGTGTTGTTGGCGCCGATCGCCACGACGGTACCGGAGCTGCGCGGGGTGATATCCACCACGTTTCCGCTCACATACGCGTCATCCGTGTACTCGATGAAACGTGCAACACGGTACCAGTAGAGACCATATCCAGCGCCGGCCAGCACGACCACCACGGTGATCGTAATCAGCCATCGCGCCCTTGGGGTACTCCAGAGCGATCCGCTTTTTTCTTCTGCCACTGTCATAGACTGCCCATTCTCGGCGGTGACCGCCCGATGTCCTTCTTTCTGTCACGGCTATAGATGCCTAGGCAGGTTGTCGGCTCGAAAACCGGGAGGGCCCCGAGCCTCAACCCACGTTCTGCAGCATGCGATTCAAGACATCCGTCAGTTGCTGGACTTGCGCCTTGTCGAGGCCGCGAAGAAACCGGTTCTGCACGGCCACCGACATTGCGAGCATCCGCGGATAGGCGCCCCGGCCCAGCTCGGTCGCCTCGAGAAAAATGAGTCTCCGGTCCTTCAAACAACGCATCCGCCGCACCAAGCCCTTTTTCTCGAGCCGGTCGATCATGCGTGTCATCGCGCCGGCATCGTACGAAAGCTCCTTGCACAGATCCGAGGCCGATTTGCGGCTCTCCTTCCCGACCAGCCTGACCATCACCACGAACTGGGCGGAGGTCACGCCCAGCTGCGACAACTGCGGATCGGCGGACAGCTCCCGGTCGAGCGCCGCCAGCATCTCGACTCTCACACGACCCATCAGATGCGCGACGCTCTGACTGGGATCGTAACTTTTGACCTCGTAGATGTTCGCCAAGGTTGCTCCCCGCGCGAATCCCCCGTAAGGGGTACTTGCAATATGACTGCCTAGGCTATAATTGTAATGACAGTAACTGCCTTTTTCAATTCCCGCCAGGCGCTTGAAATCTTACGTTGCCTCATGCGAGTTGTAACCGAATTGCCTTCAGATTGACTTATCAAAGTCACCTCAGGCACGGAGAATGACCCATCGATCAGGAGCCTGAGCGATGTACTTCGACACACCCCGCCGCTGGAAGTCGGCTCTATCGGCCGCCGCTCGTCAAACCCTCGCCGCGCGCTGGCATGATGTCTCGCACGCCCTGCGCGCCGCCGAACTCGAGTATCGCGCCCTCTGCGCGGCCGGCGAAATCGACCTCCGGGCGCTGCGCAAGGCCGCACGGCGCGTCGATGACCTGGCCCAGCTGCGCGCTGTGCTCGCCGGGGAACTGCGGGACGAGCCGGCCTGAGTCATCGGTCCGGTCCCCGGACGATCAATAGCCGGCGGCCAAACCCGCAGGGCTGCGGCGGTCGTTGGCCCCCTCCAGCTCATGGGTCCGTGGATTCACGACGATGGCCTCGTCCGCGCCCCAGGATCTGATCATCCTGAAGCGATAGCCCATTTCTTGCAGCCGCCGCCGGGTCCACCGGGTCATCAGTCCGGGCTCGGCGAAGACCACGTCCGGGTACCACTGCTGGTGCACGCGCGGGGCATCGACTGCCTGCTGCACGTTCATGCCGAAGTCGACCACGTTCAGAATGCTCTCGAGCGTCGTCGAAATGATCGTCGAGCCGCCCGGGCTGCCCGTCACCATGAACAGCCGCTTGCCGCGCAGCACGATGGTCGGGGCCATCGAGCTCAGCGGCCGCTTGCCGGGCTCGATCTCATTGGCCTTGCCCTGCACCAAGCCGAAGGAGTTCGGCACCCCGGGCTTGGAGGTGAAATCGTCCATCTCGTTGTTGAGAAAGAAGCCGGTATCGCCCGCGATCCGCCCGAGCCCGAACAGGTAGTTGATCGTATACGTGACGCCCACGGCGTTTCCGTGCGCGTCCACAATCGAATAATCGGTGGTATCGGTGCCCTCGTAGGGCCCGAGACTGCCCCTGATGTCGAGCGACGGCGTGGCGGCATCCGGCTTGATGCTCGCGCGCAGCCGGGCCGCATGCCGGGCCGAGAGCAGGCGCCTGATCGGGTTATGCACGAACGCCGGATCGCCGAGGTAGGTGTTGCGGTCGGCGAACGCGCGCCGCTCGGCCTCGACCAGGTAATGGATGGTCTTGACTGAACCGTAGCCCCACTTGGAGAACGGATACGGTTTGATGATCTGCAGGATCTCGCAGATCGTCGCACCGCCGGAGCTCGGCGGCGGATCCGACAGCACCGTGTAGCCGTGATAGCGGCATTCGACGGGCTTCGCCCACTGTACGGTGTAGTCGGCGAAATCCCGCATCGAGAGAATACCGCCGTGCGCACCGCTGGCGGCCACGATCGCCCGGGCGATCGGTCCGCGATAGAACGCGCGGCTGCCCTCGCGGGAGATCAACGCCAGTGTCCGCGCGAGCTGCGGTTGCCGCAGACGCTCGCCGGCGACGTACGGCTTGCCGTGATCGAGGAAAATTGCCGCGACGTTCGGGTACCGCGCGAAGTCCTTGACGCGGGTATCGAGGATGTTGACGTCGCCTTGCTCCAGCACATAACCCTCGCGCGCCAGGCGGATCGCCGGCGCCATTGCTTCCTGTCGGCTCATGGTGCCGTATTTGCGCAGCGCCGTATCGAGCCCCAGAACGGTTCCGGGCACGCCCACGGACAGAAACGTCCTGGTGCTGCGGCCGGGCACCACGTCACCGGCGGCGTTCTGGTACATCGTCGGCGTGGCTTTCAGAGGCGCCTTCTCGCGGAAATCCAGAAACACGTTCCGGCCGCTCGCAAGGTGAATCATCATGAATCCGCCGCCGCCGATATTCCCGCAACACGGCTGCACCACCGCGAGCGCATAGCCCACCGCCACTGCCGCGTCGATCGCATTGCCGCCCTCCTTGAGGATCCGCACGCCGACCTCGGTCGCCAGATGCTGGGCGCTGACCACCATGGCGTGCCGCGCGAGCACCGGCCGCCTGCGCACCAGCGCGGCGATGGTGGTCGCCGGAGCGCTCCAATGCACGCGTTGGTTCGCAACCGCGGCCCGGGAAGAGACGACTCCGGCGTTGACCGCCGGCACGACAGCGAGAGCGGCGGCGATCGCGGCCAGATGAATATTGCGTCTGTGCATGGAGGTCAATCCATCCCATCGCCGGCAATGCAATCAGTCTTGCATGTCGCCGGTGCCGGCACCAGCGATATCCGCAAATTGCACCCAACCGACCCGACGGGGCGAGCCGCTAACGTTCCAATCGACGGGGTCTCGCGATCTCTTCGAAGCGGGGCACGAGTGCTTGCGCGAACGCCGTGCCCAGCGGCCCCGGCCAGCCCCGAGCAGCGCCGGAACCCGCCCCGAAAATCGCTCGGGAATCCACGCGCTCGAGGCTCCACGCGCCCATTTCGATCTCGGCCTGCAACTGCCCCGGCGCCCAACCCGCATGACCGAGGTAGATCCGCAGGCCAGCCATGGGCTTGGCGCGTGCCAGCAGCCGCCGCAGCAGGATCGCGTCCGCGCTCAAGTAGACACCACGGCACACTTCGACTGCGCCCCGAGGCGGCTCGAGCGCCCGAAACAGAAACCACAGGTGATCAAGCCCGATGGGACCGCCGAAATACACTCTGCCCGGCACCGCGGCCAGGCGCCTCTCGCCGGTGAACAGCCGCCCCACCGGTATCGACGTCGGCTCATTCATGATGAGGCCGACCGGAGCCGGACCGAGATCGTTCACGACCAGTACGGTGGAATGCGCGAAGAACGGATCGGAAACCACGCGGCGCGCAACGATGAACATCGCCGTCAGACGCGCCGCCCCCGCCGCCGGCTGCGTCCCGCACAGCAATAGCACGGCGCACAACCCGCTGAGCACGGCGCATCGACCGGGCAGACCAGCTGTCATCCGCGTCAAGGGCGCGAGCCTCCTCATGGGGCCGACGTCCTATTTTACGCCGAGTTCCACCCCGGGACCCCAGCACCCATGAACAAACCGTCTTCGGCGCCTGGCCAGCGAGCCGCGACTTCCACCCCGTACCCCGCCCAGGGAGGCTCCGTAGCGACGGTTCCGGCTCCGGTATCGATCGATGCCGCGGGCCTCTCACGGTCCAACGCTTCATCGCGCGAATCGGGCGTTCCGACCCGCCGCGAGAACCCCCGACGCACGTCACGGTCGATCGACCGAAGACTCGCAACATAACGCCCGGCCCGACACCGATTAACGCGCGAAGAACGAAACCGGGAACCCCGTGCCGACTCCATCACACCCATCGCCCTGGCCTCGCCCAATTGCGCCGCGCGCATCGTGATCGCACGCTCCCTCCCGGCGCTGCCGCCCGCTTGCCACGCCATGGGCAAGCGCGCAGAATTCGCCGCTTCAATTTCACCATCCACTGGACCCGTCGTAGCTGTCATCTGACGAACTCGGGTTCGAAACGGAGGATTGCCGGATGACGCTTCGCACGTTTGCTGGCGCGCTCTGCGCAACGCTTTCGCTCGTTCTGCTGTCGAACGCGGCGCAGGCCCAAACTCCCCCCGGCCCGGTGCAGGCCCTGATCCGCTATCCGAGCATCCACGGCAACACCGTGGTGTTCGAAGCGGGCGGATCGGTATGGAAAGTCCGCCTGCCCGGCGGCGAGGCCGTGCGCCTCACGGGGACTTCCGGCTACGACTCGCACCCCCTGATTTCTCCCAACGGCCGGTGGGTCGCGTTCACCGGTTGGTACCGCGGCAACACCGACGTCTATGTCGTGTCGATCAACGGCGGACCCGTCAGGCAGTTGACGTGGCGGTCGATCAATCAGCCCATGAATGGCAAGATCGCGACGGTTCCGGACAACATCGTCGTGGGCTGGACTCCCAACAGCCGCGACGTGGTCTTCCTTTCGCGCCGCGAGAGCTTCAACCCCCAGATCGAGCGCGCCTTCGAAGTGGCGGTCACCGGCGGCCTGCCGGTCCCGCTGCCAATGCCCTGGACCGGGCCGCTGTCGTTCAATGCCAGCGGCACGGTGATCGCCTATAACAAGCTGTCGCGAATACTCCGCGTGTTCCACCGCAAGCACTATTTCGGGGGACAGGCGGACAAGATCTTCACCTACGATCTCGCCACGGGCGCGAGCACCCAGCTGGTGCATTGGAAGGGCGAAAATACCTTCCCGATGTGGGTGGGCAACACCCTGTACTACGCCTCGGACCGCGGCGCCAACGGCGTCCTCAACATCTGGGCGAAGAACCTCAAGACCGGCGCCGAGCACCCGGTGACCGACTTCCCGGCTTACGATGTCGACTGGCCGAGCGCCGGCAACACCGGGATCGCGCTCTCCGACGGCGGCAAGCTCTACGTGTACTCCTTCGCGACACGCCACGTGACGCGGATACCGGTCACGGTCCCGCTCACCGGCTCGCGCACGCTGCCATACGAGTACGCCGCGGCGAAGATGATCCGCAGCGCGGCCCTCGCCCCCGACGGCAAACTCGCGGTCTTCGGCGCGCGCGGCGCGATCTTCACCGTACCCGCCGCATACGGCCACACCACCGAACTCAGCACCGCACGCGCGAGCAACGACAAGGATCCCACCTGGTCCCCGAATGGCAAGTGGATCGCCTACATCCGCGACGACGGACGTGACAGTCAGGTGATGGTGCGCGCCGCCGACGGCAACGGCACGCCGCGCGCGCTCACACGCACCGCCGATCTGACCTACATGGGACGGTTGCGCTGGAGCCCTGACAGCCAGTGGCTGACCTACAGCACCTCGCGCCAGCAATTGTGGCTGGTGAACGTGAAGACCATGGCGCACAAGCTGGTGGCCACGGCGCCGCGCTCCATGCCGACCCACATCTTCCAGGACGTCGACTTCTCGCCGGACAGCCGCTGGCTGGCATTCTCCAAGCGGCTGGCGAACAATCTGCACGCGCTCTTCGTTTACGACATTCCCGCCGGCAAGTTGCATCAGCTCAGCCGGGGGGACTTCAGCGACACCAACCCGGTGTTCTCGCACGACGGGAAATACCTGTACTTCGTGTCCGCGCGCCTGATCAACCCGGTAATGTCCACATTCGGCGTCGGGGCGACCAGCGTGGTCCCTGATGGCCTGTACGTGACCACCCTGCAGGCGACGACCCCCTCACCGTTCGCGCCGCGCACCCAGCATCCGGTCCCGTCGAAGGCCGTCAAAGGCACGCACAAAGGCAAGCGCAAGACCAAGCCGACCGGCAAGAAGCCGGCCGCGGTGAAGATCGATTTCACCGGCATCATGCGCCGCGCCGTCCAGATGCCCGTGCCCGCCGCGAACATCTCGAACGTCGCGGAATTCAAGGGCGTCGTGTACTACTCCACCACGCCCATCGCCACCATCGGTGGCTCGGTCCCGGGGGAAGTGCCGAAATTGCGCGCCTACAGCATGAAGGCGCGCAAATCCCTGACCCTGGCTGCGGGCATCGGCTCCGGTTTTTCGCTGTCGGCGAACGGCTCGACGCTCTTGTACCAACAGAACGGTAAATGGATGCTGCGCCCGGCAGTATTCGCGGCACAGGCCCCGGCCAAGCCGCTCAACACCTCGAACATGCAGATGAAGATTTATCCGCGCGCGGAATGGCGCGAGAGCTTCTACGAGGCGTGGCGCAACGTGCGTGATTTCTTCGTCAACCCCGATCTGATCAAGGAGAAATGGGCGGCCCTCGGCAAGCGCTATGCGGCGCTGCTGCCGCTGGTGCAGGACCCCGAGGACCTCAACTACGTCATCGGCAACATGATGGGCTCGCTGGGCGAGAGCCACATGTACATCTTCGGCGGCAATACCGGATGGAAGACCCCGCCGGAACCGACCGCGGGCCTCGGCGTGCAGTTCGCCCTGAACCGCGCGGCGGGACGCTACTACCTCAAGCGCATCCTGCACGGCGACAACACCGTGCCCGGCTATTACGCGCCGCTGGCCCAGCCGGGATTGAAGGTCAAGCAGGGCGACTACGTGCTGGCCATCAACGGCAAACCGCTCGAGGCTCCGACCAACCCGTACTCGCTCCTGCAGGGAACGCTCGGCCAGACCATCGCGCTGAAGATCGCGGCGACCCCGACCGGAACGCCCTGGACCATACTGGTCAAGCCGATCGTCAACAGCGGCAAGCTTCACCTGCTGCACTGGATCAACGACAATCGGCGCGAGGTGACCAAGCTCTCCCACGGCAAGATCGGCTACGTGTATCTCTACGACATGGAAGCCACCGGGCTGCACGAGTTCGTGCGGCAGTTCTACAGCCAGATCAACAAGCCCGGGATGATCATCGATGATCGCTGGAATCTCGGCGGCTTCATCGACACGATCCTGTTCAACCGTCTCACCCAGAAGATGGTCGCCGCGTGGGTCCGGCGCAACGGCGTGCCGCAGCAAAGCCCTTCGGACGCCTACATCGGCCACCTCGCGGCGCTGATCAATCACGGCTCGGCCTCCGACGGCGACATCTTCGCGTACCGGTTCCAGAAGTATCATCTCGGGCCGACCATCGGTTCGCGCACTTGGGCGGGCGTGCGCGGCCTGTTCACGCCGTTCACGCTGCTCGATGGCGCGCAGCAGATCATCTCCGAGATCGCCATGTACGGAACGAACTCGAAGTGGGTGGTCGAGAACATCGGCGTGGTGCCCTCGATCCCAGTGCACGTGAACCCGGGCCTGTTGGCGCGCGAGCACCTCGACACGCAGATCGAGACCGCCGTGCACGTGCTGCTGAGGGAAATCAAGCATCACCCGGTGCAGCTGCCACCGCCACCGCCGTGGATACCCGCGTTCCCGAAGCAACCCACGTATCCGCAGTGTCCGGTCACCACCGGGACCTGCCAGTAAGCGCGCGCGTCTGCCGGTCCGGGTCGGACCGGCAGACGCCGCATCGCCGCGGTTCGTTCCTGCGGACTTTGCACCCCGACGGCGTATCGGATCGGTTCCGGGTCGATTCACCACCGCGGTGCCGGTGGGATCGGCCGTCACACGCACATCATCCGGCCCGCACGCGCTCGCCTCGGCAGGCCGCGGACGCTTCGGTCGCGGCGGGCACTGATCTCGTCCGTGAGCGCTCGAGCCGCCTCCTGCGCACATCCCAGCGCGCGGAGCAACCGCACTGGAGTCTCATTCCGCCGTTCTGAGGGCAAAGCCTGCTTGCGGCCCGGGATGAGCCCGGCAAGCCACCGGAGGCCATCGCTCGAGGACTCGATTCATGCGCGCCCGGTAGAGCCGCCGGCGCTGGCCGCATCGCCGTAGCGGCCGCCGCCAACGCGGCAGGAGTTCCCGACGGCATGGGGGGCGCGCCTCGATCGGGGTCGGCACACCGTAATACCCGTAGGGTTCGCACAGGACGAAGCCCAGACCCTTACCTTGCGAGGCCATCGATGTGTGTCGCCGACGGCGAAGCTCAAGATCGATCTCCTGGGCCTTGGTCATCAATCGCGTACGCACCGCGCGACGCGGTCAGAGAGGCTTCCCGTTGCGCGAACGACCGGAACCGTGCGCCAGCTTGAGGAAGTTGGCGATCTCCGGCAAACCCCGGTGGCCCCGTCCTCGACGTCGGGAATAGGCCACCCGCCCGAGCTCAAAGAGCCGAGCCTTCTGCGGATGTCATGCCGGCTTGCACGCCACGAGTCGTTAGCGAGGCGCCCGGACGAATCGCCGTGCATCGAAGTCATGTTGAACTCTGTAGGCGCGTCGCGTGGCTGAAGGACGCTCCGCAATGAGGATTCCCGCCGTTATCCGCTGCGAGGCGAGGGGTCCCCTGGCGATTCCGTTGCGAGCGACGAACATCATCGCCGCGACTGTCTTGGGGCCAAACGCGGCAACAGTTGCCGCTGAAATCGATCGGGACCGGCGTGAGCCCCTCAAACCGTCTCCCGAGCCTGGCGCTGGTAAAGACAATTGCGCCCTCAAACGAAACGGCGCAGCCGATGGGGTGCCCAACATTGCCGGCGCGGCCGGCACGACGGCCTGCGGCATCCGCACGGGGCAGCGGCCAGTCTGCGGGCGCGGCCGCCGTCCTGGAAAACATTTTCCACTATGTGCGCCACCGCTCCTACTAACGCGCGCTTTATGTTATGATATATGTCAAGGGGACTCTTTCACGGACGGCCGCCGGGTGTCGAGACCCGGACGAGCGTCGGTTTATCAAGGCTCAAATTTCTCATGCCCGGTACCCAACGATATTCTGAAAATCATCTCCTGGCCGCGCTGTCCCCGGACGAGCGCACACGAATCTATCCGCTCCTGGAATTGATTCCGATGCCGCTCGGCGATGTTCTGTACGAGTCCGGGGATGTGCTGCGATACGTCTACTTTCCGCTCGACGCCATCGTTTCCCTGCTTTACGTGATGGAGGACGGTGCCTCGGCGGAAATCTCGGTGGTGGGCAACGAGGGCCTGATCGGGGTGGCGCTGTTCATGGGCGGCGAGACAACTCCGAGCCGGGCCATCGTGCAGAGCGCCGGGCACGCGTATCGGTTGGTTGGGCAGCGGCTCAAGGATGAATTCCACCGCAACGGCGAGCTGCAGCAGCTGCTGCTGCGCTACACGCAGGCGTTGCTGACGCAGATGGCTCAGACTGCGGTCTGTAACCGGCACCACTCCGTCGACCAGCAGCTGTGTCGCTGGCTGCTGTTGTCTCTCGACCGGCTGCCCAGTAATCAGTTGGCCATGACCCAGGAGCTGATCGCGAACATGCTGGGCGTTCGCCGCGAAGGCGTCACCGAGGCGGCCGGCAAACTGCAGAAGCTCAACGTCATCCGGTACGCCCGCGGCCTCATCACGGTGCTGGACCGGCCGCGGCTGGAACAACTGTGCTGCGAGTGCTACGCGGTGGTCAAGAAGGAAACCGATCGGCTGCTGCCGGGCCTGCGCGCCCAGGCGCAGGCCCGCGGGGCCTAGCCGACCCGGCGAGCCTCGTGATCGGTACGGACGGACTCGGGCCCGACGGCTGTCGGGCAGGCAGGTCTGCTCAGGGCGCCATCGCACCTATCAGCGTGGCGATCTCGATCGTCGCGAAATTGGAGAATGTGTCGCAGACCGCGTAGGGCAGGATGATGCGCTCTGCCTGGCGCATGGCGCCGCACGTATACACGACGTTCGGGACGTAGCCCTCGCGGGCCGATCGCTCGGGTCGCAGCAGCGGCTCGGGCAGGCGGGCGAGCACCTTCGCGGGATCCTGTTTGTCCAGTAGCACCGCGCCGATGGAATACCGCCTCATCGGTCCGACACCGTGAGTCAGCAGCAGCCAGCCCTCTTCGAGCTCGATCGGCGATCCGCAATTGCCGATCTGGACGAATTCCCAGGGGAATCGCGGCGCGAGCAGCACGGCGCCCTCCTCCCAGGAGTACAAGTCATCCGAGTAGATGAGGTAGAGGTTTTCGTTGTCCTGCCGCCCGATCATGGCGTACCGGCCGTTGATCTTTCTCGGGAACAGGGCCATGCCCTTGTTGCGCGCAGCCGCACCCGTCAGGGCCGTCATGCTGAAGCGCTGAAAATCGCCGGTTTCGAGCAGCTCGGAGCGGATCGACCTGCCGTTGTAGGCGGTGTAGGTCGCATAGAAGGTCTTCCGGTCGCCGTGGTCGAACTCCACGAAGCGCGCATCCTCGATGCCGTTCGACTGGGCCTCGGTCACCGGGAAGATGACACGCTCGCTGATGTCGCCGTCGGGCTGGAATACCACCTCGATACAGTCGCTGCGCATGCCGGGGACTACCCGCTGCAGGTGCGGAATCGACGCCAGTCGCGCGGCCGGCTCTACCGTGATGGTGCCATCGGCTGCGAGCATTCCCGATCGAAAGGTCAGAGAGGAGACATGACCTTCCCCGACAGCCCGCAGACTGAGGATGAAGCGGCGCGCGCCGCGCGCCACCGCGGACTGATCCGGATGCGCGACGATGCTTGGATTGAAAAGCGCTGCCGCTTCGAAGGAGTACTCGTGCAGGAAGTAGGCGCCTACGAGTTGGCGTTGCACCTGCGTGAGCGGACTGTGCACCGAGTGAACGACTTCCACCGCGTCGGCGCGCGTCTCGAAGGTCGCGAGCAGCCGGCGGTGGCGGCCCTCGAAGGTCTCGAGCAGCTCCGTCAGCTGCCGGGACGCGGTGTCGGGATCGAGAGCGAGGACCCGATCGACGATGTGCGTCACTCGCTTCGTGTCCGTCGGGGTGAGATTGCGGGGCTCGGCGCTCGGCTTGAAGTGGCGCATCACCACTCGCGTAGGATCTGGACTGAGGCGCAGGGTCTGACGTTTTACTAGCGTGGGGGATGACAAGGTGTCTCCATGTCGCTCGACCGTCACGCGAAGTCATCGGCGTCGGCAGTGAGCTCGGGTAGTTGGATCGGGCGGGCGGCGCTCGAGCGGTCGAGCTGCCGCATATCGGCAAGACTGAGAAGATACGAGACGACGGATTCGGCTCCCCGGTTCTCGTTGGGGCGATCCGGATGCAGTCCGTCGCGGCAGCTGCCGGTGTCCAGATCGATCAGCGGCAAAGACAGATCGTTCGCGCCGAAGAACCACGCGAGCGCCCGCTCCGCGTGCGCCAGCCAGACGTCATCGCCGTCGGCGCGCCACGCAGCGAGGCACGCGGAGATCGAGGCCGCGGCCTCCAAGGGCTGCTGGTCGAAGGCGAGCGGGACCGATCGCTTGGCGCCGAAGCTCATCGAGCCGACGGGCCTGAAGCACCCCGCCGCTGTCGTCTGCAGGCTCATCAGCCAGCGCAGTGAGCGCAGGCCGGCGCGCAGGTGGCGCGGCGACTCGAGCGCGCAGCCCGTCACGATCAGGGCCTGCGGCAGGCGCGCGTTGTCATAAGCGAGTCCTTCCTCGAACCACTGCCAATCGGCGCTCTCGACCGCCTGCATGAGCAGCAGCAATCGGTCCGCGAGCAGCTCGCGCATGCCCCAGGCATCGGCGTGGCGTGCGGCGGCGGCGCAGTAGCCATCCAGGCCGAGCAGCGCGAAACTCCACGCGCGGGGCGAGAGAAAGCTCGCCACGGTCGGCAGCGCCTCGGCGAACAGGGCCGCGGCCCAGCGCCGCCGCGGCTCGCGGCGCCCGGCGCGGGCACACTCGCCGAGGGCCCACAGCGCACGCCCGTGACTGTCCTCGGACCCCGGCCCGCCGTGCCAGCACCGGTCGAACCCCATGAAATTGCGAAAGCGCCTGGTGCCGGGATTCCAGGCATGCTGCACGAACGCGGCGAACCGGCTGGTCACGCTTTCCGGCAGAGGCGACTCTCCGGTCCGCTCGAGGGCGCAGGCGAGCAGCAAGGCGCGCGCATTGTCGTCGGTGCAATAGCCATGCGAGCGATCCGCAACGGCATGCGTCGCGTGCTGAAGCAGGCCCGTATCGTCGCACAGAGACAGCAAATGGCCGACCGGCGCCGCCCGAACACCCTGAGCGGCGCGGCGATCCGTCCCGGCCTGCTGGTTCTTGCGTGGAGCGTGGCGGCACCCAGCCCCGCCTCCGGTACTCTCGAACAGTGCGCAGTAGCGCTCCGCGATTCTCGGCCATATCGTCGAGCGGCCTTGCGCGTACGCGCGCTGGCGCATCGCGAGTCGCCTGGGCCCGTCGCTCAGCAATGCGGCGGTCTCGCGACCGAGCGCCGCGACATCACCAAAGGGAACCAGCACGCCGCGCCCGTCTCTCAACAGCTCGCGCGCGTGCCAATAGGGGGTCGAGACGACCGCCTTGCCCAGGCCGAAGCTGTAGGCCAGGGTTCCGGATGTCATCTGCGCCTCGTTGAGATACGGAGTGGCGTAGACATCGCACATTGAGATGAACTTCAGCAGCGTCGCCTGATCGACGAATCGATCGAGAAACACGACATGGCTGTCGATTCCAAGCGTGCGCACCCGCGCCATGAGGCTGTTCCGATAGGCCTCGCCTTGATCACGGACCAGATTCGGGTGGGTCGCGCCGAGCACGACGTATACCGCCTCGGCGCAGCTCTTCAAGACTTCCGGCATCGCGTCGATCATCACTTCGACACCCTTGCTGGGCGCGAGCAGACCGAAAGTCAGAATGACCGGACGGCCCGCGAAACCGAGGACGCACTTCGCCTCATCGGGCTCGACGAACGCGCCATCCGGAGTCCCGTGCGGGATGACCTCGATCTTCCCGGCCGCGACTTCGTATACGGCGCGCAGCAATTCCCGACCCTTCTCGGCCATGACGACGACTCGGGCGGAGGCCTCGACAATCTCCCCGAGGACGCGCCGCTGCGCCGGCGTCGGCCGCTCGAGCACGGTGTGGAATGTGGTGATGAGCGGCATGGTCAGCCGCGCGGTCAGCGCCGTGATGTGGCCGCCCGCCTCACCGCCGAAGATGCCGAACTCGTGCTGCAGCGACACGATTTCGCACCGCGCGCGGTTCAGAATATCGGCTGCATCCTTGTAGTCCTCGAGCCGTTGATCATTGATCTGAAGGCACACGGCGGCCGGGTAGTCGTAGGCGTGCCCATCGTCCGTCATGGCCACGATGCTGCAGCGCTCGTGCGGCGGCAGGTTCTCGATGGACTGCTGCAAGTCGGTCGTGAAGGTCGCGATCCCACAGCGTCGCGGGAGCGAATTGCCCACCAACGCGAACCGCCCGAGCAGGCTCACGGTACCGCCTCGGCAGAGGCGTCCCGACTGACAGGCACCGACTCCATTCGCAACGACGTGCCGGGCGAATCGCGGACAGGGTCGGGCACGCGCATGCCGTTCATGCGACGCAGCAGATACGGCGCCGGGGTGCAACGAGCATATGCCACAAGGCAGTGAAGGCGATTTGCGCCAACTTCGATGCGAGCCGGCTCGCTCTCGAGAAATACGGCCTTACCTGCATCGACCTCGATCGACTCGACCCGGCCGGCGCCGGCGAGAATGAACAGCCAGGTCTCCGCCGCGGCGTCCAGTTCCCGCACCACTCCAGGCGCGAGCGTCATGCGTTCGAGCACGAAATGCGGGCTGGCAACGAGCAATGTTCTTGCCGCGGTCAGCTTGCGCGGGGGGCTGCGCGGTGCGGACCGTCCGGCACTCGCAGCCGCCACCGCCATATCGGCGTGAAGCTTGCGTGACCTGCCGTCCTCGAACGGCCGGAACGTCGCGGCAGTTCTCGGCCGGATCTCGACGATGACCAGCCCAGCCCCGATGGCGTGGATCGTGCCCGGAGGCACGAACGTGGAGTCGCCCGTTCGGACCGCCTGCCATTGAACTCGTTCGCCGATCGTGCCGTCGCGGATGCACGCCCGCAACTCGGCGGGAGTCAGCTGTTGCTTCAATCCGACGGCTATATGGGCCTCTGGGCTGGCCGAGAGGACGTACAGCGCCTCGCACGTGCCGTGCACCAGACCGCTCGAGCGCGCACGCGCCTCATCAGGATGCGTCTGACTCAAGAGCGGCTCATCGGTGAAGATCAGTTTCAGCTGCAGGGTCGGCGCGGGTGCCGACGGATCAGCGCGCTCGAACCAGGCTTCCCCGATCGCTGCCAACGGGTCGTGATAGACGTTCCAGGGCCTCAGGTCGGTGCGGCCCCAGGGCTTGGGTATGATGTGAATGTGGGCCTGTTCGACCGCCATGAGGGTCTCCTGGTTGAGGACGCGGAACGCGGTGTGCCACCCTCGCCTCCTCTGACGTCGGGGTGCCTCTGCTCAGGCGCGGGCGGCAGCATCCATCCGATCAGAGCCCTCCGGTGAATGACGCCGATCCGTGGCGAATGAGATGAAACGAATTGCGCAAGACGATGAGGACGGCCAGAGCCCCGAGCAATGCGCGTCCCGCGCTGTGTAATTTGGCTCCGGTCACCTGTGCCATCCCGAAGAGCCGAAATAACCACTTGCCGGTGACCGCCCCGACGATTCCAGGAAGAACCTCGAGAATGACCCATCTGCGCCCGGGTCGACGATGACACCGGTGATGGCGCCGGCGATGAGCCCCAGGACGATCCACGACAATGATGGCATGACGAACTCCGGCTGTGAGGCGAGCCGGACGAGGGTCACGGAACGGCACGCATCCGTCGAGTGGACTGACAGGCTGCCTGTCCATATCGGCGCTGTCGGTGCGCAGGCGCACAGAGTGCACAGGGACGGGCGACTATACTATCTGGGTGGGAGTGCGCTCGGCGAAGGCCGGGCTGCTCACGCGATCCGACCGAGGAGTTGCACGCCATTGTTCACATTGGAGCACAGTAAGGCCGCGTATCGAGTGGACTTCGCAGTCCTCGGCGGTGCGTCCATAGGCCTTGGAGTGCTTCTGTTGTGCGTGAGTCCCCGCGCACGCCTGCTCGAGACTGTCGCGTGCGCCACGCTCGGTCTTGCCAGCTGGACCTTCATGGAATACGGGGTGCATCGGTTCGTGCTGCACGGCGTGAGGCCGTTCAGCACGTGGCACGCGCAGCATCATCGGCGGCCCGCGGCGAGGATCTACTCGCCAACGTTCGTCAGTGTCGCTTCTATCGCCGCATTGATCTATCTGCCCACGTGGATCGTCCTGGGCACGTGGCCTGCTTGCGCGCTCACGTTCGGAGTGACGCTCGGCGACTTCGCGTATTCGGTGACTCATCACGCGGTGCACCACTGGGCAGCCAGAGGTCGCTGGCTGGGGCGACGCAAGCGCTGGCATGCACTGCATCACGCCCAGCCCCTCGATGTCGCCGGAGGGCCCGGATATTACGGCGTGACGAGCATGTTCTGGGACCATGTCTTGCGAACCGCCCTGGCGCCCAGCGCCCAGGGTACGCCGCGCGCCGGCCGACCCGCACGCACGGTCGACATCTGACCGCCAGGCCCCCCATGCGGGCCTGCCGGGCAGGCCCGCTATCCCGAGCCTACGCCACAGACCGCAACTGCAGATTCCCTCCGGACCTGCGAGCCGGCCGCTCTCCTGCGACCCTCATGGGTCCGCCACGTACGAATACCGCGACGCACCATCGCCGAAGATCGGCTCGGTCCCGCGTCTTCGCGCCTCAACGACCCCCCGCGTCCAGAGCCTCACCAATGCCGGGCGGTGGATTGGGGAGTTCGACTCCCACCTCGACGGCGCTGACCGGCGGCGCGTTGCCGGCATGAATGAACAATGACACTCAACTCATCGCGGCCGGGAACTCGAGCCCTTGCTTGCACTCGCCACTCAGAGTCACTTCCGCTTCGCTCAGCGCCGAGCACGCGCGCCCCGGTCCTTGTCGTTGAACGCGATGCATTCGACCCGCCGGCACTGAGCGGAACCCGCCGGCCCATACGCGTGCCCATTGCGCCTGCGGGGGAATATCCGAACGCAGTCACAACGTGCCTGTCCACGCCGCGGATCACCCCGGACTCATCGACGCGCCTCATCGCGCCCGGCGCGGCATCGAGCACCCGGAGCGCGAGTGCGGCTGACAGCACTGTCATTCGCCCATCACCATTCGGCTTGCCGCATTTCCGACTCCTGCAACTCCCGTACAAACGTCGTAATCGAGCACACCGTCGGAGCAGCGGTCTGTACGAGGGCGTACCGAGGCAGCACGCACGCAGCTAAGAGACACGGACGCGCAGGCCGGATTTAGCATGACTTCAACGGTATCACGACCGTCACCCGCTGTTTCCAACGGCGCCGCCGGCCCGCGATCCGGACGTTCGTCATTCCGTAGCATCCGCCGTAACAAGCGCGCATACTTCACCGACAATTGACGAGGACGACAGGATATGAAGAAATGCACCGCCGGCGTTTGGATTGATCATCGCAAAGCCTTGATGGTATTCGTCACTCCCGCCGGCGAGCGCTCGGCACACATCGTCTCGAAGGTGGAGACACAGCTGCGGCGGTCTGGGGATTCTCCGATGAAGGGGCGCTACGCGGCGGATCAGGTGCCGGCGGACGATAGTCGACAGAAGGCGGTCACGGGAGAACTCAACATCTATTACGACGCGGTCGTTGCGGCGCTTCGCCATGCCGAGTCATTCGTCATTTTTGGTCCGGGCGAGGCCAAGGGCGAATTGAAGAAAAGACTCGTGAAGAACAAGCTCGGCGGAAGAGTGTGCATCGTCGAGGCCGCGGACAAGATGACCGATCGACAGATTGCCGCGAAGGTTCGCGAATATTGCTCGACCCCGCGGTTGAAGACGGGCAAGCGAGGGGGCCGCCGCCCCACCGTCTCGACCGCACCTGATGTGCCGGAGTGGCAGCGCTGAGGAACCGGTTGAGCCGCGGTGGACTGGAACGTTCATCAGGAGCACGGCCGTCGGAATTGACTTGCCGCAGAACGTTTTCCCCGGGCATGCGCCAACCGGGTGTCGGACTTGCGTCCTCGCAAGACTCTGGGCGCGAAAAAAAGCGCGCCGATGGGTCATCCGAGTCAAGGCCGGCAGGCTCCTACCGCGATTCTCCAGTCCATTCCCGCGGCCTCGACCCATCTTTGCCGAAGGAATGAACGCGATGGGCCTCAGTTCTCAGGAGCAAAGTCGGGATTGAACACAATTTCCCAGAGATGACCATCGGGGTCTTGGAAGTATCCGGAATATCCGCCCCAAAAGGTCTTTCCGGCCGGCTTCACAATCCGCGCCCTGCGGCAAGCGCTAGCCGCATCACATCATCAACCTCGTGCGCACTTGCTACAGTGTGGCCGAGGGCGACACCCGCCGGTCTCGCGCGACGGGCATTCAGTGTCGGGCGCTGCCAAAAAAAACGGGCGGTGACCAGCCGATCCGGGCGGACAAACCTCCTTTGGTCACAGGAGATGCTCGATATGGCGGCATACCCGCGATACTGCTCGGCACAGGGAATCGGCAGGGCCAACGTTTGGGAGAGAGATCCCTGGGAGCAAGAAATTCCAGCGGATCGATGCTCAACCCGTATCACCCCTCCTTGCGCGCACCCGCCCACGTCGAGCGTTGGGAGGGCCGCGGGTCAGCGTGCCCCAGCGACGCGACCCGCGGCACCGCCCGGCGCCCTCCCTTTCCGCCAACAGGACCTCGCGTGGCGGGTCCGGCTCCTACGCCCAGGTCAGGTCAGTGGGTCTACTTTTCGCAAGCAGAAGCGGGCTCTTTCTGGATAACGCCTCAGGCGCTACCGCACAAGGAGATGGACCGATGAATTGGCTCGCGCGGGCTGCCCGCGAAATTTCTGACACAGCCGGGAAGCCTACTGTCAAAACTGCCAAAACCGCCGTTTCGTCAGTTTTGACAGTACCCCATGCGGGCGTTTCCCAAAGATCAGAGGATATGGCCGCTGATCGAATACCGCCTGAGGGCGGCAGGACGCCTTCCGCCGACTCGCTCACCGCCCGCCCCACGTATTTCCGGGGGCGACCCCCGGCAAGTCCCCGGACGGGCGCACGCGGTTCCAGGTCGCGACCTGGGCCGCGTACCCGCACGGCTGCGCCGCTGGCTGGACGCCACGGGCACCGCTACCGCTTCATTGCCCCGGGGCAGGGCCATTGAGGCAGGCGGCACGTCGCCTCGGTGAAGAGTCGGTTGGCGGGCAGCCAACGGAAACGAAAGCCCGGCAGCTCGGTTCCAGCCGGTGAACTGCCCACTTGCATCATGGCATTTGTTGCCATTAACTGGCATCCCGTCACCCCGATGAATCGGTGCTTCCATGGAGAGAGCATGAACATTTCCCTGCCGACGCCGCTCAAACGGTTCGTCGATGAACAGATCGCCGCCGGCCGCTACAGCAGCGCCAGCGAGTACGTCCGGGACCTGATCCGCGGCGATGAGAAACGCCGGGCGGAAGAGCGCCTCGAGGCGCTGCTGCTGGAAGGGCTGGAGGGTCAGGAAACACCACTGACCCGGGAAGACTGGACCGCTATCCGTAAAGAAGCCCTCTCGCGCGTGGCGGCTCACAAGAAGCGCACGTAGGGGCGGAGGTCTTTCAAAAGTCCGCGTCGCGACGGGATCTGATCGAGCACTACGTCTACCTCGCCGAGTACGCTGGCGCGGCCGTCCGCCGATCACTTCCTCGAGCGGGCACAGGAAAGCTTCTCCCAGATCCTCGAGCAACCTCTGATGGGCTCTCCCGTGGTCTCACGCCGTCCGGAACTCGCCGGCCTGCGCAAGTGACGGGTGTCTGACTTCGAGGACGTCCTGATCTTCTATCTCCCGCATGATCGCGGGGTTTCGATCGTCCGCGTATTGCGCGGCACGCGGGACTGGTGGCATTTGCTGGGTCTTGTGTAGGTTGGCCTACAGGAGTGCGCGACCCACGAGGCTGCCATAGCCCAAAAGACCGGGCGCCGGCTATAACAAGCCCGTCGCGGTCTTCCACAGCAGCACCCCCACACCGAGAGCGGCGGCGATGAAGGGTATCCACGACTTTTTGCCGTCATCCCCGTTCTCAACGGCCTAGTACCACCAGATTCCCATCGCCACCGACGCTCCCGCGAGCTCGGCGCCCGCATCCTGGACGGTCTCGCAGCTGCCGCAGCCCAGTGCGGCGTTCAATGTGCCCATCAGACGCTCGGACCCGCCCACGGGCCTCCTGCACGCGACCCGCCAAGCCCTGCATGGCCTGCGCATGACGCTCGGCGTCGCGCGCGGCCTCCTCTGTAGATGGGGATTGAAAGCGCTATGAGCATCGGATGGGAAAATTTGTATCGATCCACAGGCTCAAGCGTATTGGGCTCGCGTCTGCGCCGCAGGTCCCTGGATAATTCCCAGTCGACCCAGAACACAGTCTTGGTTGGGGACACAATCGGTTCGGCAATCCTTCGTCAGTATTGGCCGGGGCCGGGAGATTCGAACTCCCGACCCTCTGCTCCCAAAAGATCAATGACATACCGACATACATGTCATATGCTTTGACATATGAGAACCACCGTACGCCTGGATGAAGCCCTCATGAAGCGTGCCCGCCAGGAAGCGGCTCGTCGCGGCATTACGCTCACGTCGCTCATCGAGCAAGGGCTTCGGCTTGCGCTGCGCGCCCCCCTGAAGCGCCCGCAGCACCCTGCCGTATCGCTTCCTGAATGCCACGCCGGAGGTGGCGTCCTGCCGGGCGTGGATTTGAATGACAGCGCGGGCGTACTCGAGCGGATGGAAAGTCGCGATTGATCCTGTGCGACGTCAATGTACTGATCTACGCCTTTCGCTCAGACGCCGAAGATCACCCGCGACACAGGGCATGGCTCGAATCGGTGATCAACGGGCCAGCCGCTTACGGCGTCGCACCTCAGGTACTCGTCAGCGTCGTGCGCATCTGTACCCATCCGCGGATTTTTGCACGTCCCAGCTCCCTGGATGATGCCTTCGAGTTTTGTCGCGTTGTTTTTGGACAACCCTCCGCGACGGTGATCGTGCCCGGCGAACGTCACTGGTCGATATTCGAATCCCTGTGCCAGGATTCCAAAGCCACGGGAAACATTGTGCAAGACGCTTGGTTTGCGGCCCTGGCCATCGAATCCGGCTGCGAATGGATTACCACGGATCGCGACTACGCGAGATTCAAGGGCCTCACGTGGCGACCCCCATTCTGATCTATTACGGCCGATCGCAAGCGCGAGCGGCTGCGAAAAACTTGAGCACGAACGTAGTTCCGCGCCGATCGGGCTAACCGCAAGACACAGGGAACTGCATGACGCGCTGGGCCGCCGAGCTGCACGTGCCGGCCAACTGCCGTCATTGCGTCCGTAGTGGATCCTGCGGTACAGCGGACCGGCACCAGCGCCAAGACCCGTGTGCAATGCGCGTGTCTCACATTTCACTAACCGCCCGAACGGACCGCGACTGTCTTCCTCACCCCGTGTGCGTCTACCCAATGATTGAGACGCTCAGAATCCCTCATGGGCGCTTCTGCCAGCCGGTACACAGCGTGGTACAGAATGCTCTGCCGGACCTCTCGTAAATATTGGTCGGGGCAGGGAGATTCGAACTCCCGACCCTCTGCTCCCAAAGCAGATGCGCTACCAGACTGCGCCATGCCCCGACCGGTGCCGCCCGCGGCATATTCCGCAGGCGGCCGGGCATGATATGCGAGAATTCAGGGTCCGCGGAAGTGCAGGTCGAGAAGCAGCGCATGACGGCAGTAGTGATCGATGGCCGCGAGCTTGCCGGCGAAGTCAAGGCTCAGGTCCGAACGGCCATCAAGGCCGCGGTGTCGCGCGGCCACCGGCAGCCGGCGCTCGCTGTCGTCAAGATCGGTGATAATCCGGCCTCGGACGTGTACGTGCGCAACAAGCGCAGGGCCTGCGAAGAGGTCGGCATCCGTTCGGTGGCGCACGACCTGCCTCGCTCGTGCTCCGAAATCGCGCTGCTCACGCTCATCGACGAACTCAATCGGGATCCGCAGATCGACGGCATCCTCGTGCAGCTGCCGCTGCCAGATCACATCCGCTCCACCACCGTGATCGAGCACATCGACCCGGCCAAGGATGTCGACGGCTTCCATCCGTACAATGTGGGGCGACTGGCGCAGCGCATACCGCTCATTCGGCCCTGCACACCCTACGGGATCATCAGGCTCCTGGAGCACGTCGGTGCCCCGCTGAAAGGCCAGCATGCCGTGATGGTCGGCGCCTCGAACATCGTCGGACGTCCCATGGCGCTCGAGCTGCTGCTCATGGGGGCGACCACCACCGTCTGCCATCGCTTCACGAGCGATCTCGCGACGTTCGTCCGCCAGGCGGATATCCTGGTGGTCGCGGCGGGCAAGCCCGCCCTGGTGCCCGGAGAGTGGATAAAGCCCGGATGCATCGTGATCGACGTCGGCATGAATCGCCTCGAGGACGGTCGTCTCGTCGGCGATGTGCAATTCGAGGCGGCGCGCGAACGCGCCGGCTGGATCACGCCGGTGCCGGGCGGTGTTGGCCCCATGACCGTGGCGATGCTGATGCACAATACGCTGGAGACGTTCCACCGCCGCCTCGAGCAGGCGCACTGAGCCGTCTTACCGTCCCCTCCGGCCCGGACCCCGGGCCCCGGCTACGCTCGCCGCCAGTCGGTCACCCCGCCGGGCTTGTCCTCCAGGACGACCCCGGCGCGCTCGAGGACATCACGGATCCGGTCCGACTCGACCCAGTTCTTCGCTTTGCGCGCCGCCGCGCGGGCGGCGATTTGCGCCTCGATCGCGCTGTCGCTGAGCGCTTCGGCCGGATTCCCGCCCGCCAGCGCCGTGGCGGACCTCGAGGCCGCAACCGCGCCGGGCCTGGTGCGCCGCAGCCACTGTTCGGCAGCTTCGCCGAGCAGGCCGAGTATCCCGCCGAGCATGCGCAGCTCGCCCGCCCGCGCGGCGGCGCGCGGCGCATCACCGGCATCCCGCGCCGTATTGATCTCCCGCGCCAGCGTTTGCAGGACAGCGAGCGCCTCCGGCGTGTTGAAATCATCGTCCATCGCCTCATGGAAGCGCCGCACATGAGGCGAGTCGGCCGGCGCAGCCTCTGCGGGTCCGCGCAAGGCCAGATACAGCCGCTGCAGCGCCGCATCGGCCTGCTCGAGCTGCTCCGGCGAGTAGTTGATGGGGCCGCGATAGTGGCTCGCGAGCACGAAGTAGCGCAGCACCTCGGGATGGCGCAGCTTCGGCAGCACTTCGCGCACGGTGAAGAAATTGCCGAGCGACTTCGACATCTTCTCGTTGTCGACGTTGACGAAGCCGTTGTGCATCCAGATCTCGGCGAAGCGCCCGCCGGTCGCGGCGCACGACTGGGCGATCTCGTTCTCGTGATGCGGAAACTTCAGGTCCATGCCGCCGCCGTGGATGTCGAAATGCGCCCCCAGCAGCGCCACGGACATCGCCGAGCACTCGATGTGCCAGCCGGGTCGGCCCGCCCCCCATGGCGAGTCCCACGACGGCTCGTCCGGCTTGGCGTGCTTCCACAGCACGAAATCGAGCGGATCGCGCTTGCCCGCGTCGATCTCCACACGCGCTCCGGCGCGCAGATCCGCCAGGCGCTTGCCCGAGAGGCGGCCGTAGCCCTCGAATTTCGCCACCGCGTACATGACATCGCCATTCGCCGCGACATATGCATAGCCGCGCTCGATGAGCTTCGCGACCATGGCGACGATCCCGGGCACGTGAGCGGTGGCGCGCGGCTCGAAATCCGGCGGCAGCACGCCGAGGGCGGCGCAATCGGCGTGCATGGCATCGATGTATCGGCTCGTGAGCGCCTCGATCGCCTCGCCGTTCTCGGCGGCGCGCTTGATGATCTTGTCGTCGATGTCCGTGATGTTGCGCACGTACGTCACGCGGTAGCCCCGATGGCGCAGATACCGGGTGACCACGTCGAACACGATCATCATGCGTGCATGACCGATGTGCAGGAAATCGTATACCGTCATGCCGCAGACATACATGCGCACTTCACCCGGGACGATGGGCGTGAGCGGCTGCTTGTTGCCGGTAAGGGAGTTGTGAATCCGAATCATCATGGTCTCGATATCATGCCGCGAACCGCCCGCGGGCCGCTCGGCCGAGGGCCGCATCCTATGCAAACCGCGCCAGGCGCCGCTCGGCCTCCCCGGCCGGCAGCGCCTTCAGCAGCGGTCCCAACTCCGGCCCGTGCCGGCATCCGGTCAGCGCCAGCCGCAACGGCATGTACAGGCGCGCCCCCCTGCGGCCGCTCGCGGTACGTACCGCGGCCGTAATGGCCGCCGGATCACTCGCGCTCGCCGCGGCGGCCCGCGCCGCCGCCGCAAAGAATCCCGGACCCGCCTCGCGAACCACCTGCTCATCGGGCGGCTCGAGCGCGGGCGGTCCGCCGAATACGATGCGCACCCAGAGCGCGGCGTCCTGCGGCAGCACCACGTTCGGCAGCACTGCGGCGAGAAACGCATCGGCTGATTCGGCGCCGAGCCCCTCCGGCAGCACTCCCGCGAGCCACCCGCGCGCCTGCTCCGGCGTCAATTGATGCACCGCGGACTTCTGCCAGACGCGCAGCTGCTGCTCGTCGTAATGCGCGCTCGAGCGCCCCAGATGGCCGGTCTCGAACGCGCGCGCGAGCTCCGGCAGACCGAGCAGCGCGTGCCCCGGGCTCGAGTGGCCCAGGCGGAACAGATAGTTCACCAGCGCCTCGGGCCGGTAGCCGTGCTCGCGGAACTCGCGCACGCTCGTCGCTCCGTGTCGTTTCGAGAGCGGCGCGCCGTCCGGACCGATGATGAGCGAGACGTGCCCATAGCGCGGGACAGGCAAGTCGAGCGCCGCGAGAATCAGCAGCTGGCGCGGCGTGTTGCTCAGGTGATCCTCACCGCGCAGCACCTGGGACACGCCCATGCTCGCATCGTCCACGGCATTGCAGAAGAAGAACGCGGCCGAGCCATCGGCCCGCCGGATCACGAAATCCCCGATGTCATCCGAAAGAAAGCTCTGCGGCCCGTGCACCAGATCGGTGAACTCGATGCGCTGGCCCGAGGGCACGCGGAAGCGCAGTGTCGCCGCAAGCCCCTCGGCCTGCTTGCGCTCCCGCTCCCGCACCGTCAGGTTCCGGCAGGTACCGGCATAGCGGGGAGGACGCCCCGAGGCGCGCTGCGCGCGCCGCGAGGCCTCGAGCTCCAGCGCCGTGCAGAAACAGGGATAGACCGCATCCAGCTCCTCGAGCCGAGCCAACAAGCCCGCGTAGTACGCCGCGCGCTGCGACTGGAAATACGGGCCGTGCGCATCCTCCCGGCCCGGACCGGCATCCCATTCGAGACCCAGCCAGCGCAGGTCGGCGAGCAGCCCCTCGACATACTCCGGCCGGGTGCGCCCGCAGTCCGTATCCTCGATCCGCAGCACGAAGCGCTCGCCGCCGTGGCGCGCCAGCAGGTAGTTGAACAGCGCGGTGCGCGCATTGCCCAGGTGCAGTTCGCCGGTGGGACTCGGAGCGAAGCGGGTCGCGCCGCGACTGAACATCCGGCCGGTTGCGCTGTCCATTTGTGCCATGGGTGCGCATAGTACGGGGTTTGGCACGGCGCTGCTAAGATGACCGGCCTGGGCGACTTCGTTGGGAGTACCGATGCACGACCGGAACTGGACATTCACGCGCCGCGGCGCGCCGCAGGCCGCACTCGCGCTGATCGCCGGCCTGGGGCTGCTCGCCGCGCCACCCGCCGCGCGCAGCGCCCAGCCGAATCCCGAGGTGCGCGTCAACACGAGCATGGGCTCGTTCGTGATCGAGCTGCGGCCCCGACGCGCGCCGCTCACCGTGAAGGACTTCCTGCACTATGTGCGCTCGGGGTTCTACACCAACACCCTGTTCCACCGAGTGGTGGCCAACTTCATCATCCAGGGCGGCGGTCACGAGGCCACGCCGCCCTATGCGCTCAAGCCCACCGGCCCGCCGGTGGTCAATGAGTCCGGCAACGGGCTGGAAAACCGGGCCGGCACCGTCGGGCTGGCGCGCAGCGCCAACCCCGATAGCGGCACCGCGCAGTTCTACGTCAATCTGGTCGACAATCCCGAGCTCGACCCGCTACCCACCCGCTGGGGCTACACGGTCTTCGGCAAGGTCATCCACGGCATGAACGTGGTGGAGCGCATCGGCATGGTGCCCACCGGCGCATTCGGTCCCTTCAAATCCTATGCGCCGCTCAAACCCGTCGTGATCAAGAGCATCCAGCTCATCACCCCGGCGACGCCGCACGCGGCTTCAGCGGCAGGCCCGGCTCCCGGCAAGACCGCACCCCCGGGCGGCGCCGCCGCCGCGACCAAGACCTCGGCCTCCAAGCCCGAATCACCGGCATCCGGCGGTACCCCGCCGCCGAAGTCGTGAGCACGGAAGCGCTCGCGCCGATCGAGGAGCCATCCGGACCTCGGCGCTGCCTCTTCGTATCCGACGTTCATCTGGAGGCCTCCGGCGGCGCAGCTGAGCGGCAGTTTCTGCAGTTCCTGCGCACCGAGGCGGTGCAGGCGCAAGCCTTGTACATCCTCGGCGATCTGTTCGAGTCGTGGGTGGGCGATGACGACCCCGGCCACTGCGAGGTGATCGGGGCGCTGGCCGAGCTGAGCGGACACGGGGTGAACTGCTTCCTGCTGCACGGCAATCGTGACTTTCTCCTCGGGGAGGACTTTTGCGCCCGCACGGGCTGCCGGCTGCTGCCCGATCCGGTCATCACACAGTTCGGGGACGAACCGGTGCTGCTGACTCACGGCGATGCGCTGTGCACCGACGACCATGCCTACCAGGAGTTGCGCACCATCGTCAGGGCACCCCGCTGGCAACGGCGGTTTCTGTCCCTTCCTCTGGCCACACGCGAGCTGCTCGCAAACGAGGCGCGCGCCGGCAGCAAGTCCCACACCGCCCGCATACCGCCCCGCATCATGGACGTGAATCCGCAAGCCGTGGACGCAGCGTTCCGCGCAACGCAGGTGCGCCGCATGATCCACGGCCACACCCACCGGCCCGCCATTCACGATGCGCTGGCGGGGGGACAGGCCGTCCAGCGCATCGTGCTCGGCGCCTGGTACGAGCAGGGCAGTTTCCTGCGCTACCAGGAGGGACTGTATGCGTTGTGCGAATTGACCCGCTGACCGTGCAATCAGTGCCGCGGCGCTGGACCCGGCGCGTGCGCAGGCGCAGGCGGCGGCCCCTGCCAGCCTTGCCCCCGCATCATCATCATCCTCCGGCGCATCATCCTCGGCATCAACCCCGGGGGTGGAATCAGTACCCTGAACTTGGCCATCTGCTCGGCGCTCAACACGTGAGCCAGCTTATTCATCATCGCCGTGTGAGCCGAGCGTTGCGCCGCGCGCATCTGCCGCATGGCCTTGCGCATGGCACGCCGGATCGGCCTCATGGTCCGGCGCATCGCCCGGAAGTTCTGGCGCATGGCGGCGCGCTGCTGCCGGAGAATCGCCTTGACCTGCTGGCGCTGTGCGCTCGTCAGGTCGAGCAACACGGTGAGCTGGTGCAGCCGCCAGCGCTCCAATCGGTGCATCCGCATCATGACCCGGGCATTGCCCGAGGTCGCGTTCCAGCCGGGATGGGACATCTGCATGGCCGGCGGCTGGGCAAGCGCCACGCTCGTGGCTGCGGCGAGTACCAGCAGGATGAGACTACGTTTCATCGCATTTCCTCCATCAGGACCTGGACGGTAGCCAATCTTAACCGCCTCCGCGGCGTGCGCCGTAAGCAAATGTACCGGCTGGGACCGCGCCCGGTTCCACCCTCAGCGTGAGCCGCCTCCCCGCGGCAGGCGCAGCTCGGCGGTGAGCCCGCCCTCGGGCCGGTTGTGCAGCAGGACCGTACCGCCGTGCGCCTGCGCCACGTCGCGCGCAATGCTCAGACCGAGCCCGCTGCCGCCGGTATCACGGCTGCGCGACGCCTCCAGACGGAAGAACGGCTCGAAAACCCGCTCCAGCGCTTCGGCCGGGATGCCTGGTCCATCATCGTGCACGAGAATCCGCAGCGCCGCGCCATCGTACAGCTCGATCCACGCGCGCTCACCGAACGTCACCGCGTTCGACACCAAGTTGGTCAGACAGCGCTTGAGGGCCTGCGGTCTGCCCCGGTACGCGGCGCTCGCGCGGCCGGTGACTCTCACCTCGCAGCCCATGTCGCTGAAGCCCTGGCGTATCGACTCCACGAGTGCATTGACGTCGATCGGCTCCGGGGCATCCTCCTCATCGAGGCCGCGAAACAGCGCGAGCGCTCCGCGCACCATGCCTTCCATCTCATCGAGCTCGCGGCCGAGGCGCGCGCGCAGCGCCGGTTCCTCCAGCAATGTCTCGACCTGCAGGCGCAAACGAGTCAACGGGGTCTTCAAGTCATGGGACATCGCAGCGAGCACGCCGGTGCGGCTGTCCAGATAGCGATGCAGCCGCTCCTGCATACTGTTGAACGCGTGCGCCGCGTTGCGCAGCTCGTGCGGCCCCTCCTCGGACAGCTCCGGCGTCCGTTCCCCGCGGCCGATCGCCTCGGCCGCTCGGGCCAGAGCGGACAGCGGCCGGGTGATCCCGCGCGTGGCCACGTACAGCGCCGCGACCAACACCGCCACCAGCAGCACCAGATTCACCAGCAGGCGCGGCGGCAGCACCATCCGCGGCGTCAGCCGCGCCAGTCGGAACACGAGCGCCGGCGCACCGGGACCGCTCACCCGAACTTCGTAGTACCCGGTCGGGCGGGCGAGCCGGCCCATGAACGGCGGCGGAATGCGGATGACACGCGGCGCCGGCGTGCCCGGTGCCGGCAGACTGACACGATACCTTCGGCCGAGCTGCTCGCGCACGCGCTGCACCACCAGCGCGTCGGCGTTGCTGGCGAAGGGCAGTCGGATCAGCAGTCCCGGGGGCACCCGCCGCCGCGGCGCCAGCCGTCGCCACAGCCACCAGGGGTACGGCGGCCCGGGGCGGCCCGGCGGTGCAAGCCGCGCCCCAAGGCCATGCCCCCCTGGCCGCAGCACCGCAATACCACCGCGCAGCACGCGCCGGCGCGGCACCCAACGCATCCAAGGCGGAGCGGCGCTCGACCCGGTTGCGCCCGTAGCCGCCAGGCGGTCAATGAATACCGTGCGCTCGGGCGCCGGCAGCTGCCTCAGCAGGAGGACGATCTCGTCGATGCGATGGGCCCAACGGCGCGTGGTCACCTGCAGCACGACACGTTCCTCGTTGCGTGCCACCAGATACAAGCTCGCCAGCTGCGCCAGCAACACACCGAGGACGGCCGCGGCGATGAGCCGCCCGAACAGGGAGCGTGGCCAAAGGCAACGGAGCACACGCACGCCTGCCGCCTCGCCTCATTCGCTCTGCACAGGCACGCCGATCACATAGCCCTGACCGTAGACGGTCTTGATGATGCGCGGGGAGCGCGCATCATCGCCCAGGAGCTGCCGCAGCCGGCTGACGCGCACATCGATGCTGCGATCGAAGGGATCCGGATCCCGGCCGCGCAGCAGCTCGGCGAGCTGCGCACGCGTGACCACCCGGTTGCCCGCGCAAAGCAGCACGGCGAGCAATCGGTACTCGGCGCCGCTCAGGGGCACATCCCCCGCCTCGCCCACGAGCGTGCGCCGGGTGGTATCGAGCCGCCAATCGCCGAAGCGCAAGGCGCGCACGGTCCGCGGGTCCGGTTCCGGCGAGGCATGCGCGCTGCGGCGCAGCACCGCGCGGATTCGCGCGAGCAACTCGCGCGGATTGAACGGCTTGGGCAGATAGTCGTCGGCGCCGATCTCGAACCCGACGATGCGGTCGGTGTCCTCGCCGCGCGCGGTGAGCATGATCACCGGCAATTGCGAGCGCGTGCGCAGCTCGCGGCAGATCGACAGGCCATCCTCACCCGGGAGCATCAGATCGAGCACCATCAGGTCGAAGTGGCTGTGCTGCATGACGCGGCGCATCTGGGTCGCATCGGCCACCGTCGTCACCCGAAAGCCATGCCTTTCCAGGTACTGACTCAACAGCGAGCGGATCTCGCGATCATCATCGACGATCAGCAGATGGGGATGGTCGGTCATGGCATGCTCGTTGGTGCAACGATACCGAAGCGCGGGCAACCGCGCCCCGCTGTTACAATTGCTTACGAGCCCGCCAGGCGCGGCGGCAGCTTCGCGCCGATCACCAGATCGGCGACGTTGGTTCCCGTCGGACCGGTGCGCAGCAGCGCCCCCGCCACCGCCAGCGCCGTGCCCGAATCGGCACGCCTCAGGCTCTCGTCGCAGTCCAACCCGTGCAGCGCGATCCGTCCGCAGGTCTCGCCGTCGACCACCGCCCCGGCCTGCGCGGTCGGTCCATCGATGCCATCGGTGCCGGCCACGAGCAGTGCCAGATCCGGGTAGCCGGCCAGCAGCCGCGCCGCCGCCAGCGCCAGATGTTGATTACGGCCGCCGCGACCGGGTGTCGCTGGCAGGCGCAGCGTCGACTCGCCCCCCCACACGCGGACCTGCGCTTCCCCCAGCGCGAGCTCGTGCGTGAATTGCACGGCAAGCCGCGCCACATCTCCCGCAAAACGCTCGCGCGCGCGCCGCGCACTCAGGCCGCGCGCCTGCGCCGCCTCGACCACGGCATCCATGGCCATATCGATCGACGCGATGACCGCGCGCCGGATCGAGTCACCGCCGGACGCCGGTCCCAGCAATCCCGAGCCGATCAGAGCCGGATCGTCCCCCGGGACGTCCGAGATGAACAGGGCGAGCGCCGGCCGGCCACCGAGACGCGCGGCCAGCCGCCCGCCCTTGATCTGCGAGAGCGCTGCGCGCGCGGCGTTGAGCGCCGCGATATCCTGGCCATCGGCCAGTCCGCGCCGCGCGACACGAACCAGCTCATCGAGCGTCACGCCGCCAATGGGCACCTCGACCAGGGCCGAGGCCCCACCCGAGATGAGAAAGAGCGGCGTCACCGCCGCCGGCAGCGCCTCGAGCCAGGACAGCAGCCGCGCCCCGGCGCGCAACGAGCGCTCATCAGGCACGGGATGAGCGCTCTGATGGATCTCGAGGCCCGGCCGGTCACCGAGGCTCTGGCCGGGCTGCTCGTCCGGACAGACGACCAGCACCCGCTCGAGCGAGTCACCGAGCGCCTCTTGAGCGCCAAGCGTCATGGCGAGCGCGGCCTTGCCGATCGCGGCCGCCGCAAAGCGTCCGGGCGGCACCGCGGCCAGCGCCGCGCGCACGCATCGCCGCCCGTCGACCCGCTCGAGTCCCGCCCGAAACAACTCGATCAGCAGCGCCTCGCGGGTTCCCACGGTCGCGACGCACTCAGCCGCCGTGAACGAGTTTCAACGGACCGCGACCATCGCGACTGCGTTGCTTGGCCTCGTCGGAGCGCTCGCGCTGCAGACGCTCCAGATACTGTGGCGTGACGTCCCCCGTGATGTACTCGCCGGAGAAGCAGGAAGTGTCGAACACCTGGATCGAGGAGTCCTCGTGCCTGCAGGCGGCGATCAGATCCTCCAGATCCTGGTACACCAGCCAGTCCGCGCCGATCAGGCGCGCCACCTCATCGATGGTGCGGCCGCTGGCGACCAGCTCGTGCGCCGCCGGCATGTCGATCCCGTAGACGTTGGGGAAGCGAACCGGCGGGGCCGCCGAGGCGAAATACACCTTGCGCGCCCCCGCCTCGCGCGCCAGCTCGATGATCTGCGCCGAGGTCGTGCCGCGCACGATCGAGTCATCGACCAGCAGCACGTTCTTGCCGCGGAACTCCAGATCGATGGCGTTCAGCTTGCTGCGCACGGAGCGCTGGCGCTGGTCCTGGCCCGGCATGATGAAGGTGCGGCCGATGTAGCGGTTCTTGGTGAACCCCTCGCGGTACTTCAGACCGAGCCGCTGCGCCAGCTGCAGCGCGCTGGTGCAGCTGGTCTCGGGAATCGGGATAACGACATCAATGTCGTGGTTGGGCCGCTCGCGCAGGATCTTCTCGGCCAGCCGGTCGCCCATGCGCATGCGGGCCCGATAGACCGAGATATGATCGATCTTGGAATCCGGCCGGGCGAAATACACGTACTCGAAGATGCACGGCGCGTGACGCGTGACGGCGGCACATTGGTGCGAGTGCAACCGGCCGGCCGCGTCGATCAGCACCGCCTCGCCGGGCGCGACGTCGCGCACCAGGCGGAACGAGAGGATGTCGAGGGCAACGCTCTCCGAAGCGAGCATCCACTCCGGCCCGCGCGGCGTGTCGCGCTGGCCGAGCACCAGCGGGCGAATGCCGTTCGGGTCGCGGAATCCGACCACGCCGTGGCCGATGATCATGACGACCGCCGCGAAGCCGCCGCGGCAGCGCCGATAGACCGCCTCGAGCGCGGCAAACACGTCCGCAGCCGCGACCCGCGGCGTGCCGATGCGCTGCAGCTCCGAGGCGAACACGTTGAGCAGCACTTCGGAATCGGAGGCCGTATTGAGGTGGCGCCGATCCTCGCGGCTGAGCACCTCGGCGAGTTCGGCGGAATTGGTCAGATTGCCGTTGTGCGCCAGACAGATGCCGTAGGGAGAATTGACGTAGAACGGCTGCGCTTCCGAGGCGCTGTCGCACCCGGCGGTCGGATAGCGCACGTGACCGATGCCGATGTTGCCCCTCAGCCCGAGCATGTGCTGCTGCTGAAAGACGTCGCGCACCAGGCCGCTCGCCTTGCGCACGCACAGTCCGCTTTCCCCGCAGGTGGCGATGCCGGCAGCGTCCTGGCCGCGGTGCTGCAGCACGGTCAGCGCATCGTACAGACGTTGGTTGGCCGCGCTCGTACCAACGAGTCCGACGATTCCACACATAGGCTACCTCACGACCGTCCGGCTCCCGCCAGCGTGCGCAGACCGCGCGCGATCTGCTCGCCATAGGGCAGGAGCATGGAATGACGCCACCAAGACTCGCCATCGAGGTGCAGCAGCTGCCCCACGATGACGAACACCCCGAGCAGCACCGCGCCGCGCGCCGCGCCGAACATGAAGCCGAGGAAGCGATCGGTGCCGCTGAAGATCGACAGGCGCACGAAATGCCCGACGATCGCCCCGAGGGCCATGCCGCACAGCAGAATCAGCGCCGCGATGATCACGCGCGCAGCCCATTCCCGCACCTCGGATCGGGCGAGCAACCCACCGAGATGCGGCGCGACCAGATCGGAGAAGTGCCACGCGACGAACAGCGCCACCAACCAGGCTCCCAGCGCGATCGCCTCGCGCAGAAAGCCCCGCACCGCGCCCACTACGGCCGACACGACGATTGCTGCGACAATGACGTAGTCCGCGTCGTTCATGCACTGGAGCCGCACGAGCCGCAACGGCGTTCGCCGCCGAGCCGCGCCGATGGCGGAAGGATGTCGCTATGCGGCAGCCGCTGTGGGCACATCGTCAAACGGACCGGTTCGGGCGGGCGCGCATTGTACAAGAGTGCACTGCGGCGCGCTGAGCACCCGTTCAATTCGGGAACAGCTCGCCCTTGATGCCATGCGCGCGCAGCCGCCGCGCCAACGCCGCTGCGGCCTGCGCGCCGCCGACGGGTCCGGCGATCACCCGCCACAACAGACGGCCCCGCAGGCTCATCCGTGCAATCCGGCTGGGGATGCCCAATGCGCGCACGCGTCCTTGCATGCGCAAGGCATCGCCATGCACCGCGAAAACCCCGACCTGGACGCCCCAGCGTGCACTGGAGCGTGACGGTAAGGCATCCTGGGCGGCGAGCGGCGCCGTCCGCGGGCCGGACACGGCCGCCGTGCCACGGCGGCCAGACGGCTGAACCGGCCTACTGGCCGCAGTCGCAGGGGTCTGCGGGACGGCCGCGCGCGCCCGAGGCTGGCGTATCGTCCCGGAACTCGCGCTCGGCATCGGCTGCGACACCGTCCGGGATGCGGTTGGAGGCAAGGTGAGGGTGCCGGCAGGCGCCGTGCCGGACGCCTCGAGCGCCAGCGTGTAGGAACGAACCGACGCACCCGCCGCGGTCGGGCCGGCCGCGGATGGGCCCGGCGGCCGGCTCACGCGCCCCACCGAAGCCGGTCCAGTCAACAGCTCGGGAACCAACAGCACGATCAGCGCCACGAGGATGATGGCGCCCGTCAGTCGCTCTTTCACACGCGTGAGTATACCCCAAGCCACTCGAGGGCCGGCCCCACCGTAAACACCGACCCGCACACGAGCACGCGGTCCTGTGCGCGAGCGGCGCGGCGGGCCGCCTCGCAGGCCTCGATGACGGAAGCGGCGAGCACCGGCGCGCGCGCCACCTCCGCCAGGCGAGCGGCCAGCGCCTCGGCGGAGCCGCCGCGCGGCCCAGGCAGTGCGCAGAGGAACCATTCATCCACGGCCGGCGCGAGGGCCGCGCCGATCGCCGGCGCGTCCTTGTCACCCAGGATCCCCACGACGGCCAGGGTCCGGCCCGCGCACGGACGGCGGCGCAGCTGCGCGCACAAGACCTCGGCCGCCGGCAGGTTGTGCGCAATGTCCAGGATCCATTCCGGCGTCCCGGGCACGACCTGAAAGCGTCCCGCCAGCCGTACCTGGCCCAGCGCCGCCGCGACGGTGCGCGCATCGAGCGCCGCCAGCACATCCTCGGCCCGACCGGCCACCGCTCCCCCGGCAAGCGCCTCGAGCGCCGCGAGCGCGGTGGCGGCGTTGCGATACTGAATCAGGCCTTCGAGGCGGGAAGGCGGCAGATCCGCCAGGCGCAACCGCGCCCCCTGGTACCGCCAGCGCCCCTGCGCGCCGATGTGCCAGGTGAAATCACGCTCGGCCACCACCGCTCGGGCACCCAGTCGCTCGATGCCGGCATAAACGCTCGAGGGCAGATCCGCAGTGCCGAGCACCGCCGGGCGGCCGGGCCGGAAGATGCCCGCCTTCTCCGCGCCGATCTGCTCGAGAGTCTCACCCAGCCACTCGCGATGATCGAGCCCGACCGAGCAGAGCACGGCCACGTCGGCATCGACGAGGTTGGTCGCATCGAGCCGGCCGCCGAGTCCGACTTCCAGCACGGCGAAACGGACGCCACGCTCAGCGAACAGCCCCAGGGCCGCCAGCGTGTTGTATTCGAAGAACGTGAGGGTGTACTCACCGCGCGCCGCCTCGATCCGCTCGAAGGCGCCGATCAGCGCCGCATCATCGACCTCCCGGCCATCGATGCGGATACGCTCGTTGTAGCGGATGAAGTGCGGCGAGGTGAACAGCCCGCACGAGGCTCCCGCGGCGCGCAGCAGCGCCTCCACATGCGCCGCCGTCGAGCCCTTGCCGTTGGTGCCGGCCACGGTGATCACGAGCGATTCGGGCCGCTCGAGCCCGAGCCGGCGCGCCACGGCCGCTACACGCTCGAGCCCGAGATCGATGCTGCGCGGATGCGCCGCCGACTGCCGTGCCAACCAGTGCTCGAGTGTCGCGCTCATATGCTGCGCAGCCGGCCGAGCCGGCCCGAACGGTCGCGTTACGCCGCGACGGGCGGCTGCTTCAGCAACAGCCGCAGCATCGAGGCGATGCGGCCGCGCAGCTCGCGGCGATCCACGATCATGTCGAGCGCGCCATGGTCGAGCAGGAATTCGCTGCGCTGGAAGCCCTCCGGCAGCGTCTCGTGAACCGTCTGTTGGATTACGCGCGGCCCGGCGAACCCGATCAGCGCGTGCGGCTCGGCGAGATTCAGGTCCCCGAGCATGGCCAGGCTCGCCGACACGCCACCGGTGGTCGGATCGGTCAACACCGAGACGAACGGCAGCGCCGCCGCCTTCAGGCGCGCGAGCGCCGCGGATGTCTTGGCCATCTGCAGCAGAGAGTACAGCGCTTCCTGCATGCGCGCCCCGCCGCTGGCGGTGAAACACACCAGCGCCCGGCGCTCGCTCAGACAGTGATCGACGGCGCGCTTGAACCGCTCACCGACGACCGAGCCCATCGAGCCGCCGAGAAACTGAAACTCGAACGCGCAGGCCACAACCGGCAGGCCCTCGAGCGTGCCGGCCATGACCACCAGCGCGTCGACCTCGCCGGTCGCCTTCTGCGCCTGGGCCAGCCGGTCCCGGTAGCGCTTGTTGTCGCGGAACTTCAGCGGATCCTCGGGATAGATGCCGGCGGCAAGCTCCACACCCGAGCCCGGATCGAGAAAGACATCCAGCCGCTCGCGGGCACCGATGCGGATGTGATGCGAGCATTTGGGGCAGACATAGAGATTGCGCTCGAGCTCGGCCCGATACAGCACCGCGTCACAGGCCGGACACTTGATCCAAAGGCCCTCCGGCACCGAGCGCGTACGCCGCTCGGTCTTGATGCGCGACGGCATGATCTTTTCGAACCAGGACATGGGCCATCCACTCTTGAGGCGACGAGCGATGATAGCCGATCAGGCGTCGCCGGGTTCCCCGAGCGGCTCAGGCAGCGCGAACGCCTCCGGATAACGCACGGACCACAGATACAGCCCGTCGGCGGGCGCGGTGGGCGCGCCCGAGCGCCGGTCGCGCCCCGCCAGCACCTGCGCCGCCCACTGCGGCGGCGCCTCGCCCTTGCCCACCGCGATCAGCAGGCCCGCGATGTTGCGCACCATGTGATGCAGAAAGGCATTGGCGGTGGCCTCGATGATGAGCCAATCGCCATTGCGCCGCACGCTCAGACGTTCCAGGCGCCGGATCGGCGATCTCGCCTGACACTCTGCGGCCCGAAAGGCGCTGAAGTCGTGCTCGCCCACCAGCGCCGCGGCGGCCTCGGCCATGGCGAGCACATCCAGGGGCCGGTGTACCCAGGTGACGCGCCGGGCCAACAGGCCCGAGCGGGCCCGACGGTTGAGAATGAGGTAGCGGTAGGTGCGCGCCTCGGCCGAATAGCGCGCGTGGAAGTGCTGCGGCACCGGCCAGGCCCACGCGAGGCTGATGTCGCGCGGCAGCTCGGTGTTGGCGCCGAGCACCCAGGCGCGCAGACTCCGGCGCGAGCGCGTATCGAAATGCGCGACCTGCCCACGGGCGTGCACGCCGGCATCGGTGCGCCCGGCGCACACCAGGCTCACCGGCCCATCCGCAACGTGTGCGAGCGCCGCTTCCGCCCAGCCTTGCACGCTCGGACACGTGGACTGGCTCTGCCAACCGGCATAGGCGGTTCCCTGGTACTCCAGCCCAACCGCGATCCGAGGCATCAGCCGGGCAACGACTCCAACAGGCGGCCGGCTTCCTGGCGCTGGGCATCCGATCCCTCGTGCATGACTTCCTCGAGGATGCTGCGCGCACCGTCCGGATCGCCCATATCCATGTAGGCTCGGGCCAGGTCGAGCTTGGTGCCGACCTCGCTCATCGTGACCGGCTCGAGGTCGGATACGCCGTCCGCCTCCGGCATCTCATGCATCGACCCGATGTCCGCGTGCGGGACGGTTGCGGTGCCGATGTCGAAGTCGAGCCCGTTGACGTTGCCGATCCCGTTGCCATCGGCGGGGCTCGCCTTCGGCTCCTCGCCGAGATCGAAATCCACATCGGGGCTGAGGGCGCTCAGGCGCGAGGTCTGGGCCGTATCGTGCGCCCCGACCCGGGACTCCTCGGCGAGCAGATCCTCGAGTTCGCGCTCGTTGATTTGCCAGGAGCTGGTCGTACCCGTCGTGCCCGGCGTGCCGGCGGCCTCCCCGGCGGGCGCGGCATCGCCCGGGGTCTTGGCGAGCAGCTCGCGGGACTGCTCGTCAAGGCCGGCGACCATCGTGGGCGAATCGCCGCCGAGACCGGGCTGAAGGGTCGTCTCGAACGTGCCGAGATCCAACCCGAGATCGTCGATGGCCAGCTCGGCGGTACGGTCCGAACCCTGGCTGAGCGCCTCGACCTTTTGACGCAGCGCCGCCTGGCCCCCCAGATTGAGTGCGGGCTGCTCCACGGTCGGTTCGACCGGCTCGTACGCCCCGGCGGGCTCGCCCGGGTATTCGCTCATCTCCTGGGTGATGCCGGTTTCCGAGCTGGTGGTCTCCAGACCCGGCAGCGTCGCGTTCAAGTCGGTCCCGGTACCCGGCGCGGCCGCTTCGTCCTCGCCGAGCGCCGCACCAATATCCAGGTCGAAGGAGCCGGTGCCGGCGGTTGCCCCGCCGGTCGCGGCACCCGATTCCCCCGAGCTCATCGCCGGAATCGCACCGCTCATCAGGTCGAAGTCCACCCGGCCCTGCCCCCCCTCGAGGTCCAGGTCCACGCCCTGTGCGGCGGCGCCGCCCACCCCCGCCGAAGTGGCGAACAGCGGATCGTCGGGCGCGAGCTGCCGCCCCATGATGACGACTTTGTCCCACTCGGATACCGAGGCCTGATCGCGGGTCTCGGCAAGCTCGCGTGCAGTCTCGACGAACTGTTCCTTGTTGCCCCACACGAAGAACACTTCAAGCAGCTTCAGTTTCAGGTCGCGCCGTTCAGGCTCGCGCTGGATGGCGATGCGGATCAGATCCGCGGCCTGATCGTACAGGCCATAGGCCATGTGGAAATCGGCCTCGGCGAGCGGGTCGCCCTGCTCGAGGTTGAGCGCGGTCTCGCTGCTCATCGTCTGATCGGCCGGCACGTGCTGGGCGACCACCGGAGCGGCCTCCTCGTGCATGGCCCAGCGCGACTGTTCATGAGTGGTTTCGCGCACGTCGATGGCGGGCTCAGGACGCGGCGCAAGACCCACACGCTCCACCGGTGCCGGGACCGGCTCGTGGGTAAACTCCGCATCGGAGGACTCGCTCAGCAGATCATCGGCGGCCGATTCGCGCCGGGCACGCAGCACCCGTGCCAGCCCGTAAGCCAGGAGCAGCGCCAACAGCACGAGCAGCGCCCACCAATACCGCTTCAGCGTCTGCATGAACGTCCCCGGCGGGGCGGTGCGCGCTGCAGCCGGCGCCGGACGGTTGACGGGCGGAGCGATCGGATGCGTCGCGGCGGCGGGGCGTACGGCGGCTGGCGGCTGAGCGACCCGAGCCGCAGTGCGGGCCATTTGCGCCTGAAGCCGCGCGAGAGCCGCGCTCTTGACCTGCAGCAGCCGTTTCTCCTTGGCCAGCTCCTTCTGCAGTGTATTGACCCGCGACTGCAGGGCGCCGAGCGCGCCGGAAGCCCCGGCCGTGCCCGCCTGCCGAGCGCCCGCACCACCTTGCGGCGCCACCAGACGCAGCCGAGCCGAACCGCTCGCAGCGGCCGCGGCATGCCAAGCGCTGTCCTGATGATTGACTTCCCGCCACGCGGCGGCGCGCGAGACGGCCGCGACGGTGCCCGAGGAGGGGATCCGCAGCACCGTTCCGGCGAGCAGCACGTTCATGTTGTGAGCGAACGCCCGGGGATTGAGCCGGTAGATCGCCACCATCCACTGCCGGGTACGGGCTGAATTCATGCCGCCATGGCTGAAGCGGCTGGCGATGCCCGACAGGGTGTCGCCCGGATGGACCGGCACGCTGGCCGGCAGCGGGCTCGAAACGGCCGGCGGCGCAATCGGCGCGGCAGCCGCCGGCGGCGCGCTCGGCTGCGCCAGTTGGCCACTGCGCGCCGCGGTACCCACCACGGGCGCCGCGATCGCGACATGCTTCGGCTGCGTCGCGTTCGGCAGGTAAGTCGGCGGATTCAGGAGAATGGTGTACTCGCGGTAGAGGACTCCGCGAGCCCAGCTGGCTTTGACCAGCAGCGTGAGAATCGGATCGGTCACCGGCTGCGCGGACGTCAGATTCAGCAGCACCCGGCCATCCGGCCCGGTGGCGGCCTTGATGTGGGCACCGTTGAGGTACGCCGGCCAGGTCAACCCGTACTGCGCGAACGTGCGGCGCGAGGCCAGGCCCACGGACAGACTCTGCAGCGCACCCGGCGTAGCGCCGAGCACGGCAATTTGTGCATCGAGCGGCTGGTCCAGGTGCGACTTGACCTTGATGCTCCCCAGGCCCAGGGCGAGCGCCGTAGAAGGCAAGGCCAGCAGCAGCGCCATCACCCGAATTGAGCGTTTGGCGATCATTACCACACCCCGAACGGCATCAGTCGGCAAAACCCCATAAAAAAACAATCGGATGGCCGCATCGTGGCGATCCATCCGGCGCGGCCCGGAATATAACTTAAATCGGTTCGCAACCCCAAGCCACGTCCGCTCCGGCAGCCGGCCGCGGCGCCTGTCGCGCAGATCTTTACTCATTCTGGCCGGGCAAACTGTGTCGCGCTTCGTATACTGGGTATCCGCGTTGCCCTCGGCCCGGCCCCGCCCCGCCCTCACCCCTGGCCGGCGCGCCGCATGATATCCGGGGTCCGGCTGCGCACATCGGCGTTCTGCGCGCGGTGGCGCAGATAGTGGTCCATGAGGACAATCGCAAGCATGGCCTCGGCTATGGGTGTCGCCCGCAGCCCGACGCACGGGTCGTGACGGCCCGTGGTGACGATTTCCGCCGCGCGGCCCTCGATGTCGATGGTGCGTCCCGGAACCTGAATGCTGGAGGTCGGCTTGAAGGTCAGATGCGCCACCACGTCCTGACCGGAGGAGATTCCCCCGAGGATACCCCCGGCGTTGTTGCTCGCGAAGCCCTCGGGAGTCAGCTCGTCGCGATGCTCGCTGCCGCGTTGGCGCGCCGCGGCGGCGCCGGCTCCGATCTCGACCGCCTTGACCGCGTTGATGCCCATCAGTGCCGCGGCAATATCGGCATCCAGGCGCCCGAACACCGGCTCGCCAAGTCCCGGCGGAACACCGTGGGCGATCACCGTCACCCGCGCCCCGATCGAGTCGCCCGCTTCGCGCAGCTGCCAGATCAGCGCCTCCAGCGCCGGGATGCTGTCCGGGTCGGGACAGAAGAACGGATTTTGATAGGCGAAGTCCACGTCCCGCGGCTCGAGCACCAGCGAGCCGATCTGACTGAGATAGCCCCCGATGCGCACCCCGAGGCGCGCGGCCAGATATTTGCGCGCGATGGCGCCGGCCGCCACGCGCATGACGGTCTCGCGGGCCGAGGAGCGCCCGCCGCCGCGATAATCGCGCCGGCCGTATTTCTGCTGGTACGTGTAGTCGGCATGTCCCGGGCGGAAGCGGTCCTTGATCTTTTCGTAATCGCGCGAGCGGGCGTCGGTGTTCTCGATCAGCAGGCCGATCGGCGTGCCCGTGGTGTGCCCCTCGAACACCCCCGAGAGAATGCGCACCTGGTCGGCTTCACGCCGCTGGCTGACGAAATGGGAGGTGCCGGTGCGGCGCCGATCGATATCGGCCTGCAGATCCGATTCGGCCAGTTCCAGACCCGGAGGACAGCCGTCGACGATGCACCCGAGCGCCGGCCCGTGGCTCTCGCCGAAAGTCGTCACCGTGAACAGCTTGCCGAAGGTGTTGCCGGACATATCGCGATTCCCGCAGCGCCGTGCGCCGATTCAGCGAGTGTACTCCGCGCGTACACGGCCCGCCCCGCCCCGCCCGGGCACGGCCGGCAGCTGTTCGGTCGCGAGCATGAACACCCCGCCACCGCCTCGCTCGAACTGCAGCCACAGGAACGGCAGCTCGCCGAATACGCGCCGCACCGCCCGCTCGGTGTTGCCGACCTCGACGATGAGGGCGCCGCCCGCGCGCAGATGCGCGCGCGAGTGCTCGAGCAGGACCCGGACCGAATCGAGGCCGGCGCGGCCCGCGGCGAGCGCCAGCCGCGGCTCGTGGCGGTACTCCGGCGGCAGCGCCGCGTACTCGCGCGCCCCGACATAGGGAGGATTCGAGACGATCAAATCATAGCGCTCGGCGCCGAGCGCGCTGAAATGATCGGAGTGGATCAGATGCACGCGTCGAGCAAGCCGGTGGCGGCGCACATTGCGCGCGGCCACCTCCAGAGCGGCGCGCGAGATGTCCACGGCATCGACACGCGCGCGGGGCAACGCCTTGGCGCAGGCGATGGCAATGCAGCCCGAGCCCGTGCCGACATCGAGCACCCGACGGATCGCGCCCGGATCGAGCCACGGCGCGAAGCCTCGCTCGATCAGCTCGGCGATCGGCGAGCGCGGTATGAGCACCCGCGAATCGACGTAAAACGGCAGGCCCGCGAACCAGGTCTGCCCGGTCAGATACGCCGCCGGGATGCGCGCCTCGATCCTGCGCTCGATGAGCTGGCGCGCGCACTGCTGCCCACGCACCCCGACACGGCGCGCGTAAAGCCGCGGATCATCGTGCTTAAGTCCGAGCGCATGCAGCACCAGCGCGGCCGATTCGTCCCGCGCGTTGTCGGTTCCGTGCCCGAAGAACACGCCGGCGCGTCGCAACCGGCGCGCGCCCCGCTCGATCAGCCGCCCGACCGTTACCGGACGGCTACGCCGCGGCGCGCCGCCGGGGCCGCTGTGGGATACTGCGCTCATGGCCTCTCGCTGGTTTTGGGCCCTGGTGGGGCTCGCCTGCCTCGTTGCCCTCTGGGCAGGGTACCGGCTGGCCGGCGAGCGGTACAGCCAGGCTGCGCCGCCGGCCTATGGCGCCTGGCTGCCGCGCCCGAGGGCCGTAGGCGACTTCCACCTCATCGACAGCCGGGACGAGCCGTTCGCGCGCGCCAATCTCACCGGGCACCTGAGTTTGGTGTACTTCGGCTACAGCCGCTGCGCGGACGAGTGTCCCGACACGCTGGCGATGCTGGCACGGGTGCAGCGCCTGGCGGCGCTGCCGGCCCTGCAGGTTCTGTTCGTGACGATCGACCCGCGCCACGACACGCCCGCGGTGCTGGCCCGCTATCTGCGCCGGTTCGATCCGCGCTTCATCGGGCTGACGGGCGCGCCGGACCAGATTCGCGCCCTCGCCGGCCGGCTGGGCGTGGCGCTCGGGCGGATCGATCTGCCGGGCGGGGGCAGGACGTTCGAGCACACCGTGGCGGTATTCCTGTTCGATACCCGCGGGCGGGAAGCGGCCGTATTCACCCCTCCCTTCAACGCGCGGCGACTCGCGCGGGCGCTGCGCCGCGCCGCACCACATCTGCTCGGCAGCGCCTGAGCCTCACGCGATCGCATGCCCCGTTTCGATCCATCGCAGAGGCTACGCGTACGCCTGTTCGTGCTGATGCAGTACGTGCTGCCGCAGCATCTGCTCTCGCGCATCGTGATGCATCTGACGCGCAGCCGGCTGCCGCCGCTGAAGCGCGCGCTGATCGGCGCGTTCGTGCGCCGCTTCCAGCCGCGGATGGACGAGGCGCTGGAAAGCGATCCGGGACGGTACCCGACGTTCAACGCGTTCTTCACGCGCGGCCTGCGCCCCGGCGCGCGCCCTCTCCCGCCCGATCCACTCGCCTTCGCATCGCCCGTCGATGGCACGGTCAGTCAAATCGGGCACCTCGATGCCGGACGCATCGTACAGGCCAAGGGCCACGACTACCGCCTGGAGGCACTGCTTGCCGCGGACTCGCAGTGGGCGGCGCGCTTCCTCGGCGGATCATTCGCCACACTCTATCTGGCGCCGAGCGACTACCACCGCATCCACATGCCCCTGGCAGGCACGCTGCGCGCGGCCTGGTTCGTTCCCGGAACGCTCTTCAGCGTCAATGCCGCGACCGCCGCCGCCGTACCCGGACTGTTCGCGCGCAACGAGCGCCTGGTGCTGATCTTCGCGGACGGATCGCTCGAGTGGTCGCTGATCCTGGTCGGGGCGCTGTTCGTGGGCAGCCTCGCCACGGTATGGCACGGCGATGTCACACCCGGCACACGGCGGCGCGTCAGTGAGCTGCCGGTGACGGCGGCACGCGCGCCGCTGCACCTGGCGCGGGGCGCGGAACTCGCCCGTTTCAACATGGGGTCGACGGTGATCGCGCTGCTGCCGCCGGGTGCGGCCGATTGGGACGCCGGCATCGGCCCGGGCCGCCTCATTCGGATGGGTCAGACACTGGGCCGGCTGCGCGCGGCGCCGCCTCCGGAATCGGCACCATGAGCGATCCGGGCGGCGAGGATTGGCGCGCCACGGCCACATCCGGGACGCTGCGCCAGCGCGCGCGGCTGCTGGCGGCGACGCGGGAATTCTTCGCGGCGCGCGGCGTGCTCGAGGTGGACACACCCCTGGTGGTCAACGCGCCGGTCAGCGACGTGCATCTGCACTCGGCGCGCGTGACCTTCGCCAACGACGCGCGACCGTTCTATCTGCACACCTCGCCGGAATACGCGATGAAACGCCTGCTCGCCGGCGGCTCGGGTGACATCTATCAGATCTGCCACGTGGTGCGCGCGCTCGAGCGCGGCCGACTGCACAATCCGGAATTCACCCTCGTCGAGTGGTATCGGCTCGGCTGGACGCTGGAGGGATTGATCGCGGAGGTCGATGCCCTGGTGCGCGCGCTGCTCGGCCCTCGCGCCGAGGGCCGGCCGCTGCAGCGGCTGAGCTATCGGGAGGCATTCCTCGAGCATCTCGCGCTCGATCCATTCGCGGCTTCGGACCCACAGCTCACCGCAGCGGCACGCGCGGCAGGCTTGGCCGGCCCGCCCGGCGAGCGCGACGAGTTGCTCGAGCTGCTCATGGGCACATGTGTCGGACCGCAGCTCGGCCAGTCGGCCCTGACGTTCGTGCACGGCTACCCCGCCAGTCAGGCGGCGCTCGCCCGGTTGGATCCGGCCGACCCACGCACCGCGCTGCGCTTCGAGCTGTACTGCGACGGCGTGGAGCTCGCCAACGGCTTCCACGAGCTCACCGACCCCACCGAGCAGCGCGCGCGCTTCGGGCGCGATCTCGCGGCGCGGCGCCGCCTCGGGCTCGGCTGCGCCGCCCTCGACGAGCGGCTGCTGGCGGCGCTCGAGTCCGGGTTGCCCGATTGCTGCGGCGTCGCGCTGGGATTCGACCGCACCGTCATGCTGGCCGTGGGCGCCGGCAGCATCGACTCGGTTCTGGCATTTCCCACCGAGCGCGCCTGAGGCCGGAGCCAACCGCATGTACGACTCGAGCACCCAGTTTGATTTCCGCGACCCGCACGCCGGCTATTCCCAGCTCGCCGAGGCGCTCGGCGCACTGCTCACCGGCGAGCACGACCCGATCGCAAACGCGGCCAACACCGCGGCGTTGTTGTTCGCGGCCCTGCCGGAGATCAACTGGGCGGGATTTTACTTTCTACGCGGCCGGGAGCTGGTGGTCGGTCCGTTTCAGGGCAAACCCGCCTGCGTGCGCATCCCGCTCGGCCGCGGCGTGTGCGGCGCCGCCGCCGAACGGCGCGCCACGATCGTCGTGCCGGATGTGACCGCCTTTGCCGATCACATCGCCTGCGACGGCGCCTCGCGCTCGGAGGTGGTCGTCCCGCTGATCGAGCGGCACGTACTGCTCGGCGTGCTCGACCTCGACAGCCCGCGGCCGGGACGCTTCGGGGAAGTTGACGCGCGCGCCCTCGAGCGCATCGCCGGCATCTTTCTTGGCGCCAGCCGCTTCGGCGCCGAACATTGAGCCCGGGGCCGCCCTCGGCTATTGCTTCGCCCGCGAGACGTACTGTCCGGTGCGGGTGTCGATGCGGATCACTTCGCCCTGGTCGATGAACAGCGGAACGCGCACCACGGCGCCGGTCTCGAGCTTCGCCGGCTTCTGACCGCCGGTGGCGGTATCACCGCGCACACCCGGGTCGGTCTCGACGATAGTCAGCTCCACGTGCGCCGGCGGCGTGATCACCAGCGGCTGGCCATTCCAGAGCGTCACGATGCACGTGATGCCGTCCTTCAGCCACTGTGCACTGTCTGCGACGGCGGATTTGCCCGCGGTGTATTGCTCGAAGCTGTCCGGCACCATGAAATGCCAGAAATCCCCGTCCTGATACAGATATTGCATCTCGGTATCGACCACGTCGGCCGCTTCCAGCGAGTCGCCCGACTTGAAAGTCTTCTCGATGGTCCGGCCGGTCTTGAGGTTGCGGACCTTGATACGGTTGAACGCCTGACCCTTGCCCGGCTTGACGAACTCGTTGTCGACCACGACGTACGGATCGCCGTCGAGCAGCACTTTGAGACCCGAACGGATTTCCGCGGTGGTGTAGCTGGCCATTTCTTTCTCGCGGCCGCAGCGGCACAATGCGCGGCCTCTCCGACTGAAGGGCCGCGTATGATAACGGCATCGGTGCCACCCCGCCAGATTCCCGCATCGTGGCAGCGGGAGATCGCCGAGGCCATCACCCAGCCGGCAGAGCTGGCCGAAGCGCTCGGCCTGCCGCTCGATGTGCTGGGGGCGGCCGCGACGGCCTTTCCGCTGCGCGTTCCGCGCAGCTTCGTCGCGCGCATGCGCCGCGGCGACCCGCACGACCCGCTGCTGCGCCAGATCCTGCCGGTGGCCGAGGAGCTGCGCGAGCAGCCGGGCTATCTGGCCGACCCGCTGGCGGAGCACGCCGCGCAGCGAGCGCCCGCGCTGCTGCAGAAGTATCGCGCCCGCGCGCTGCTGATCACGACCGAAACCTGCGCCGTGCACTGCCGCTATTGCTTCCGCAGGGAATTTCCGTATACGGAGCAACGCGGCGCCGGCGAGCGCTGGGGCGAGGCGCTCGCCGCGCTCGCGGCCGATACGTCCATCGAGGAGATCATCCTCAGCGGCGGAGATCCCTTGTCGCTCGGCAATGCGCGCTTGAGCGCCCTCGGCGAGCGCCTAGCGCGCATCTCGCATCTGCGGCGTGTCAGGGTCCATACCCGGCTGCCCGTCGTACTGCCCTCGCGCGTCGATGCGGGCCTGCTGCGCCTGGTGCGCGCGTCGGTGCTGCCCATGGTGTTCGTGCTGCACGCCAATCATCCGGCCGAGATCGACGCGCACGTACGCGCCGCGTGCGCGGCGCTGCGCGAGGCCGGCGCGACGCTGCTCAACCAAACCGTCCTGCTGGCCGGCGTCAACGACGACGCGACGGTACTGGCGCTGCTGTCGCAGCGGCTGTTCGAAGCGGGCGTTCTGCCCTACTACCTGCACGCGCTCGACCCGGTGCGGGGCGCGGCCCACTTCGCGGTGCCCGACGAGCGCGCCCGGCGTCTGGCCGGTGCCCTCGCGGCGCGTCTGCCGGGCTATCTGGTGCCGCGTCTGGTGCGGGAAATTCCCGGTGCGGCGGCCAAGACGGCTCTGACACCGATATCCGGTACCACGTGATTCGCGCTCCTGTGCGCGAGTGCACACAATAGGACCGGTGGCCGCAGGTCCCCGCCTGCTCCCCGCTAGAATCCGCTATTCAAACTGCACCGGACCTCTTCGGGAGAACAGATTGGCAGAGCACACGGTTCCGCTCGTCGTTCGCGCGGCCGCGCAGAGTGACGTCGATACCCTCACCGGCATCCTCCGCGGCGCGGGCCTACACGTCGAATCCACCTGGGTCGCCGCGATCGAAACGCTGCAGGAAACGCTGAGCCGGATCAAGCCCGAGCTGTTGATCGATTTCACCGACCCCGGCCACGACGGGGCGACCGTCGCGACGCTGCGCGATCAGGTCGCGCCGTGGCTGCCGATCGTGGCGGCAGCCTCGAGCCTCGATGAGCCGGCGATCGCGGCCGCGATGCGCAGCGGCGCGCGCGATGCGGTCTCGCTCGGCGCGCCGGATCGGCTCGCCGCGGTGGTGCGGCGCGAGCTGCGCTCCGCACGGCTCGAGCAGGCGCTGCAGTCGACCGTTCTGTCCGCGCACGCCGCGCACGATCCGCTGCTTGCGCTGCTGGACCGGCCGGCCGACGCGATCATTCATGTCCAGGAGGGTATCGTCGTCGATGCCAACCCGGCGTGGCTCGCGATGTTCGGTCCCGACAACGCGGTGGTTGGACAACCGGTGATGGATCTGTTCGACGAGCCCTCGCGCCCGGCGCTGAAGGGCGCGCTGTCGGCCTGTCTGCAGGGACGCTGGAGCGGGCATGGGCTGCGGGCGGGCGCTGTGTCCCCCGACGGCGGCGTGGTGAGCGCCGAGATCACTTTGGAGCTCGGCGAGCACGAAGGCCAGCCCTGCGTGCGGCTGCTGCTGCCGGCCAAGCGGCGCGACGAGCACAAGCTGCTCGAGGACCTCGAGCAAGTCGTCCACCGCGACCAGACCACAGGCTTTCTGCACCGGCGCGATCTGCTGCCCGCGATCACGGAGCGTCTCGCCGTGGCGAGCCCCGGGGGCGTGCGCTGGCTGGCGCTGATCAAGCTCGACCGGTTCGCCGCGGCCGAGCGCCTCGTCGGCGCGACGGCCAGCGAGGAGCTGCTGGCCGGGTTCGCCACCCAGTTGAAGGACACCTTGCACACGAACGAAGTTGCCGGCCGCTTCGGCGGGGTACGCTTCCTGGTCCTGCTCGAGCGCGGCAACCCGCGCGACGTGCACGCATGGGCCGCGCAGGTCGTGCAGGAGTGCGCCCGGCGCACCATGCACATCGGCGAACATGCCCTCACCCTGACATGCACCGTGGGCCTGGCCTGCGTCTCGAGCGAGTCGCACGATCTGGACAGGGTGATCGTGGCGGCCGCGGACGCCTGCGTCCGTGGCGTGCAACACGGCGGCAATCAAACGATCGCGGCGGGCGCAGCGCCCGTGACACCCTACGAGCAGGCGTGGGTCAAGCAGATCAAGAGCGCGCTGCTCGAGAACCGCTTTCGCCTCGCCACGCAACCGGTCGCGAGTCTGCGCGGGGGCGATGCGCACATGTTCGACGTGCTGCTGCGCATGGTCGACAGCCGCGGCAAGGAGGTGCTGCCCGGGGAGTTCCTGCCGGCAGCCGAGCGCAACGATCTGCTGAAGAACATCGATCGCTGGGTGGTGGGCGCCTCGCTGTCGTTCGCCGCGCAGCGCCGCCCCGGCTGCCTGTTCGTGCGGCTCTCGCAGGATACGGTCCGCGACGCCTCGTTCGTCACCTGGCTGGAAGGCCACCTGCGCTCGGCGCGCGCCGATCCGCGCAGCGTGTGTTTCCAGGTCCCCGAGGCCGTCGCGGTGGCAAACCCGCAGGCGCACGCGCTCGCCGGCAAGCTGCGCCAGTGGGGCTTTCGCTTCGCGCTGGAGAGCTTCGGCTCCCCGGCCAACGCTTTCAAGCTGATCGAGTCACTGCCGCTCGATTACGTGAAGATCGATGGCGCGCTGGTGCAGAGCCTCTCGCGCAACAAGGAGCTGCAACTGCACGTGCGCGCGCTGACCGAGGAAGCCGCCAAGCGCGGCATCCAGACCATCGCCGAGCGCGTCGAGGACGCCAACACCATGGCCGTGCTGTGGCAGCTCGGCGTCGAGTACATTCAGGGCTATTTCGTCAACGCGCCGGAGGACGTGGTGCTGCAAGCGAGCGACACGCGGCCTCGTTAGCCGGGCGGCAGCGCCTCGAGCCGCTCGACGCTGCGCGGCCAGCCGCGCGGCAACAGCGCGCCGCGCCGGGCCCGCTCACCGCGGTACGCCTGCAGATCGCCCCACGCGAGGCTGCGCTGCGTCTCCCCCGACCAGATCACGAGCGAGCCCCGTGGGGGCACCACCGCGAGCGCCGCCACGCGCTCGGCGGCTTGCCCATGCCCGAGGTCGTACAGCTTGTTACCCTTGCCGCGCGGCATCTCCGGCACTTCACTCACCGCAAAGGCGAGCAGCTTGCCGGCCGAGCTGACGACCGCCACCAGAGCGTCCGCCGCCGGAATCGGCACCGGCGGGAGCGTCGCCGCGCCCGCCGGCACGTTGAGCACGCTTTTGCCGGCACGCCGATCGGTGATCAGCTCCTTCAGGCGCACGGCGAAGCCGTAACCGGCGTCGCTGGCGAGCAGCCACAGATCCTCCGGCTCGCTCATCATCACGCCGGCGAACTTCGCCCCGTCGGGAGGATTCAGGCGCCCGGAGAGCGGCTCGCCCTGGCCGCGCGCCGAGGCCAGGGTATGCGCCGGCAGGCAATAGGTGCGACCGGTGCTGTCGATGAACACCGCCGGTTGCAGACTGCGGCCGCGCGCCATGGCCTGGAAGCCGTCGCCGCTCTTGTACGAGAGCGTCCGCGGATCGATGTCATGCCCCTTGGCGGCGCGCACCCAGCCGCCGGTGGAGAGCACCACGCTCACCGGCTCATTGGGAATGAGCGTCGTCTCGTCGATGGCCTGCGCCGCCTCGCGCTCGACGATGCGGGTCCGCCGGGCATCCCCGTACCGATCGGCATCGGCGCGAAGCTCCGCGACCACCAGGCGCTTGAGCTTCGCCGGGCTCGACAGCAGCGCCTCGAGGTCGGCGCGTTCGGCGCCGAGGGTCGTTTGCTCTGCGCGGATCTTCATCTCCTCGAGCCGCGCCAGATGGCGCAGCCGGGTGTTGAGGATCTCCTCGGCCTGCTCCTCGGAGAGCTCGAAGCGCCGCATCAGCACCGGCTTGGGCTCATCCTCGCGCCGGATGATGCGGATGACCTCGTCCAGATTGAGGTAGACGATCAGCAGGCCCGCAAGGATATGCAGCCGGCGGTCGACCTTCTCGAGCCGATGACCGAGCCTGCGCCGCACGGTCGCGATGCGATACTCGAGCCACTGGCCGAGGATGGCCGCAAGACCGAGCACGCGCGGCCGGCCGTCCAATCCGATGATGTTGAGATTGACGCGGTAGTTGCGCTCCAGGTCGGTGGTCGCGAACAGGTGGTTCATGACCTCCACCAGATCGACCCGGCTCGAGCGCGGCACCAGCACCAGACGCACCGGATGCTCGTGATCGGACTCATCGCGTACATCCTCGATCATCGGCAATTTCTTCGCGCGCATCTGCTCGGCGATCTGCTCCTGAACCCGAGCCGGCGAGACCTGATACGGGAACGCGTTGATGACCACGTTACCGTCCTCGATCGCGTAGGTGGCCCGCGCCTTGAAGGAGCCGACACCGGACTCGTAGATCGCCTTCAGGTCCGCGCGCGGGGAGATGATCTCCCCCCCGGTGGGCAGATCCGGCCCCTTGATGTGTTTCATCAAGGCCGCGGCGCTCGCCTGCGGATCCTCGATGAGGTGGATGCAGGCGGCGGCGACCTCGCGCAGGTTGTGCGGCGGTATGTCCGTGGCCATCCCGACGGCAATCCCCGAAGTCCCATTGAGCAGCAGGTTCGGCAGCCGCGCCGGCAGGATCAGCGGCTCCTCGAGCGTACCGTCGAAGTTCGGCGCCCAATCGGCGGTGCCGTGCGCAAGCTCGCCGAGCAGCACGTCCGCATAGGGCGTGAGCTTCGCCTCGGTGTAGCGCATGGCCGCGAACGACTTCGGATCATCCTGCGAGCCCCAGTTGCCCTGGCCGTCCACGATCGGATAGCGGTACGCGAACGGCTGCGCCATCAGCACCATCGCCTCGTAACAGGCGCTATCGCCGTGCGGATGAAACTTGCCGATCACATCCCCCACGGTGCGCGCGGACTTCTTGTGCTTGGCGGCGGCCGAAAGGCCGAGCTCGCTCATCGCATAGATGATGCGCCGCTGAACCGGCTTCAGTCCGTCGCCGATCGCGGGCAGCGCCCGATCGAGGATGACGTACATCGAATAATCGAGATACGCCTTCTCGGTGAAGACACGCAGCGGCTGACGCTCGACGCCTTCGAAATTCAATTCCTGATCTTGCATCGTGAACCTTCGCTATGTGCGGCGCACCTGCTCGAGTCGATCTTGCCGGCAAGGCGGCTGCGCGCGCGCCGCCGGATGAGTCCTCTGGGCTACACCTGCGCCTCGGCCAAGTTGCCCTTCTTCTCCAGCCACTCGCGCCGATCCGCCGCCCGCTTCTTCGCGAGCAGCATGTCCATCAGCTGATCGGTATCATCGCGACCCTCGACGGTGAGCTGCACCAGACGTCGCGTGCGCGGATCGATGGTGGTCTCGCGAAGTTGCGACGGATTCATCTCGCCGAGGCCCTTGAAGCGCGTAACCGTCGGTTTCAACCGCGGATTCTCCGTCCCGATACGCCGCAGCAACTGCTCGCGCTCGCCGTCATCGAGGGCGTAATGGATCTGCTTGCCGGCGTCGATGCGATACAACGGCGGCATCGCCACGTACACGTGGCCGTTGGTGACGAGCGGACGGAAGTGCCGCAGGAACAGCGCGCACAGCAACGTCGCGATGTGCTGTCCGTCGGAGTCGGCATCCGCCAGGATGCAGACCTTGTGATAGCGCAGCTGCGTCAGATCGTGCGCCCCGGGCTCGACGCCGAGCGCCACGCTGATGTCGTGTACCTCCTGGGATGCGCCGATCTGCCCGGGCTCGAGCTCCCAGGTATTCAGGATCTTGCCGCGCAGCGGCATGATCGCCTGGAAGTCCTTGTCGCGCGCCTGCTTGGCCGAGCCGCCGGCCGAGTCGCCTTCCACCAGGAACAGCTCCGAGCGGCGCGGATCCTGGCTGGCGCAGTCGGCGAGCTTGCCCGGCAACGCCGGTCCGCCGGCGATGCGCTTGCGCACCACGCGTTGCGCGGCCTTGGCCCGTTCCTGCGCGTTGGCGATGGCGAACTCGGCGATGCGCTCGCCGGCGTCCGGATGGCGATTGAGCCACAACGCCAGAGTGTCGCGCGCGAATCCCTCGACCAGCGCCGCCGCATCGCGCGAGCCGAGCCGCTCCTTCATCTGTCCGGCGAACTGCGGCTCGCGGATCTTGATCGACAGCACGTAGCACGCCCGGTCCCAAACGTCCTCGGGCGTGAGCTTGATGCCGCGCGGCACGAGGTTGCGGAACTCGCAGAACTCGCGCACGGCCTGCGCCACGCCCGCGCGCAACCCGTTGACGTGGGTGCCGCCCTCGGGCGTGGGGATGAGATTGACGTAGCTCTCGCCGGTCGTGGTCTCGGCGTCGGGCGCCCACATCAGCGCGTAGCTCACCGCGTCGCTCTCGCCCTCGCGAGTGCCGACGATCGGATCGCCCGGCAACCGCTCGCGCTCGCCCAGCTCCTCGAGCAGATAGGCGCCGAGATCGCCGCTGTAGAACCACTCGTCGCGCTCGCCGGTCGTCTCGTTGTCGAAGGTGATCCGCAGGCCCGGGCACAGCACAGCCTTCGCCTTGAGCGTGTGCTTCAGCTGCGGCACCGAGAATTTGTCCGAGTCGAAGAAGCGCGGGTCCGGCCAGAAGCGCACCGTGGTGCCGGTGTTGCGCTGGCCCACCTGGCCGACGACCGTCAGCTTCGAGCTGACCTTGCCGTCCCTGAAGCTGATGTTGAATTCCTTACCGTCGCGCTTGATCCAGCATTCGAGCTGCCTGGACAGCGCGTTGACCACCGACACTCCCACACCGTGCAGGCCGCCGGAGAATTGATAGGCCTTCTCGGAAAACTTGCCGCCGGCATGCAGCCGGGTGAGGATCAGCTCGACGCCGCTCACCTTCTCCTTGGGGTGGATATCGACCGGCATGCCGCGGCCGTCGTCGGCCACCTGCAGCGAACCGTCCTTGAACAGCTTGACGTCGATCCGCCTGCAGTGCCCGGCGATCGCCTCATCGACGCTGTTGTCGATCACCTCGTGGGCCAGGTGATTCGGCCGGGACGTATGGGTATACATGCCCGGGCGGCGGCGCACGGGCTCAAGGCCGCTCAGCACCTCGATGTCGGAAGCGGTATACGACTGGCTCATGTCCGGGTCTTGGCTCTCGCGTATCGGGTCTCACGTGTCGAGGCCGGGAATCTTACCGGTTTTGCGTGCGGCCCAGTCCACATTGGCGCGCGCCGGCGCCGCCCGGCTAGCGCAGATCGGCGAGCAGCGCGGCTTTGAGCGCCTCGGGCACCGGATTCACCCAATGCCGGTAGTGCTCATGATCGACTCCGGCGGCCAGCGGCGCCCCGCCGCGCAGCGCGGCGATCATCGGCGCGGTGAGCTCGAAGCGCAGGAAATGCACGGCCGAGGTCTTTTCCTCGTTCTCGCGCTCGAGATCCTCGTCGGCAATGGCATACACCGGCGCGTGGCCGCGCACTTCGATCCAGCACCGCCGCTCGATTCCCTTGAAAAGCGCAAGCTGCCGCTGCCGCTCGGCGGGATCGGGGAATTCGATCAGCAGCGTTGCCTTCCAGTTCGCGCCATCCGGGATCAGGGGATTGTAGGTCTCGAGTTCCGCGCCGATCTGCTCGGCCTCGAAGATCCGCTCGACACGCAGCATTTCCTGGATCTGGTACTGGACCGTCAGCCGATCCTCGAAGCACCAGGTGAGGTTCGGTCCGACGGCGAGGCGGCGCGCGCGCTTGTGCTCGAACACGCGGGCGCGGAACGCATCACGCTCGGCGGCATAGCGCTCGAGGCTGAGCAGATCGGCGCGAGTCAGCTTGTTCATGGCAACCTCGGCGGCATCTTCATAGCCCGTAGGCCAACCGCAGCAGCCGCAGCGGGTGCTCGGGGGCGGCGCCGGAGGCCAGGCCGCTCTCGATCTGGTGGCCTGCCATAGGGCAGTCGCTGGCATAGTGCGCCGCGGCGCTCGCCGCCACGCGGTCGATGACCGCGCGAGCGATCTTCATCGAGGCGGCGCGGAATTCCTTCTTGACGCCGTAGGTACCGTCGTGCCCCGAGCAGCGCTCGATCGGCTCGACGATGGTATCCGGCACCAACTGCAGCACGTCGCGCGTTTTCAGGCCCATGTTCTGCACGCGCAGATGACACGGCACGTGGTAGCTGACTTTGCCGAGCGATTTCTGGAAATCCGTCCGCAGCATGCCGGCGCGGTGGCGCAGCATCAGGTACTCGAACGGATCGAAGATGCGCTTGGCGATGCGCTGCACGTGCGCTTCCTCCGGGAACAGCAGCGGCAGCTCCTGCTTGAACATCAGCACGCAGGAGGGGATCGGCGCCATGATGTCGAAGCCGGCATCGATGGCCGCGATCAGCTGCGGGACGTTGTGCGCCTTCAGCCGCTCCACGGCCTGCAGATCGCCGAGCTCGAGCCGCGGCATGCCGCAGCAATGCTCGGACTCGAGCAGGCTCACCTGGATGCCGTTGTGCTCGAGCACCACCGCAAGATCTTCATCGAGCTGCGGCTCGTTGCGATTGCCGTAGCACGTGGTGAACAGGGCAACCCTGCCGGTGGTCTCAGGCGTCGCCTGCGGCGCATCGCTCCCGGCGGCCGGTGCGGCGAGCTTGCCCAGCCGGCGCAAGCGCTTGCGCGCCGTGCGGGCGTGATACTGCGGCACCGGAGCGGTCGCGTCCACGCCCAGCGTCTTCTCCAACAGGGCGCGGCCCGCGCCGGAGCGGTTGACCGCGTTGACGATCTGCGCAACCACCGGTATGCCGGCGATGCGTCCGACCGTCTCCGTCGCCGCGAGCGCGCGGTTGCGCAAACTGATGCCCTCGTCCCGAGCACGCACCGCCTTGGCGCGCAGCATCAGGTGCGGGAAATCGACGGCCCAGGGGTGCGGCGGCACGTACGGGCACTTGGTCATGAAGCACATGTCGCACAGGTAGCAATGATCGACCACCTGCCAGAAAACGTGACGCTCGACCTCGGCCAGCCCACCGCTGGACGATGCGTCGATGGCGTCGAACAGCGTGGGGAAGGCGTTGCACAGGCTGAAGCAGCGCCGGCAGCCCTGACAGATCTCGAATACCCGCTCGAGCTCCCCCTGCAGTGCGCCGTGGTCGTAAAACTCGGCGCTGCGCCACGCCAACGGGTGGCGCGTCGGGGCCTCGACGCCGCCCTCGCGGCCTGCGGCATCGGGATTGTCTGGGGTTGGGCTCATGAGAACATCCACATGCGGCGCACGGGGCATGAGCCCCGTGCGCCCGGTAAGACACGTGCGCGGCGTGTCAGAGGTTGTCGAGTGCCTTCTGGAACCGGTTGGCGTGCGAGCGCTCCGCCTTGGCGAGCGTCTCGAACCAATCGGCGATCTCGCCGAACCCCTCTTCGCGAGCGACTTTGGCCATGCCCGGATACATATCCGTATACTCGTGCGTCTCGCCGGCAATTGCCGCCTTGAGATTGAGCTTGGTCGCCCCGATCGGCAATCCCGTGGCCGGATCGCCCACCGCCTCGAGGTACTCGAGATGGCCATGGGCGTGCCCGGTTTCACCCTCGGCGGTCGAGCGGAACACCGCCGACACATCGTTGAAACCCTCAACGTCCGCCTTGGATGCGAAGTAGAGATACCGCCGGTTCGCCTGGGACTCCCCCGCGAACGCGTCCTTCAGGTTCTGCTCGGTTTTGCTGCCTTTGAGATTCATGCCGGTCTCCAATTTAGACTGGTTCTAACCCGATTCGAAACTCTACGGCCGATCCCGCTGGGGCGTCAACTGATAATTGTCCCCGATTGACCGTCCCGAGGCGGAATGTATAAGGTGGCGACCCTGGGCGTCGAGCCGCGACCGAGAGGGAGATTCTGGCGTGCCGTCTGATCAGCAGGCCCTCGATTTCGAACAGGCACTCACGGAGCTGGAAGGCGTCGTCGAGCGTCTCGAGCGTGGCGATCTGCCGCTCGAGGAAGCGCTGCGTGTCTTCGAGCGCGGCGTGGACTTGACGCGACAGTGCCAGGGGGCGCTGAAGTCCGCCCAACAGCGGGTGGACGCCCTGATGAAGCGCAACGGCGAGGTGGAGCCCGAGCCGTTCAGCGTCTCGGACACGGCACGCGATGACACCGCTGAAGCGCCTTGAGCATCGGAGGATTATGTTGCGCGCTCGCAACATCGATCTCCGCCCCGCATCTTGCAGTGTACACTGCCGACAATGAGCGCTTCTCAAAGCTATCCGCTGCTCGAGCCCATCGAGTTCCCGGCCGACCTCAGGCGCCTGAAGGAGTCGCAATTGCCGCAGCTTGCCCACGAGCTGCGGCAATTCCTCATCCAGACCGTCAGTACCCGCGGCGGCCATTTCGCCGCGGGTCTCGGCACGGTCGAGCTGACGATTGCCCTGCACTACGTGTACGACACGCCGCACGACCGGCTGGTCTGGGACGTCGGCCACCAGGCCTACCCGCACAAGGTACTCACCGGCCGGCGTGGGCAGCTGCACTCGATCAAGCAGCCCGGCGGGCTGGCTCCGTTTCCCAACCGTGCCGAGAGCGAGTACGACACGTTCGGCGTGGGGCACTCGAGCACTTCGATCAGTGCCGCCCTGGGGATGGCCATCGCCGCGGCGCAACAGGCATCGAACCGGCGCGTCGTGGCGGTGATCGGCGATGGTGCCATGACCGCCGGTATGGCATTCGAGGCACTGAATCACGCCGGCTCGCTGCCGGTGGATCTGCTGGTGATCCTCAACGACAACGACATGTCGATTTCCGAGAACGTCGGGGCGCTGTCGAACTACTTCACGGCCGCGCTGTCGGGGCGCCTGTACGCGAACCTGCGTGAAGGCGGCAAGAAGGTTCTGCGGCAGATGCCGACGGTCTGGGAGCTGGCGCGCCGCTCGGAAGAGCACCTCAAGGGAATGGTGCTGCCCGGGACGCTGTTCGAGGAGCTCGGATTCAACTACATCGGCCCGCTCGACGGCCACGACGTGCGGGCCCTGGTCGGCACGCTGCGCAACGTCCGTAAGCTGCACGGCCCGCAGATTCTGCACGTCGTCACCCGCAAGGGTAAGGGCTACGCGCCGGCCGAGGCCGATCCGATCAAATGGCATGGTCCCGGCCCGTTCGATCCGGTCAGCGGCACGATCTTCAAGGAGGCCGCCGCGAGCCCCTCGTACTCGCAGATCTTCGGACAGTGGCTGTGCGACATCGCGGAGCGTGATCCGCGCATCGTCGGCATCACCCCGGCGATGCGCGAGGGCTCGGGCCTGGTCGAGTTCTCCAAGCGATTCCCCGAGCGCTACTTCGACGTGGCGATCGCCGAGCAACACGCCGTGACGTTCGCGGCGGGGCTCGCCACCGAGGGACTGCGGCCCGTGGTGGCGATCTATTCGACGTTCCTGCAGCGCGCCTACGATCAACTGATTCATGACGTCGCGCTGCAGAACCTTCCGGTGGTGTTCGCGCTCGATCGGGCGGGGCTGGTCGGCAGCGACGGGGCGACGCACCAGGGCAGCTACGATCTGTCGTTCCTGCGCTGCATCCCCAACATGGTCGTCATGGCGCCCGCCGACGAGAACGAGTGCCGGCAGATGCTCTACACGGCCACCACGATCGACGGTCCCGCGGCGGTGCGCTACCCGCGCGGCAGCGGGCCGGGCGTGCCGATCGAGAAGGACTTCACCGCCGTGCCGATTGGCAAGGCGCAAAAGAGGCGCGAGGGCCGCAGCGGCCTCGCCCTGCTCGCCTTCGGCCCGATGCTCGAGAGCGCCCTGCGCATCGGCGAGCGGCTCGACGCGACGGTGGTGAACATGCGCTTCGTCAAACCGCTCGACGAGGCGCTGATCCTCGACATCGCCGGCCGCCATAACGCTCTGGTCACGATCGAGGAGAACGCCGTGCAAGGCGGGGCCGGCTCGGCCGTCGCCGAGGTGCTCGCGGCCGAGGGAATCAGCCTGCCGCTGATGCAGATCGGCATCCCGGATCGGTTCATCGAGCACGGCTCGCGCGGCTCGTGCCTGGCGGCCGCCGGACTCGATTACGCCAGTCTCAGCGCAAGCATCGAGCGCTGGTGGTCGCTGCAGAGGCACGCGCCGGTCCGCTCCGTCAGCCGGGCCTGAGGGCCCGCGCGCGGGCACGGAACAGTCTCCTGTACCGATCGGTATAGGCCGAAGGCACCCTGATCCGGTACTCTTGCCCCCATGAATTCCCCACCAAGCGCCGCCAAGACCGCTCGCAACAGTTTCGCCGAAGTCGAGGACGTGCAATCGCGCGCCGACACGCGCCACCTGCCCATCAATCGGGTGGGCATCAAGGACATCAGCCACCCGGTACTGGTGAAGGATCGCTCCGCGGGCGAGCAGCACACGATCGCGGCGTTCAACATGTACGTCAGCCTGCCGCATCACTTCAAAGGCACGCACATGTCCCGCTTCGTCGAGATCCTGCATGCCGAGCGGGAGATCTCGGTGGAATCCTTCCGCGTCATGCTCGAGAACATGACCACGCGCCTCGAGGCCGATGCCGGCCACATCGAGATGACCTTTCCGTTCTTCGTGATGAAGCGGGCGCCGGCGACGGGTGTGGAGAGCCTGATGGACTACCGCGCCAGCCTGATCGGCGAGCGCCACGACGGGATCACGGACATGTGGGTGCGGGTGGTCGTCCCGGTGACGAGCCTCTGCCCGTGCTCCAAGCGCATCTCGGACTACGGAGCGCACAATCAGCGCTCGCACGTGACCATCACCGCGAAGCTGCGCAGCCACATCTGGATCGAGGAGCTGATCGAGATCGCCGAGAAGGAAGCCTCCTGCGAGCTGTACGGCATTCTCAAGCGGCCCGACGAGAAGTATGTGACCGAGCGGGCCTACGACAATCCGAAGTTCGTCGAGGACATCGTGCGCGACGTCGCCATGCGGCTCAACGCCGACGATCGGATCGCCTCGTACGTCGTGGAGTCGGAGAACTTCGAGTCCATCCACAACCACTCGGCCTACGCGCTGATCGAGCGCAACAAGGACGAGAAACGCCCGGCAAGCCGCGCGCCGCGCTAGGTGGGCCGGCGATCGTGCCGATGCACATCTAGTCGGCCGGTCCGCCCGCGGCCGGCAGATCGATCACCGCGCGCAGACCCGGCGCATTGTCCTCGAGCTTCAACTCGCCCCGATGCAATCGGGCGATGGCCGAGGCCAGCGCCAACCCCAGCCCGCCGCCCTGGCCCCCGCCGGGCGCGACTCGCGCGAACGGCCGGCCCGCCCGACAGCGCTCCTCGGGCGGCATGCCCGGCCCGTCATCGCTCACGGTCAACCGCGCATGGCCGCGCTGGTGCTGTGCCCCGATCTCGATCCGCCCGCCTGAGGGCACGAATTTCAACGCGTTTTCGACCAGATTGGTGAGCAGCTGCGCCAACAGCTGACGGTTCCCCTCGGCGAACACTCCAGGCTCGGCGTGCCCGGTCAAGACGAGGCTCCGATCGCCCGCCACCGGCTCGAACAGCTCGACCATCTCCGCAACCAGCGCCGAAAGGTCCACTGGAGCGACCGCCGCCAGCGGTGCCCCGGACTCCGCCAACGCAATCTGCAGGAGCGTGCCCAGCGTGCGCTGCAGGCGATCGACCTCCTTCAGCGCCGACTCGACCGGCTCGCGGATATCCGCTTGCAGCTCCTGCCGGCGCAGCACCGCATCCATCCGCGTGCGCAGCCGATGCAACGGCGCGCGCAGATCGTGCGCCACGCTGTCGAAGGTCGCGCGCAGCGTGCGCGTTTGTTCCTCGAGCCGGTCGAGCACGCGGTTGACCGATACGGCGAGCGCATCGAATTCATCACGCGTGCCGGCGACGGGCAGCCTGCGGCCCTGCTCGCCGCTCATGATCCGGACGCACGTGTCGGTGACGTCGCCGACACGCCGGCTCAGACGGAAGCTGAAGGCGAACCCGGCAACCGCCGCGACCAGGATCGACAGACCCATTCCCCAGAGCGTGGCGGTCCGGAAGGTGTGGGCGTAGCGCTCGGCCTGCGACACGTCGGTCCCGACCAGCAGCCAGTCGCCGTTGGGCAGGCGGCGCACCGCGGCGCGCACCGGGTGCACCGAGTTCTGTCCCGGCTCGATCGACTCGATGCGAAACTGCGGCCAGCGCGCCCGCGGCACCCCGTCGAACGGCCAGTTGGTCACGTTGCCCGCGAGGCGCGCGAACGTCGGGCTCGCCAGCATGTACACCGCGCCGATACGACCCCAACTGTCGATGCGCACGTTGATCTCGTCCTTGACTCCCGGTACGCCCCGTAACACGTACTGATCCTCCAGGCTGTTCAGCTCGGTGTCGATGATCAGATCGATGTTGCCGCGGATGATGCTCTGGGTGAGCAGATACGTCGTCGCGAGGGTCACTCCCACGGCGATCGTCACCAGCAGGGTATAGCCCATGGACATGCGAAACGCCGTGGTCTGGAACAGCGCCCGGCGCGGCAGCCACCTCACGGCTCCTCCTGCAACACGTAACCCGACCCGCGCACCGTGTGGATCAGCGGCTCGCCCGAGCCCCGATCGATCGCCTGGCGCAGGCGGCTGATGTGCACGTCGATCAGATTGCTCTGCGGATCGAAGTGCAGATCCCACACGCCCTCGAGCAGCATCGTGCGAGTGACCACCTGACCGGCGCGGCGCATGAGAAACTCGAGCAGCTTCTGCTCGCGCGCCGTCAAGTCGATCTCCCGGCCGCCGCGCGTGACGCGTCGCGCCAGCAGGTCGAACTGCAAGTCCGCCACCTGCAGCCGCGCGTCCGCGCCGGCGAGCGACCGGCGGCGCAGCAGCGCCTCGATGCGCGCCAGCAGCTCATCGAAGGCAAACGGCTTGGTGAGGTAATCGTCCCCGCCGGCTTTCAGGCCACGGATGCGATCATCGACCGTGCCGAGCGCGCTCAGCACCAGCACCGGCACGGACAGCCCGGCGCCGCGCAGCTCCCGGATGATCTCCAGCCCATCGATCTGCGGCAGCATCCGGTCGGTGATGATCAGGTCGAAGGGGCCGGCCAGCGCCCGCTGCAACCCCTCGCGCCCCCCGGCGGCATGGCCGACCGTGTAGCCGCTCTCGCGCAGTCCCGTGACGAGAAACTTCGCGGCCTCGATGTCGTCCTCGATGAGGAGTATGTGCACGGCCGGCTAGACTACAACAGGCCGCCGCGGCCCGCAGCAGCAACCGGCTACGCGGCCCGCGAGGCTCGGCGGTCCGCGCCTAGCGCGGCTCCCCTTGCAGGCGCCCGATCAGACTGCGCAGGAACACCCGGTTGAAGCGCAGCTGACAGGAAACCGAGACCTGCTCGAGCTGCGTGGCGCTCACTTTCAGCACCGTCACCGCATCGACCGCCCGTACCGTGGCGGTGCGCTTGGCGCCGGGCACGTAGCTCGTCTCGCCGAAGCAGTCGCCGGTCTCGAGCATGGCGATGAGCTCGCCGCGGCGCATGACCGCGCAACGGCCGGCGACCAGAATGTAGAAGCGGTCGTCGAGCTCGCCCTCGCGGATGATCTGCTCGCCGGCGGCGTACTGCTGCCAGGCGCTGGCATGCAGCACCTCGCTGACCTCGGTGTGGGAGAACTCCTGGAAGAACTTGAGCCGTCTCAAGACCCCGAACTGCTCCTGCAGATCGAACCGCACGTTGCTCTGACGCAGCCGGTGGTGGACCCGGGCGAGCTCGGCGGCCAGCTCGAGCCCGGTGCGCTGGCGTTTGACCGGATCCTTCTGCAGCGCGGTGACGACCACCCCCTCGAGCTCCTCGGAGACGTCCTGCCGCACGCGATGAATCGGTGGCGGCGTCGCATAGACGATCTGGTGCAGGAGCTTCTGCAGATTGCCGGCGCGAAACGGCCGCGTACCGGTGAGCAATTCGTACATCACCGCTCCGAGGGAGTAGATATCGGAGCTTGGCGTGAGATCCAGGCTCTGCACCTGCTCGGGCGACATGTACGAAGGGCTGCCGGCGATCCCCTCGATGCGCGAGATGTCGGCATCCGAGACCAGCGCGATGCCGAAATCAATGATGCGCACTTCGCCCTCCTGAGTCAGCAGGATGTTCGAAGGCTTGATATCGCGGTGGATCACTCCGCGCGTATGCGCGTAATGCAGCGCCTTGGCGCTCTTGAAGATGATCTCGATGACGTCGTTCAGCGGCAGCAGATTGTCAGGACGACAGTACGTCGTGAGTGTGCGCGCGTGATGCACGTACTCGGAGACGATGTAGCACCGGCCGTTCGCTTCGCCCGCGTCGAAAATCGGCAGTACGTACGGGTGCTGCAGCATCCCGACCAGATGCGCCTCGGAGAGGAACATTTTGCGCGCCGCGCGCGCTCGCTGATCGTCGGTGCCGGTATCGACGTTGTAGACCTTGATGGCCACGTCGCGCCCGTAGTAGGCGTCGTGACACAGATAGACGACACCGGTGCTGCCGCGGCCGACCTCCTTGATCACTTCGTATTTGCCGATCTGCCCGGGGATTGCCCGGTCACGGATATGCGGATGCGCGGCGGGTCCTGTGGCGTGAGCGGGCATGGTGAGCGGCAACTGGTGAAGCAGCCCGCAGCATAGGATCGGCCGGCGTGCTGCGCTGTGATGCGCCCCATGAATTGGGGCGCCCCGGCGCCTCCCGGCTTGACATAAACACCCCGCTACGGGGCGGCAAAATGATCGTAGCCGCTCGAGGATGCCTCAAGCACACCGTGCTCGTCCATCACTCGCGCGCCCGGCTGCGCCTGCAGCGTCCCGATGCGTCTGTAGCCCCATTCGGCGGGTGGCAGCTCGCACGCCAGGCGCTCGAGCGCATGCGGCCGCACCGTGAAACACAGCTCGTAGTCGTCGCCGCCGCTCAGGGCGAGCTCACGCGCCCGCGGCATCCCGACCGCACCGAGCAGCGGCGCCGACAGCGGCAGCGCGGCGGCCATCAGCTCCACGCCACAGCCGCTGGCGCGCGCCAGCTTGTGCGCGTCGGCGAGCAACCCGTCGGACACATCGATGCAGCCGCTGGCCAGCTCGCGCAATCGCTCACCGAGCGCCAGGCGCGGCGTCGGAAACAGGAACCGCCGGCGCAGATACTCGGCCTGCTCGCACGGCGGCAGCCGGCCCTGCTCGAGGGCGAGGCCCGCGGCCGCATCGCCCGGGGTTCCCGACACGAAGAGCGCATCCCCGGGTGCGCCGCCGCCGCGCTGCAGCGCCCGCCCCGGCGGCAGGTGCCCCAGCACGGTGACCGTCACCGACATCGATCCGCGCGTGGTGTCGCCGCCCACGAGCGCGACGCCATGGGCCCGCGCGAGCGCATCGAGACCGGCGGCGAACTGCGCCAGCCAGCGCTCGTCGGCCTCGCTGAGGGTGAGGGCGAGCAGCGCCCATGCCGGGCGTGCGCCCATGGCCGCCAGATCGCTCAGATTGACCGCGAGCGCCCGGTGGCCGATGGATTGCGCGGAACTGCCCCGCGGGAAATGCACGTCCTCGACCAGAGTATCGACGGCCACCGCCAGCTGCGCACCCGCCGGGCATTGCAGCACCGCCGCATCATCGCCCACACCGAGGATCACGTCCCCGCGCCTGTGCCCGCAATCGCGGAAGTAACGCTCGATGAGTTCGAATTCGGACAGGGGCATAGGCGGCCCGCAGCTTGCGTCTCAGTGCTCGTCGGGCCGCAGATCGCGTGCAGCGCGGTCGAGCACTGCGTTGACGTACTTGTACCCGTCGGTCGCGCCGAACCGCTTGGTCAGGGCGACCGCTTCGCTGATCGCCACCGGGTAGGGCACATCGAGCCGATGGCCGAGCTCATAGAATCCGATCAGCAGCGCGGCGTGCTCGACCGGATCGAGCAGCGCCGGACTGCGGTCGATCAGCGCGGCAAGACGCTCGTCGAGCGCGGCATGCGAGGCGCAGATCGCCTCGAGCAGCTCGCGGAAGTACTCACGGTCGGCCCGTGGCATGTCCTCCGCCGTGCTGAACTCCTGCACCAGGTCCTGCCACGGACACTCGTTCAGTTGCCAGCGATACAGCGCCTGCAGCGCCAGCTTGCGCGCCACCGAACGTTGCCGCGGCAACGCGCGCGGGGAAGTCGCGGCGCCCATCAAGGACCCAGCAGCGCGAACACGCTGGCCATCTCCAGCGCCGCCTCCATCGCCTCGGCACCCTTGTTGCCTGCGCCGGTGGCGGCCCGCTCGATGGCCTGCTCGACCGTATCGACCGTCAGCACGCCGAAGATCACCGGCACGCCGGTCTGCAACGCGACGCGCTGCAATCCCCCGGCGCACTCGCCGGCGACATACTCGAAATGCGGAGTACCACCGCGGATGATGCAACCGAGCGCCACGAGTGCATCATAGCGGCCACTGGCGGCGAGCCGCCGCGCGGCCACCGGCAGCTCGAAGGCGCCGGGCACCCGCACCACCAGCAAGTCATCCAGCGTACCTCCGTGCGCCACCCAGGCCGCTTCGGCGCCCTTCAACAGGCTCGCAACGATGAAGTCGTTGAAGCGCGCCGCCACCAGCGCGACCTTGCGGCCCCGGGCGTCGAGCGGTCCTTCCAGCCGGTTCGGCCCGCTCAAGCGTCCTCCCCGACGTAGCTGTCGATCTCGAGACCGAAAGCGGCGATCCCGTGGATCTGCTTCGGAGCAGACAGGACGCGCATGCGCTTGACCCCGAGGTCCTTCAGGATCTGCGCGCCGATGCCAAAGGTCTTGAGCACCTGTCCATCCCGGTGGGCGGCACGCGCCGTCGCGTCCGCTCCGGCAGGCGGCGTCAATCCGCGCAGCGCATCGAGCAGATCGTTCGGCGCTTCGCGCTCGCGCAGAATCACGATCACCCCGCTGCCCGCCCGGGCAATACGTTCCATGGCAGCCCGCAGTGTCCAGGCGAGCGGATCGGCGCGGATACCGAGCAGGTCGCGCAGCGGATCTGCCAGGTGCACGCGAACCAGCGGCCGGGCATCCGTCGCGATCTCGCCTCTGACCAGCGCCAAGTGCACCTCGTCGCTGATCCGATTCTCATAGGCGTAGAGGCGGAATTCTCCGAACTCGGTCTGGACCGGCTGTTCCGCAACGCGCTGGACGGATCGCTCGTTGCGCAACCGGTAGCGAATCAAGTCGGCGATGGTGCCGATTTTCAGCCCATGACGTACCGCGAACGCATGCAAGTCCTGGTGCCGCGCCATTGACCCATCGTCGTTCATCAGCTCGCAGATCACGCCCACCGGCTGCATTCCGGCGAGCCGGCACAGATCGACCGCCGCTTCCGTGTGCCCCGTGCGCACGAGCACGCCACCCCGGCGCGCGCGCAGGGGGAAAATGTGCCCGGGACGGGTGAAATCCGTGACCCGCGAGTCGGGACGCGCGAGGGTGCGGATGGTCTGCGCTCGGTCGCTGGAAGACACGCCGGTCGTCGTTCCGGAGACGGCATCCACGGAGACTGTGAAGGCGGTTCGATGCGACTCGCTGTTGTTCGCGACCATTTGCGGCAGTTCGAGCCGCTCCAGCCATTCCTCTTCCATGGGCACACAGAGAATCCCGCTGGTATGCCGAATCATGAATGCCACGCTCTGCGGGGTCGCCCGCTCGGCCGCCATGATCAAATCGCCCTCGTTCTCCCGTTCCTCATCGTCCATGATGATGACCATTCGCCCCGCCCTGAGGTCATCGAGGATCTCCTCGACGGTATTGAACGGCCCACCGGCGGAGGGCGTCTTGCCGGCCAGAGGAAGGACTTTGGACATCGTATGCGTCTGCTGCCTGGATTCCGGGCAGTATAGCGTGCGGGCCGCCGGCATCGTGCGACCGCCGCGCCAGCCGCGCGGCTAACGCGTCAGCGTCGCCAGAAGCGGGAGAACCTGCCGCTGCAGCCGGCGCCGGGAAAGGGCCGCGAGGCCCCCGACCCATCGCGCCCGTACGATCCCGTGTGCCCCAATGACATAGGTCACGGGAATGGCCTGGGGCTCCCCGAACCCGTCCTGGCTCGCCGCGCTCGCCAGCGCCGCCGGGAACGTGAACTCGCGCATGAGGCGGCGCACACGGCCGGCACCGGCGGGTGTATCGATGCTCAGGCCGAGCACGACGAGTCCCCGCCGCTCATAGCGTCGATAAAACGCCTCCAGCAGTGGCATCTCCGCCCGGCAGGGCGAGCACCAGGTCGCCCAGAAATTCAGCACAACCACGTGGCCGCGCTCGCGGGCCAGATCGAATTCGCGCCCGTCGAGTTCGCGCACGATCAACGGCGGGGCCGGCTGGCCGATACGCACCGCCGCATGGGCGCGCGGCCCGAGCAGCGCCGCCGTCAGCACGAGCAGCGCCAACGGCACGATCCGTGTGCGCATGAATGTCCCGGTCGGCTGGCGTCGCGGCATGGCCCGGTCTCAGTCCGAGTCGGACGCACTCGACTGCCGCAGCAACCGCTCGGCGTAACGCGCCATCAAATCAACCTCGACATTGACGAATGCGCCCGGCCGCAGCGAGCCCAGCGTGGTGACCGCGCGGGTGTGCGGAATGAGGTTGACCCGGAACATGTCGCGATGCACCTCATTGACCGTCAGGCTCACCCCGTCGACGGCAATCGAGCCCTTGCGGGCGATGTAGCGCAGCAGCACAGCATCGAGCAGCGCCACATCCATGCGGCTCGAGCGGCCGTCCTCCTCCATCGCCACGATCCGCCCCATGCCATCGATGTGACCGGTGACCAGATGGCCGCCGAGCGACTCGCCAAGCCGCAGCGCCGACTCGAGATTGACGCGCGCGCCCGGCTGCATCTCGCCAAGGGTCGTCACCGCCAGCGTCTCGCGCGAGACATCTGCGCCAAAGCCGCGCTGCTCGAACTCCACGACGGTCAGACAGCAGCCCTGCACGCAGATGCTGTCCCCGGGGCGCATCCCGGCCGGATCGAGCCGATCGAACGCGAACGCCATCCGCAGATCGCCCCGGCGTTGCTCGCGGGAGACCAGTCGTCCCACATCCTGCACGATTCCGGCAAACACGCCTGTTACCTCCGATCCATTGCGGGTTCGTGACCCAACTGTTGCCGGTCGGGCCGCAAGCGCAGCCGCAGGTCCGCCCCGATCGGGCGGGCCTCCATCATGACAAACCCCGGCGCATCCTGCAGCCGGGTCAATTCAGGCAGCTCGGCCAGCGGCCGGGCCTGCGGGCCGAGCAGTTTCGGCGCCACGTACAGGATGAGTTCATCGACGAGCCACTGCGCCAGCAGCGCCCCGGCCAGCCGCGGACCGGCCTCGACCCACAATTCATTGACTTCGCGCGCGCCGAGCAGGTCGAGCGTCTCCGGCAACGATACCCGGCCGCACAGATCGGCCTGCAGCGTAACCACTGTCGCATGCCGTGACAGGCTCGCGAGCCGCAGCGCATGCGCCGTCTCGAGCCCCGGCGGGGGCGGCACGCCCACCAGCATCACCTCGCCCGGCACCGCAAACAACCGGGCCTCGACGGGCATGCGCAAGCGGGAATCCAGGACGACGCGCAACAGCGGGGGCCGCGGTCCGTTGCGCGGCTCACTCAACCGCACATCGAGGCGCGGATCGTCCGCCAGTACGGTACCGACACCGGTGAGGATCGCCGAACTGCGCGCACGCCAGCGTTGGACGTCTTCGCGCGCCGCCGCTGCCGTTATCCAGCGGCTCTCTCCGTTGGCGAGCGCCGTGCGGCCATCGAGACTCATGGCGATCTTGACTCGGACCCACGGGCGCCCGGTGCGCATGCGCTTGAAGAATCCCTCGTTCAGCGCCTCGGCCTCGGGCGCCAACAAACCCGACTCCACCTGCACCCCCCGCTCACGCAGTTGCCGCGCGCCGAGACCATTGACCCTCGGATTGGGATCGGCGACGGCGAATACGACGCGTGCCACGCGCGCCTGCAGCAGAGCATCGACGCACGGTGGGGTGCGCCCGTGATGCGCGCACGGCTCCAGGGTCACGTAGGCCGTCGCCCCCGCGGCAGCTGCGCCCGCGGCGCGCAAGGCCATGACCTCCGCATGCGCCTCACCGGCCCGCGCGTGCCAACCCTCACCCACGATGCGCCCGTCGCGGGCAATCACGCAACCGACCCTCGGGTTCGGCTGCGCGGTCTCGAGCCCGTGCGCGGCCAGCTCGAGCGCCCGGGCCATCGCCTCACGATCAAAGGCCGAGAACGTCATGGCAGGATCTCAGTGCTGTCCCTTGCCGCCCCCGCCCTCGGGCGGCGGCGGTTCCGCGGGCAGCAGCGACAGTTGCTGCCGCTGCGCCGCCGGCGCGGCCCCGCCTTTGCGCCGCCGCGGAGCATGCGGCACGCGCGCAGCGCGCAACTTGCTGATTTCCTCGTGAAAGGCCTCGATGTCCTCGAAGTGCCGGTACACCGAGGCGAAGCGCACGTAGGCGACCTCGTCCAACTGGCGTAATTCCTCCATGACCAGCTCGCCGAGCGCGCCGGAACCGATCTCCCGCTCGCCCAGCGTGCGCACCCGGTGCGCGATGCGGCTGACGGCGGTGTCGATCGCCTCGCGCGCCACGGGGCGCTTCTCCAGCGCCTTTTCCATCCCCGAGCGCAGCTTCGCCGCATCGAACGCTTCGCGCCGCCGGTCACTCTTGATGACGCTCGGCATCACCAGCTCGGGAGCCTCGAAGGTCGTGAACCGCTCGCCGCAGGCCAGGCATTCGCGCCGGCGGCGAATCTGCTCGCCCTCGCCGGCGAGCCGCGAGTCGGTGACCTTGGTTTCGACGTGACCGCAGAACGGACAGTGCATGGCCTGTGACGTTCCGCGATCCGCAGCCGCTCAACCCTTGCCGTAGACCGGGAAGCGCGCGCACAGCTGCAGCGCCCGGCCGCGCGCGCGCTCGATCACCGCCGGCTCACCCCCGGCATCGAGCACATCGGCGATCCAATCGGCCACCTGCTCGACCTCGGCCTCCGTGAAGCCGCGGGTCGTGGCCGCCGGCGTGCCGATGCGCAAGCCGCTGCTGATGGCCGGCGGCCGCGGATCGTTGGGCACCGCGTTCTTGTTGACCGTAATGTTGGCTTTCCCGAGGGCGGCGTCGGCATCCTTGCCCGTGATCTCGCGGCCGATGAGACTGAGCAGGAACAGGTGATTGTCGGTGCCGCCGGAGACGATGGTGTAGCCCCGGCCGGCCAAGCGGGCCGCCATGGCCCGCGCGTTGGCGAGCACCTGCCGCTGATACTGCACGAACTGCGGCTGCAGCGCCTCGAGCAACGCCACCGCCTTGGCCGCGATCACGTGCATCAGCGGTCCGCCCTGGGTGCCGGGAAAGACCAGGGAGTTGAGCTTCTTGTGAATTTCCTCGTTGGCGCGCGCCAGGATCAGCCCGCCCCGCGGTCCGCGCAGCGTCTTGTGCGTGGTGGTGGTGACCACGTCGGCGTGCGGCAGCGGATTGGGATACAGCCCGGCGGCGACCAGCCCCGCCACGTGCGCCATATCCACCACCAGGTAGGCGCCGACACTGCGGGCGATCTCGGCGAAACGCGCCCAGTCGACGACGCGCGAGTATGCCGAGAAGCCGGCGATGATCATCTTCGGGCGATGCTCCCCGGCCAGCCGCGCAACCTGCTCATAGTCGATTTCGCCCGTATCGGGGCGGATCCCGTATTGCGCCGCGCGAAAGAATTTGCCGGAAAAATTGACGCGCGCGCCATGGGTGAGATGCCCGCCATGGTCGAGGCTCATGCCGAGGATGGCATCCCCGGGCTGCAGCAGCGCGAAATACGCCGCCGCATTCGCCTGCGAGCCCGAATGCGGCTGCACGTTCGCGTACGCGGCGCCGAAGAGTTGCTTGGCCCGCTCGATGGCCAGTCGCTCGGCGACATCGACGTACTCGCACCCGCCGTAATAGCGCCGGCCCGGATAGCCCTCCGCATACTTGTTGGTCAGTACCGACCCCTGCGCCTCGAGCACGCACGGACTGGCGTAGTTCTCCGAGGCGATGAGTTCGATGTGCTCCTCCTGCCGGCGGCGCTCGCCATCGATGGCGCGGGCCAGCTCCGGATCGAAACGATGGATGTCCTGGGATGTATCGAACATGGGAATCCTCGGGTCATGCGCGCGAGCAGCAATTGTACCGAAGGGGGCGCCGCGGGGCAGGTTCGCGCGCGGGCCGGCCTTGATCCGGCCGGGCGGCCCCATATAGCCCAACGGGCGTCCACTCGATGATAATGGGCAGGTGGCCGCCCGCACCGCCCCCGGGCAGCACGCGCCCGCCTGTTGATGGGCAGCTGGGCGGCACCGCGCTCGAAGCGCGATCCATCGCATATTTCTCCGCGGCTCGGACCGCGGTCACATCGGCTGTTCGACGGGATTATGGCTCAATACATCTATACCATGCAGAAGGTCGGCAAGGTCGTGCCGCCCAAGCGCATCATTCTGCGCGACATCAGCCTGTCGTTCTTTCCCGGCGCCAAGATCGGGGTGCTGGGCTTGAACGGTGCCGGCAAGTCCACGCTGCTGCGGATCATGGCCGGCCAGGACACGGAGTTCGATGGCGAAGCACGGCCCCAAAACGGCATCCGCGTCGGTTATCTGCCCCAGGAGCCGCAGCTCGACCCCGAAAAGGATGTGCGCACCACCGTCATGGAGGGGGTCGGCGAGACGTTGCAGCTGATCGAGGCGTTCAATCGCCTGAGCGACCGGTTCGCCGAGCCGATGAGCGACGAGGAGATGAGCGCGTTGCTCGAGCAGCAGGCCAAGCTGCAGGATGCGATCGATGCGGCGGACGGCTGGGAGCTGTCGCGCAAGCTCGATATCGCCGCCGATGCACTGCGCCTGCCGCCGTGGACGGCGCAGATTGGCACCCTCTCCGGCGGGGAGAAGCGCCGGGTGGCGCTGTGCCGGCTGCTGCTGTCGGCCCCGGACATGCTCCTGCTCGATGAGCCCACCAACCACCTCGATGCCGAATCGATCGCCTGGCTCGAGCGCTATCTCGAGCAGTATCCGAGCACCGTCATCGCCGTAACCCACGATCGCTACTTTCTCGACAACGTGGCCGAGTGGATTCTCGAGCTTGACCGTGGCCATGGAATCCCCTGGCACGGCAACTACTCCTCGTGGCTCGAGCAGAAGGAGCAGCGCCTGCGCATCGAGGAGCGCGAGCGCGACGCGCTGCGCAGGACCCTGGAGCACGAGCTCGAGTGGGTGCGCCAGAATCCCAAGGCGCGCCAGGCAAAAAGCAAGGCGCGCCTGCAGCGCTACGAGGAGCTCGCCTCACGCGAGTTCCAGCAGCGCAACGAGACCAGCGAGATCTACATCCCGCCCGGAGAGCGCCTCGGGGAGCAGGTGATCGAAGTGCGCGGCGTGCGCAAGGCCTACGGCGAGCGGTTGCTGATCGATGAACTCTCCTTCGATCTGCCGCGCGGCGGCATCGTCGGGATCATCGGCCCAAACGGCGCGGGCAAGACGACTCTACTGCGCATGCTGACGGGCGCTGAGGCGCCTGACGCGGGCGAGATCCGCATCGGACCGACCGTCAAGCTCGCATATGTCGATCAATCACGGCAGTCGCTCGATGACCGCAAGACCGTGTGGGAGGAGATTTCCGGGGGACTCGACCTGATCAAGGTGGGCAACTACGAGACACCCTCGCGCAGCTACGTCGGACGCTTCAATTTCAAGGGCACGCAACAGCAGCAAACCATCGGGGAGCTCTCCGGGGGCGAGCGCAACCGCGTACATCTCGCCAAGGTATTGCGCAGCGGCGGCAACGTGCTGCTGCTCGATGAGCCGACCAACGACCTCGACGTGGAGACGCTGCGTGCGCTCGAAGAGGCGCTGCTGAACTTCCCCGGCTGCGCGGTCGTGATCTCCCACGACCGTTGGTTCCTCGATCGCATCGCCACCCACATTCTCGCCTTCGAGGGCGACTCGCAGGTGGTCTGGTTCCAAGGCAACTATCAGGAATACGTCGAGGATTTCAGGCGGCGCAAGGGCGACGCGGCCGATCAGCCGCATCGCATCCGCTACAAGCCCCTGACACGCTGAGGTCATACGCGCGCCCGTGCCTGAGCCGCGCCTGCAACCGGCGCCACCGCAACACCGGCGGCGCACGCGGGCCGCGCACCGCGCCGATCGGGCCGGCCGCGGCCGCCTCGCCAGGCCGCGCGCCGCGCCGGGGAACGCCTCATGTGCGCGCACCGGGCCCGCTCGAGCCCCCGAGGCCGCCCGCACCGCCCGGCGGCCCAAATGGGTTATAATGGCTCATCGGCAGCGGCTACCACACAAACAGTTGCCCCAGCGCCCGCCATGCCTCACATCGATACTGAAAGCCGGCTGATTCACGACCAGGGCAAGAGCCTGGTGCTCACCTGCCCGCACTGTCAGGTCGTTACGCACGTCACGGCCACCGCCGTGCCGCGCTTTCAGGAGCTGCAGACCTACCGGCCCGCGCAGATCGGCATGGTTTTCCGCTGCGATGCGTGCCTGGCGCCGATCTTCCTGCGCTTCACGGCCCGCGCCTACGCCCCGAGCCGGGTGGAGGTCGCGCCGCAGTTTCTGGAAGTGGAGCGGGCGCGCGAGCGGTTCGATTTCACCCATCTGCCGGAGGAGATCGAAATGCTCTTCAAAGAGGCGCTGGCGTGCTACAGCTGCGGCGCCTACAACGCGTTCGCCTCCATGTGCCGGCGCACGGCGCATGCGCTGTTCGCCGATCGCGGCGAGGCCGGCAAGCTCAAGCTGTTCGACCTGCTCAACGAGGTCCGGGAGATCGCCGCGCTCGCCCCGGAGACCTTCGCCAAGATCCGCAGCATCCTCTTCGGCGGCGCCGCGGACCCGCGCCCGGGCACGCCGGTGCTCGAAAGCCACGAGGCCGGCGTATTGCTCGAGGTGATGAAGGATCTGCTCTACCAGACGTACGTGCGCAAGGGGCGGCTCGAGCAGGCGCTGCTGGTGCGCCGCTTCTTCTTCGAAGAGGCGCACAACCCACCGCGCGTATCCACGGTGCCGAGCGCCGGCTGAACGACCCGCGCTCGTCGCGCCGGCCGGAGCGGATTATGTTAGATCCAGACGACACCGTCGTCCTGTACGAAGAACTGGCTTTCCAGGACGTCATGCCGGTGCACTGGGATTGCCTGCCGCCCGAACCGGCGGCCGCCGTCGGCCTCGCCGAGCGCAATCTTCAGGTGATGCAGGCCTGGGACGCGCTGGAGGATCACGCCGTGCTCGAGAAGGGCGACGAGAATGCGCCCTTGGCGGCCGAGATCCAGCGCCTGGACCGCAAGATGACCCTGCTGCTCGCGCTCGTCGGCCAGCTGTTGGCGTTGAACCGGCCGCGGCCGGCGCCGGTGCCGCTGCGCTTCAATGCCCGCGGCGCGCTGTGGCGGCCGCTCGGCGCAGCGCCGCAAGCCGGCGCGCACGGCGTCCTCGAGATCTATCTGCACGAGTGCATCGCGCAACCGCTGCGCCTCGGCGGGCGCATCACCGCCGTAGCGGCAACTGGCGAGGTCAAGGTCCGCTTCGATCCGCTCGATGACGCGCTCTGCGCCGTCATCACCAAGATCACCTTCCGCCGCCACCGCCGTCAGATCGCCGGACGACATGCGCCGAGCCGCGTCTCCTGAACGCTGCGCGAGCCGCGCTCAGGCGTAGGTGTCGATCAGACCGACACCGGGCAGCGCCGGCGCCGCGCTCCCATCGCCGTGCATGCCGCTCGCCTCGCCACCGGCCGCCCCGCCCGGGCCGGCCCGCGCCTGACGCGGCGCATCGTGCGAGACGCCCGAGTCGGTCAGGGACAATCCCTGATTGGCGAACAAGTTGCGCAGCTCCGGCAGCGCGCGCGCGAGCGCCTGGCGGGTCTCGGGCTGGGTCGCGCCGAACCAGACGCTCGCCTGTCCATGTTGCACGGAGATGCTCACCTGCAACGGCCCGAGATTCCGCGGCGACAGTTGCAGCGAAGCGGATTGAACACCCTGTTGGGTCATCCAGGTCAGCCGCGCCGCGAGCTGCTCGGTCCACGCACCGGATCCCACCGGCGCCGCGAGCGCCGGGCCGCCGGCCGAGGTGGACGGATTGCTGGCCGAGGCTTGGGTGCTCGCCACAAGCTGCGCGGCGGTCAGCGGTCCCGCGCCGCCGGGCTGGCCGACGCTCGCGGCGGCGGGGTGTCCGGCAGCCGCCGCGCCCGGCATCGACTCCGCCAGAACCGTGTGTACCGCCGCCGTAGCGGCCGCCGTCACCGCGCCCGTGGACTGCCCGGCTTGCGCCACGACCACCGGGCCAGCCGGCTTGCCCCCCGGGTTCGGCGCACTCGCCCGCGCCGCGACCGGCGGTGGCGTCGGACCCGCCCGATCCATCAGGGCCATGGCCACCGCGACCGGATCGGTCTTCTCGCCATGGCCGGCTTCCCGGGCGAGCGCCTTGGCCGACTTTCCCGCCGTGGGGCTCGCGCGGCCGGCCGCCGGCCGCTCGGGCGTCGACAGCGACAACGCCAACGTGTGCGAAAAGTCGGCACCCGGCGGCGCGGACTCCCCGGGCTGCGCGCTCTTGCCGGCCGCGTCCCGGCCCATCGTGCCCGTGCGGGCCGCATTCGCGCCGCCACCGGCGGTCGGGCCGCGCGGGGTTTCCCCGGGTCGCGCGGGCGCCCCGGAAGGCCGCCGCCCCTTGGCCGCCGTGGCACCGGAGGCCTCGGCGCCGGCGGGCGGCGTCGTGCGGCTCGAGCCGGCCTCGCGGTTGACCGGTCCGCTCCCGGGGCCGCCGGCGCCGCCCGTGGGCGATTCGCCCGCGACCGCGCCCCCGAGCGCTGCGGAGGGCGCCGGCGAGACACCCGGCACGGATGAGGACACACTCACGCTTCGGAAAGGTTCAGTTGACACGAATGGATCTCCCGCGGCGCCACTGCTGTTGTGAACGTTCGTCCGTCTCGCGCTGCTCGCGCCGCTCCTCGGCGCCGCGCTCCTCGGCACGCCAATGCTCGGCCAGGGTGTCGATCTGAGCGGCGCGCCGGGCGGCGCCGCGCCAACTTTCCAGCTCGCTGGTACGCAGCAGCTCCGCCTGACCGAGCAGCTGACTCTGATGCTGCAGCGCCTCATCGAGCCGGCTCAAGAAAACCCGGTACTCGCGCGCCCCGGCGCCGTCGAGACCGGCCTGCGCCCGGCGCTGGAAGTCCTGCAGGTACGTGGCGCGATACGTCTCGAGCTCATGGAGACGGGCGCGGGTCTCGCGCACGCGCTGCTCGCACAGCGCGAGCGCCTGGGCCTTGCGCCGCTCGAGATCGCCGACCACGCGTTGAACCAGCGCGATACGTTGGGTTTTTTTCATGGCTTGCCTTCCGCGAGCAGACCGTCGAGCGCGGCGAGGCTCGATGCGAGATCGACGCGCTCGCGCATGTCCTGCTGGAGAAACTGCTGCACGCCCGGCCAGAGCCGGATCGCCTGATCGACCCGCGGGTCGCTGCCGCGCTGGTACGCCCCGATCGCCACCAGATCGCGGTGCTGCTGATAGGTCGAGAGAATCTGGCGGAACTGGCGCGCCGCGGCAAAATGTCCCGGCAAGACGATCTCGTTCATGGCGCGGCTGACGGACGCCTCGATGTCGATGGCCGGATAATGGCCGCTTTCGGCGATCCGCCGGGACAACACGATATGCCCGTCGAGAATGGCGCGGGCCGCATCGGCGATCGGATCGTTCTGGTCGTCACCCTCGGCGAGCACGGTGTAGAAGGCGGTGATCGAGCCTGCCCCCTCGGCGCCGTTGCCGGCGCGCTCCACCAATTGCGGCAACCGCGCGAACACCGAGGGCGGATAGCCCTTGGTGGCGGGCGCCTCGCCGATCGCCAGCGCGATCTCGCGCTGCGCCTGCGCGAAGCGGGTCAGGGAATCCATGAGCAACAGCACACTCGCGCCCCGATCGCGGAAATACTCGGCGATCGCCGTGGCGAGCCAGGCCCCGCGCAGTCGCATCAGCGGCGGGGCGTCGGCGGGCGCCGCCACCACCACCGCCCGCGTGCGATCCTCGGGACCGAGGATACGCTCGACGAATTCCTTGACCTCACGGCCGCGCTCGCCGATCAGACCGACCACGATGACCTGCGCGCTGGTGAAGCGCGCCATCATGCCGAGCAGCACGCTCTTGCCGACGCCGCTGCCGGCGAACAATCCGACACGTTGCCCGCGGCCGATCGTCAGCACGGCGTTGATTGCCCGGATACCGACATCGAGCGGCTCGCTGATCGGCTGGCGCGAGAGTGGATTGATCGGGCGCCCGGCCAGGCGGACGGTCTCGGCGCAGGCAATCGGCCCGAGTCCATCGAGCGGCTGGCCGGCGCCATCGACGATGCGTCCGAGCAGCTCCGGCCCGACGTGCGCCGTGCCGGCGCGCTGCCGCGGAATGACTCGTGCATTCGGACCGAGTCCGTGCGCGTCTCCGGCCGGCATCAAATACAGACGATCACCCGAGAAACCGACCACTTCGGACTCGATGCGCGCACCGTCCCCGGTGACCACGTCACAGTAGTCCCCGACCGCGGCCTGGCAACCTGCCGCCTCTAGCGTCAGGCCCACCATGCGGGTGAGCGCGCCCTCGAGCGGCGGCGGCGCCGTGCGCTCGACCGCCAAGCGGCTGCGGCGCAGACCGGCGCGCCAGAGCGCCGCGCGGTTGGCTTGCAGCGGTTCGTTCACGGTGAATTGCGCGCATCGGCGCGCAGATCGCCGAGCGCACCGGCGGTTATGGCCGCGACCCGGCTTTCGAACAACGCATCGACGCGCGAGAACTCGCTCTGCACGAGGCAGCCTCCACGCGCGAGCGTCGCATCCTCCACGATCGCCCAATGACGCTCGCCCGCGGCCGGTTCGAGATGCTCGCGCACCGCCGCCGCATCCTCCGGGTGCAGCAAGACGCGCACTTCGCGCGCGGCGGCCGGCAGCTGTGTGAGCGATTCGCGCACGATGGCGATGACTTGGGCCGGCTCATGATGCAGCTCGCGCCGCGCCAGCTGCTTGCCCACCGCCAGCGCCAGGCGAACCAGTTCGGCCTCGACCTCCGCGTCGATCTGGGCGAGAGGACCGGCAAGCGCGCCGAGCACCGCGTCGAGCCGCCGCGCACGCTCCTCGAGCGCCGCGAGGCGCGCCTGGACGGCGCTCTCCCCGCGGGCGAGACCGGCCTCATAGCCGCGCGTCTCGGCCTGTTGCAACGCCTTGTGCAGCTCGCTCATCTGAGGGCGCGGCGCCCCCCCGAGGCCAACCACCGGCCCGCTCACCTGGGGCAGCTGCCAGCGCTCGATGCGCGCGGCGCCGGCACGCTGGGCGGACGACTCAGACATACTGCTCGCCCTTGCCGCCGATCGCGATTGCGCCGCTCTCGGCGAGCTTGCGGGCCACTTTCAGGATTTCCTTCTGCGCCGCTTCGACTTCCGAGAGACGCACCGGCCCCTTGGCCTCCAAGTCGTCCTTGAGCATCTCGGCGGCGCGCTGCGACATGTTCTTGAAAATCTTCTCCTTCAGCGCCTCGTCCGTGCCCTTCAGCGCCAACAGCAGCTGATCGCTGGCGATCTGCCGCAGCAATTCCTGCATGCTCCGGTCGTCGAGGTCGATCAGGTTGTCGAACACGAAAACCAGCTCCTCGATGCGGGCCGCGAGCGCCTCATCGCTCTTGGCAACCTGCTCCATCAGCAAGCTCTCCTGGCTGGGCTCGAGGAAATTGATGATGTTGGCCACGGCTTTGGCGCCGCCGAGCACCGAAGTCTTGCCGGTGGACTTGCCGGCGAACTGCTTCTCGATGATGTCGTCGAGCTCCGAGAGCGCGTTCGGCTGTACCCCGTCGAGCAACGCGATGCGCGTGACCACTTCCGGGCGGACCGCCTCCGGCAGCAGGGTCAGCACTTCGGCCGCCTGGTCCGCTTCGAGATAGGCGAGCACGATGGCGATGATCTGCGGATGCTCCTGGCGGACCAGTTCGGCCACCGCCCGCGAATCCATCCACTTCAGCGCCTCCAGGCCCTTGCTGCTGCGGCCGATGTTGATCCGGTCGATGATGCTCTCGGCCTTGCCCGCGCCGAGCGCATCGACCAGGACCTTGCGCAGAAACTCATCCGCCCCCACGCCGACCGAAGTCTGCGTCTCGACATTCGAGCTGAACTCCGCAATCACGCCCTGCACTTCTTCGAGCGAGACATTGCTCAGGTTCGCCATGGCCGCCCCGACGCGCTGCACCTCCTTGGCCCCCATGTGCTTGAGCACCTGCGCCGCTTCGTGCTCTCCGAGCGTGAGCAGCAGGATCGCGGCCCGCTCGGTGCCACTGCGGCTCGAGCCTCTTGTGCCGCGCTCACTCATCGTTGCCTACCCAGCCGCGCACCAGCTGCGCGACGCGCTTGGGATCCTGGCCAACCATGGCACGTGCGTTGGCGAGCTGCTGATCGTGCGAGAGCTCCTTGACGACCGCATCCTTCTGCGCCTGGGGCGAACCGTCCTGCAGCGCGGGGTGAACGAGCTGCGCGGGCGCGGTGGCGGTCGTGAGCAGCGAGCGCACCAGCGGCCGCAGCACCGCCAACACCAGCGCGAGCACTCCGATCAGGCCCACGACGACTTTCATCAGCGTGAGGAACAGCGGGCGCTGCCAGAGGGGCGGACGCACGAATCGGCCGCCCGAGGCGCTCGGCAGCTCGAGCGGCTCGTTGACGACGCTCACGGTGTCGCCACGGGCCGCATTGAATCCCACCGCATCCTTGACCAGCTGCGTCACCCGCGCGAGCTCCGCCGCCGAGAGTGGCACCTGAGTGATCTTGCCGCCGGCCGCCTTGACCGGACGATAGCCGACCAGTACCGCCACGGACAGGCGGCGGATCTGCCCGGGCGGCCGCCGCGAGTAGTCGAGCGTACGATCGATCTCGTAATTTTTCGTCACGTTGCTCGATAGCACGTGACCGCCGACGCCGACGCCACCGACCGTCTTCAGCGCCGGTTTCGCTGCGGCCGGGGCCGGCGCACCGCTCTTGCCGCCGGCGGGCTTGGCGGCCGCGCCGGCCGCCGCGGGGGCTGGCTTGGCCTGCGCCGGGCTCGCGAGCGCCCCCGGCACCGGCGGCTCGTTGGAAAGCGAGCCGGGCACCCCGCCCGGACCCCCTGCCCCGCTGGTCTGCTCGGAGATCTGCTCGCTGCGCACGATCTGGCTGTGCGGCTTGTAGAGCTCGCGCGCCTGCTCGCGGCTCGCCGTGCTGAGGGCAACCACCACGTCGGCGTGCACCAGGCCCGGCCCGACCAGCGGTGTCAGCAGCGCCACGATACGTTGCTGATCGTCCGCCTCGATGCGGCGCACCATGTCGTAACTGTGCTGGTCGAGGGAATAGCGGCTGTCGCCCTGCGGCCCGGACAGCAGCTGTCCGTTCTGATCGACCACGGTCACGTGGGTCGGGGTGAGATTCGGCACGCTCGAGGCAACCAGGTTCACGATCGCCTGCACTTGCTCCGGGCCGAGCACGCTGCCGGCGCGCAGCTGCACGAATACCGAGGCGCTCGCCGCGGTCTGATTGCTGAGGAACACCGACTGGCGCGGCTCGGCCAGATTGACGCGCGCCGCGGCGATCTGTTGCATGCTGGCGATGGTGCGGGCCAGCTCCTGCTCGAGCGCGTGCTGGTAGCGGACATTCTCGATGAACTGACTCACGCCGAAGCCCGAGCCCTTGTCGAGAGCGGCGAAGCTGTCGCCCTCGGCCACTCCCTGGCCCGCCAGCTTCAGACGCGCCGCATCGAGCTGCTGGGCAGGCACTTCCACGCCATTGGTCGCCGCGTCGAGCCGGTAGGGAATCTGCGCGGCCTGCAGCGCCTGCACGACCTGTGACTCCTGCTGCGCCGAGAGATTGGCGTAGAGCAGACTGTAGGTCGGTCCGCGCGACCACAACACGATCCACACGCCCGCGGCGACCGCCGCGGCGATGCCGACCAGCAGCAGCAATGGACGCAGATTGAAAGGAATGGCCGGTGTGGCCCGCAACGCAGTGGATTCGGCAGCCATGATGAGGAGCTACATCTGCATGTTCATGATGTCTTGGTAGGCGGTGATCAGGCGGTTGCGTACCTGGGTCAGCGCATCGAACGACACGCTGGCCTTCTCCACCTGCAGCACCACCTGCGGCAGCGACACGCCGGGCGCGCCGCGCGAGAACGCGTCGGCGAGCGTACTGGCACGCTGCTCGCTCCGATTGACCGCATCGATGCCCCGCTTCAGGATCGAGGCGAACTCGCTCGCACCCGAGGGCGCCGTCGCGCCGGGCTGCGGCGGCGCGCCGAGTCCCAGCGGCCGTGGCGCATCCAGGCGCACCTGGGACGAGAGCGCGCGGATTTGCGCCAGTACCTGATCGATGGCCATCTGACTCATGAGGTTCTCCTTCAAGCCGCCGGAACTTCGACGCCCGCATCGCGCAGGCGCGCGAGCTTGTAGCGCAGCGTGCGCGGACTGATGCCGAGTCGCTCGGCAACCTCGCGCCGGTTGCCCTGACCGCTCTTGAGCGCATCGAGGATCAGGTCGCGCTCGGCCTGGATCAGCGAGCCGGCGAGCGAGCCGATGCCCGCCGCGGCCGACTGCGGCGCGAACGGCGCCTCGTTGGCGAGTTCGAATTGAATGTGCTCCGGACCGATCACCGGACCGTTGAGCAGGATCAGCGCCCGTTGCAACAGGTTGTCGAGCTCGCGCACGTTGCCGGGCCACGAATAGGTGAGCAGCCGGTGGGCCGCCTCGGCGCTCAATGCCGGAATCGGCCGTCCCGGGCGACAACGCGCGGTGAGCAGCTGCATGGCGAGCGGCAGCACGTCATCGCGACGCAGGCGCAACGGCAGGATCGCCAGCGGGAAGACATTCAGCCGGTAATAAAGATCCTCGCGGAAGCGTCCCGCGGCGACCTCCTCACGCAGGCGCCGGTTGGTGGTGGCGATGACGCGCACTTGCAGACGGATGGTCTCGCGGCCGCCGATGCGCTCGACTTCACGCTCCTGCAGCACGCGCAGGAGCTTCGCCTGCAGGCCGAGCGGCATCTCCGTGATCTCGTCGAGCAGCAGCGTACCCTCCTGCGCCTGCTCGAATTTTCCCGGGTGCGCGGCGTGCGCGCCGGTGAAGCTGCCGCGCTCGTAACCGAACAGCATCGCCTCGAGCATCGTCTCGGGAATAGCCGCGCAATTGACCGCGACGAACGGCCCATTGGCGCGCTGCGAGCGGCGGTGAATATAGCGGGCGAGCACCTCCTTGCCGGTGCCCGAGTCGCCCCAGATGAGCACCGTGCAGTCGGTCGCGGCCACTCGGCGGGCGATACCGAGCAGGCGTTGGGACTCCGCGGCCCGGGCAACGGGCTCTGGAACGTCGCCGACGCCGCACTGAATGATCGACTGTGGTTCGTGACTCTCTGACATCGATTTCCCCAAAACGCAGGGATGCTTGGTCAGAGAGGAATGCAATTGCCGTGCCGAAGTCGATCGGCAAGCGAAGCGTGACACGCGTCACGCTCGCGGCAGAACGCCGCGCTGCGGGGCGTCAAACTTCCGTCACGCCCTCGAACATGGCGTCGATGAGATCGAGCTTGCGCAGACGCTCCACCAGCGTCGTGCGCCGCATGTTCAGCAGACGGGCGGCCTGCGCCACGGTACCGTTGGCGCGCTCGAGCGCCTGCCGCACCAGCGCGCGCTCGATGTGCAGCAGATGCTCGCGCAGATCGAGGCCCTGCTCGGGCAGCGCGCACAGGTCCGGCACACCGGGCGCACTCGCCTCGCCCTCGAGCATTGCGAGCACCGCCGGCTCGCTGAGCGGGGCCGGCTCCACCGCGGCCGGTACGCCGGGTTGTTCCTCGAATACCCACTCGGCCGGCGGCTGGTACTTCGGCGGCAGATCCACGACATCGACGCACCGGCCCGAGCATACGATCGAGAGGCGCTCGATGAGATTCGACAACTCGCGCACATTGCCGCTCCAGTGATACTCGGCGAGCGCGGCCAGCGAGCGCGCGGAGAAGCGCAGCTCGCCCCGGCCCTCGGCGACGTTCCGTGCGGTGAACTCGCGCACCAGCGCGGGCAGATCCTCGCGCCGCTCGCGCAGCGCCGGCATCTCGATCGGAAAGACGTTCAGGCGGTGAAACAGGTCCTCGCGGAACGTGCCGCAACGGATCGACTCTTCCAGATTGCGGTGGGTCGCGGCCACGATCCGCACGTCGCAGCGCATCGGCGCGTGATTGCCGACGCGCTCGAAGACCCGCTCCTGCAGCACGCGCAGCAACTTGACTTGCATGGGCGGACTCATGTCGCCGATCTCGTCGAGAAAGAGCGTGCCCCCCTCGGCGATCTCGAAACGGCCCTTGCGCGCGGCGATCGCGCCGGTGAAGGCGCCCTTCTCGTGGCCGAACAATTCCGATTCCAGCAGCTCCGCGGGGATCGCCCCGCAGTTCACCGCGACGAACGGGCGATTACGGCGCGGGCTGAGCTCGTGGACGGCGCGGGCGGCAACCTCCTTGCCGGTGCCCGACTCCCCGAGGATCAGCACCGTCGAGTCGTGGACCGCGACCTGGCGGATCAGCCCGATCACCGTGCGAATCGCAGCCGACGTTCCGGTCGGCAGGTACGGCGGATTCGCCACGCCGATCGCGGCGGGGACCCGAGGTATGCGGTTGTCGATGAGCGTAGCGGTATCGGGGGCATATTCGCTGGCAAACATCGGCGTGCTCATTTCTTCTACTCGCTTTTTTATCGCGGGGCGCCGGACATGATCGTATGCCGTGTTCTTGATCCCCGACACTCGATAGTTTGACTTATTCAGCGCGGCGCGTTCTGTGACGCACCTCAGAATTGTCTACAAATGGAGACATGGATGAAAACAACGGCGTACTCGGCCCGCAGAACCGACGGTGCGCTGCTCATCCTCCCCGGCCTGCGGGCCGAAGACTCCTGGGGCTCGGGCGCCGGAACTCCGACGCCGGTCAGCCGATGTGACCTGGCTCACAGGGCGGCCCAAATAAAATCTCCTGTCACTTCCTACGGTTACGCGCGCGCGCACGCCCGTGGCACAGGCATTGCACCCACCGGCCGGCACAGTCGAACAATGGACGGGAGTTACAACATTCATGGCCAACGCAACCACAACCGCCGCGAGCGAACCCGGTGCGGCGCCTCAGAAGAAACGTGCGCTGCCGCTGTGGCTGATCCTCGCGATCGCCGTAGCGGTGCTCGGCGCCGGCGGCTTCCTGCTGCTGCATGGGCGCGCGGCCGCCGGCGCGCACGGGGCCCATACGGTGCCCTCCGGTCCACCGCACTACCTCGCGCTGAAACCCTTCGTGGTGAATTTCCAGTCCGGCCAGGCGGTGCGCTATCTGCAGGTGAGCCTCCAGGTGATGTCGCGCGACCCCGCGACCATCACGCTGCTGAAGCAGAACGACCCGGTGGTGCGCAACGACCTGCTGTTGCTGCTCAGCAATCAGCGCTACGCAACGCTCGATACCGAGGCCGGCAAGCAGCGGCTGCGCGCCGCCGTGCTCGCCGACGTGCGCAAAGTGGTGGGCGCGGCCGGCGGCCACCCCAGTCACGTCGAGGCCATCTATTTCACCAGCTTCGTGATGCAGTAACCGTCGCGCCGGGCGTGTTCGCATGAGCCACGAAAAGATACTCGATCAGGCCGAAATCGACGCTCTGCTGCACGGCGTCGACACCGGCGCGGTCAATACCGACCCGCCGCCGGAGCCCGGGGAAGTCACCGCCTACGACTTCGCCAATCAGATGCGCATCGTGCGCGGGCGCATGCCCACGCTCGAGATGATCAACGAGCGCTTTGCGCGCCTGTACCGCGTCAGTCTCTACAATCTCCTGCGCCGCGCCCCGGAGGTCGGGATCGGTCCGGTGCAGATCAAGAAATTCGCCGAGTTCGTCCATACGCTGCACGTACCGACGAGCCTCAATCTGGTACGCCTCAATCCGCTGCGCGGCACGGCGCTGATCGTCCTCGATTCGACGCTCGTGTTCGCGATCGTGGACAATTTCTTCGGCGGCAACGGCCGGCACGCCAAGATCGAGGGGCGCGAATTCACCGCCACCGAGCAGCGCATCATCCAGCTGGCGCTGCGCAGCGTGTTCGCCGATCTGCACGAAGCCTGGTCGCACGTCGCCGCGATCGAGGCGGAATACCTGCAATCGGAAATCAACCCGCAATTCGCCAACATCGTATCGCCCTCGGAGATCGTCGTGGTGAGCTCGTTTCATATCGAGCTCGACGGGCACGGCGGGTCTCTCTACATCACGATGCCGTACGCCATGATCGAGCCGCTGCGCGAGATACTGGATTCCGGCGTGACGAGTGACCGGATGGACCGGGACGAGCGCTGGATGCAATCGCTGCGCGAGGAGCTCGAGGACGCCGAACTCGCCATCACCACGCTGGTCGGCCGCACGTCGATATCGCTCGCCGAGCTGCTCAACCTCAAGCCCGGGGACATCCTGCCCTGCGATTTCTCCGGTCAGGTCACCCTGATCGCCGAGGACATGCCGGTGTTCCGCGGCACGCTCGGCAGCTCGCGCGGCAATCAGGCCGTGAAGATCGAGGGACGCATCCGCCGCAACCGATTCACCGCCGAACCCCTTTCCGCCAACAGTCCGTGAGCGCCGCCATGAACGCCAACGTCCAACCACAAGCCGCCGAGCCTGCCGAATTTCACCCCCTCACCGAGGAAGCCACGGGCAAAGGAGGTAGCGAGGTCAACCTCGAGGTCATCCTCGACGTACCGGTCACACTGTCGATGGAGGTCGGTCGCACCCGCATCCCGATCCGCAGCTTCCTGCAGCTCAACCAGGGGTCCGTGGTCGAACTCGACCGCACCGCCGGCGAGCCGCTCGACGTCTACGTCAACGGTACCCTGGTCGCGCATGGCGAGGTCGTGGTCGTCAATGAAAGGTTCGGCATCCGTCTGACCGACGTCATCAGTCCGGCCGAGCGGCTGCGCAAGCTCAAATGACCCATCTGTTCGCCGCCCCCACCGCCGCAACGGCTGCGCCGGCAATCGGCGCCGGCGGACTCGCGTCCGTGACAGTCGCGCTGCTGGTCGTTCTGGTGGTCATCTTCGCGCTTGCCTGGATCGCGCGCCGCCTGCGCACGTTCGGGGCCCGCGCCGCCGGTGCGCTCGAGATCCTCGCGAGCATGCCGCTCGGCGCCAAGGAGCGCGCCGTGCTCGTCAAGGTCGGCGACGCACAGCTCCTGCTCGGCGTCGCGCCCGGCCAGGTCAACACCCTGCATGTGCTCGATCATCCGGTGACTCTCGAGAAGCCGAGCGCCGCTGCCGGTGGCCGCACCCGGCCGTCATTCGCCGCGCTGCTGAAGGGGAGTCTCGGCAAATGAGCATCGTGCGCAAGGGCTGGCCGCTGCTGCTGCTGGCGCTGCTGCCGGCCGCCGCGTGCGCCGCGCCCGGCATCCCCGCCTTCAGCGTTCAGACCCACGGCGGCACCCAGACATACACGTTGACGATGCAGGTCTTGGCGCTGATGACGGCGCTGACGCTCCTGCCGGCGATCCTGCTGATGATGACCTCGTTCACACGCATCGTGATCGTGCTCGGGATCCTGCGCCAGGCGCTCGGCGCCGGCCAGACTCCGCCCAACCAGGTGCTGCTCGGGCTCGCGCTGTTTCTCACCCTGTTCGTGATGTCACCGGTGATTCGCCGGATCGACCACGTCGCATACCGGCCGTACGCGGCCGGCACCCTCACCGCGAGCGCGGCGCTCGCTCGAGCCGAGGTGCCGGTCAAGGAGTTCATGCTGCACCAGACGCGCGAGAGCGACATCGCCGTATTCACGCACATCGCCGGCAGCAAGGGCTATGCCGCCCCGCTCGATGTGCCGCTGTCGGTGCTCGTTCCCGCATTCATCACCAGCGAGCTGAAGACCGCCTTTCTGATCGGTTTTCTCCTGTTCATACCGTTCGTCATCATCGACCTGGTCGTGGCCAGCGTGTTGATGTCGTTGGGCATGATGATGGTTTCGCCGGTGATGATCTCCCTGCCCTTCAAGCTGATGCTGTTCGTGCTGGTAAACGGCTGGACACTGGTCATGGGCTCGCTCGCCGCGAGCTTCTATCATTAGAGGAGCGGCACGCGTGGATTCCGCAACTGTCATGTCCCTGGGCACCGGCGCACTCGAGGTGACCCTGGCGCTGTCCGCGCCGCTGCTGCTGGCGGCCTTGATCACGGGCGTCGTGGTCGGGGCCTTTCAGGCCGCCACCCAGATCAACGAAATGACCCTGTCGTTCATTCCGAAGCTGCTGGTGATGGCGCTGGTGATGGCGCTCGCCGGCCCGTGGATGCTGCATACCCTGGTCGACTATACCCGCGAGCTCATCTTGAGCATTCCACAGCTGGTCAACTGACGGCCGCGAAGCGCATGCCAGTCATCACCGCCGCCACGATCGACCACGCCATTGCCAGCCGCTTCTGGCCGTTCGTGCGCGTCGGCTCGTGCCTGATGGTCGCGCCGGTGTTCGGCGCGGTGTCGGTGCCGCGGCAGGCGCGCATCGTGCTCGCGGGCGCGATCGCCCTGCTGGTCGCGCCGCTGATCGCCGTGCCCGCGAAAATCGCGCTGCTGTCCGCCGCCGGCGCGCTGATCACGATACAGCAGATCATCATCGGTGTGGCGCTCGGCTTGTGCCTGCAGCTGGTCTTCGAGGCGGTCTCGCTCGGTGGCCAGATCGTCGCCAACAGCATGGGACTGTCGCTGTCGTTCAATCTCGACCCGCTGAGCGGCCAGAGCACTCCGGCGCTGGCGCAGCTCTACACGCTGCTCGTGACACTGATCTTCCTGCTGCTCGATGGTCACATTGCGCTGCTGCGCATCCTGGTCGAGGGCTTCCGCACGCTGCCGATCGGCACCGCCGGCCTCGGCCCGCGGGGCTTGTGGGCGGTGGTCGAGTTCGGCTCGACCCTGTTCTCCGGCGCGCTCGCGGTCGCGCTGCCGGCCATCACCGCTCTGATGGTTGCCAATCTTGCCTTCGGGGTGGTCAGCCGCGCCGCGCCCACGCTCAATCTGTTCGCGACCGGCCTTCCGGTGGTGCTCGTGTTCGGCCTGCTGGTGATCCTCGTGAGTCTGCCGGTGGTCCAGTCCGGGTTCGTGCGGCTGCTCGGTGCCGCGCTCATGTTCATTCAGCATCTCAGCGGGGCCTGAGCGATGGCCGAGAACGATCAGGACCGCACCGAACAACCGACCGGCAAGCGCCTCGAGGAGGCGCGCAAGGACGGTCAAGTCCCCCGCTCGGCGGATCTGAGCAGCGCCGCGGTACTCCTGATCGCCGGCGCCGGGCTGCGCCTGTTCGGCGCCGGTGTCGGTGGTGGGCTCATGGGGTTGATGCGCTCGGGATTATCGCTCCCGGCGGTGGCCGATTCCGGTCCGAAGCGCGCCCTGGCAAGCGCCGGCGAGGAGGTTGTGCATGCGCTGCTCGCCTGCGCGCCGATACTCGGCCTGACCGTGGTCGCGGCGTTCGCCGCGCCGCTCGCGCTCGGGGGCTGGAACTTCACCGTGCAGTCGCTGGCGCCGGACTTCACCCGCCTGGATCCCTTCGCCGGATTCGCCCGGGTGTTTTCCCCGCGCGGCGCGGTGGAGCTCGGCAAGGCGCTCGCGAAATTCCTGGTGGTCGCCGGCACCGCCTTGCTGGCGTTGCACATCGAGGCCGCACGCATGCTGGCGCTCGGCCGTGAGCCGCTCGTGCCCGCGGTCATCGCCGCGGCGCGCCTGGTCGCGGATGCGCTGATGATCATGGCGGGCTCGCTCGGGCTGCTCGCGGCGATCGACGTGCCGTGGCAGCTGTGGCGGCACCACCGCCAGCTGCGCATGACACGCGAGGAGGTGCGTGACGAGGCCAGGGAGTCCGAGGGCTCGCCTGAGACCAAGGGACGCATGCGGCGCGCCCAGCGTGATCTGGTCCGCCGGCGCATGCTGCACGAGGTCCCCAAAGCCAACGTCATCGTCACGAATCCGACGCACTTCGCCGTCGCGCTGCGCTACGAGGAGAACCGTATGCGCGCCCCGCGAGTCATCGCCAAGGGAGCCGACCTCATCGCGGCCCGCATCCGCGAGCTCGCCACCGAGCATTCGGTACCGGTGGTGGAAGCGCCGCCGCTGGCGCGTGCCCTGTATTACAACGTGGAAATCGGCGGCGAGATTCCCGCGGCGCTCTACGTCGCGGTCGCGCAGGTACTGACCTACATCTACCGGCTCAAGGCGGCCCGCTCGAGCGGCGCGCTGCCGCCGCAGCCGCCGGTCATCGACCCGGCAATCGAGAAACTCCGACACTGATCCATGAGCACGGCGACGAACACGGCGACCGCCCCGGCAACGTGGTCTTGGAATCTGCGCGAGCTGCTGCGCGTCGGCATCGGCGTGCCGCTCGGCGTGCTGTGCGTCCTCGCGATGATCATCGTGCCGTTGCCGCCGGTGGCGCTCGACATCCTGTTCACGTTCAACATCGCGCTGTCGATCGTGATCGTGATGAGTGTCTTCTACGTCTCACGGCCGGTCGAATTCGGCGTGTTTCCCACCGCACTGCTGCTCGCCACGCTGCTGCGTCTGGCGCTGAACGTCGCCTCCGCCCGCGTGGTGCTGCTGCACGGCTACACCGGGCCCGGCGCCGCGGGCCGCGTCATCGAATCGTTCGGCGAGTTCGTCGTGGGCGGCAACTTCGCCGTCGGCGTCGTGGTGTTCGTCATCCTGACGATCATCAACTTCATGGTCATCACCAAGGGCGCCGGCCGTGTCTCCGAGGTGAGCGCCCGCTTCACCCTGGATGCGATGCCCGGCAAACAGATGGCCATCGACGCGGACCTCGCCGCCGGTCTGATCACCCAGGACGAGGCGCGCACGCGGCGCACCGAGATCCGCGCCGAAGCGGACTTCTACGGCGCCATGGACGGCGCCAGCAAGTTCGTGCGTGGCGACGCGGTGGCCGGCATCCTGATTCTGCTGATCAACATCATCGGCGGCCTGGCGATCGGTATCCTCGGCCATGGCATGGCGCTCACCGCCGCGCTGCACACCTACACATTGCTCACCATCGGCGATGGCCTGGTCGCACAGATTCCCTCGCTGCTGCTGTCCACCGCAGTCGCGGTGATCGTCACCCGCATGTCGCGGTCGCAGGATGTGGGCGGGGAGCTCGGCAAGCAGCTGTTCGGCAATCCGCGCACGCTCGCGGTGGCCGGCGGCCTGCTCGGCGCGCTCGGGCTGATCCCCGGGATGCCGAGCGTCGCGTTCCTGCTCATGGCGGGCGTGTGCGGCGGCGGCGCCTACCTCACCCGCAAGCGGATCGCCCGCGCGGCGGCCGCACCGCCGGCCCCGCCGCCGGCGCCGGCCGGGGAATCGCGCGAGCTGTCCTGGGAGGATGTCAAGCCGGTCGATCCCGTCGGGCTCGAAGTCGGCTATCGCCTGGTCTGTCTGGTGGACAGCAAGGGCCAGGGCGCCGATCTGCTGGCGCGGGTGCGCGGCGTGCGCCGCAAGATCTCGCAGGAGCTCGGCTTCCTGCTGCCCGCGGTGCACATCCGCGACAATCTCGATCTCGCGCCGAACGTGTATCGCATCAATCTCAGCGGCGTGCCCATCGGCGAGAGCACCGTGTATCCGGACAAGGAGCTCGCCATCAACGCCGGCAGGGTATTCGGGCCCCTGCAAGGCGTGGCGACGCGCGATCCGGCTTTCGGCATGGAGGCCGTCTGGATCGAGCCGGGCAACCGCGATCACGCCCAGGCGCTCGGCTACACCGTCGTCGATCCGAGCACGGTGATCGCCACGCACCTCTCGTTCATCCTGCAGTCGCACGCCCACGAGATTCTCGGCCACGAGGAAGTGCAACAGCTGCTCAATACCCTCGGCAAGAGCGCGCCGAAGCTGGTCGAAGACCTGGTACCGCGTGTCGTGCCGCTGGCCGTTCTGGTACGCGTATTGCAGGGACTTCTGTCCGAACGCATTCCCATCCGCAACATGCGCACCATCATGGAAACACTCGCCGAGCATGCACCCAAGACCCAGGATCCTGCCGTGCTTCTGCCGCTGGTGCGCGTCGCGCTCGGCCGGCAGATCGTGCAGGAGATCGCCGGAGTATCCGCGGAACTGCCCGTCATCACCTTCGAGCCGGAGCTGGAGCGGCTCCTGCAGGGCTCGTTGACCGCCAGCAGCGCCGGCGCCGGACTCGAGCCGGGACTGGCCGAACGGCTGCAACAGCGCGTCGGCGATGCCGCCCAGCGTCAGGAAGGCGCGGGTGCCGCCCCGGTGCTGCTGGTGCCGCCGCCGCTGCGCGCCGCCATGGCCAAATTCCTCCGGCCCGCACTGCCGGCGCTGCACGTGCTGGCCTGGAACGAGATACCCGACAACCGCAAGGTCCGCGTCGTTACCGCGGTCGGCAGGTAACCCATGAAGATCGTACGACATACCGCTCGGGAGATGCGTCACGCGCTGCGCGCGATTCGCGAGCAGCTCGGCGAGGATGCCGTAATACTCTCCTCGCGCCGCGGACCGGACGGCGTCGAAGTCACCGCCGCGGTCGATTTCGACGCCCGGCGGCTCGAGGACATCGCCCTGGCCGAGACCGCGCTGCCGAGCGACAGCGCCGATTCCGGTGTGGACCTGCGCTCGAGTCCGGCAGCTGCGCCCTCGGCCGAGGCGATGGGCCACGAGCTGAAGACGCTGCGCCGGATTCTCGAGACACAACTTGCGCAGCTCGCGTGGAACGAGCGTTCGCGCCGCAATCCCGTGCACACCGAGCTGCTGTGCGAGCTGGCGGAGATCGGCGTCGCCCGGGACCTGGCCGATCACCTCATCGGCCAACTCCCGGCCGACACAGACCTGCTGCAAGGACGCCGGTTCGCCGTTGCGGGCCTGTCGCAATACCTGCAGGTCACCGGCGATTGTTGGCTCGAGAACGGCGGCCGCGTCGCCTTCGTTGGCGCCACCGGTGTCGGCAAGACGACCGTGCTCGCGAAGCTCGCGGTGCGCTGGATGCTGCGGCACGGCCCGAAGGACTTGGCGCTCGTCGCCTCCGACACCGTGCGCATCGGCGCGCAGGAACAGATGCACGCGCTCGGCCAGCTGCTCGGCGTGCCGGTACACGTCCCCGAGCGCTTCGAGTCATTGCCGCAGCTGCTTACACGCCTGGAGCGCTACCGGCTCGTACTGATCGACACACCCGGAACCAGCGTGCGCGACACCCAGTTCGAGGCCCGCCTTGCCGTCCTCGCCGCGTGCGGGCCGGCGCTCGGGCCGGCGCTGGTGCTGGCCGCAAGCACACAGGCCGGCGCGCTCGAGCAGACCCTCGAGCGTTTCCGGCCATTGAAGCCCGCCTCTTGCGTGCTGACCAAGACGGACGAGGCGGCCAGTCTCGGCGGCGCCCTCTCGGCGCTGATCCGCTCGCGATTGCCCGTCTCGTACGTGAGCGACGGCCAGCGGGTACCCGAGGACTTGCGACCGGCCCGCGCGCTCGAGCTGATCACCCAGGCCGTGCGCCTCGCCAAGACCAGCGGGGCCGCCGCGGACGAAGATCTCCTGAGACGACGACTCGGAAAACCTGCCCATGCAAACACCTGAACTGAGCTTGATCACCAACGCGAAACTGAAGGCCCTTGCGCAGCCCGTCCAGGTGATCTCGGTCACCGGCGGCAAGGGCGGCGTGGGCAAGACGAGCGTCGCGGTCAATCTGGCCACCGCGCTCGCCAGGCGCAAGCGCGTGGTGCTCCTCGACGGCGATCTCGGACTCGCCAACGCCGATGTGTTCCTCGGACTCTCACCCCGCTACACGCTCGCGCACGTGCTCAGCGGCGAGCGTACGCTCGATGAGGTGCTGGTGCGGGCGCCACAGGGCTTTCAGATCGTTCCGGCCGCCTCCGGCGCCGCCGATCTGGCCAACATGGGCGCCGCCGGGCACCTGGGTCTGGTACGCGCCTTCAGCTCCCTTGCCGAACCGCTCGAGGCGCTGATCGTCGACACCGCCGCCGGAATCGCCCACGGCGTGTTGCAATTCGCCCAGGCCGCGCAGCAGGTGCTGGTGGTCATTTGCGACGAACCGGCCTCCCTCACCGACGGCTACGCCCTGATCAAGGTGCTCAGCCGCAATCACGGTGTCAAGCGCTTCCGCGTGCTCGCCAACCGGATGCGCGGCCCGGGCGCGGGCCGGGAGCTGTTCCAGCGCTTCGAGCGGGTCACCACCCGCTTTCTCGAGGTGGTGCTCGAGTATGCCGGAGAGATTCCCGAAGATGACTACTTGCAGCGCTCGGTGCGCGAGCAGCGCCCGGTCTGTGACGCATATCCCGCGAGCGGCGCGGCGCGCGCATTCAAGAAACTGGCGGACGCGGCCGATACATGGCCAGTACCAACCGGTCCGCGCGGCAACATCGAGTTCTTCGTCGAGCGGCTGGTGCAACGCGGGCCGGCGAAACTGGCGGTGGTGCCATGAGCGCGGCAAGCGCCTATACCGCGGTGCGCGGCGTGGCCGAGACGCCCGATGCCGCCGATCTGGTGACGCGTCACGCAGAGCTGGTCAAGCGCATCGCCTATCATCTGGCCGGCCGCTTGCCGCCCTCGGTGGAGATCGACGACTTGATGCAGGCCGGAATGCTGGGGTTGCTCGAGGCGGCCACGAATTACGCCGCAGGCCGCGGCGCAAGCTTCGAGACCTATGCCGGTATCCGTATTCGCGGGGCGATGATCGACGCGTTGCGCAAGCTCGACTGGGCGCCGCGCTCGGTCCATCGCAAGGCGCGCGCCGTGGCCGCCGCGGTCCAGCAGATCGAGCGACGCACGGGCCGGGATGCGCGCGATACGGAAATCGCCGCGCAGCTCGGCGTGGCGCTCGAGGAGTATCACGCGATCGTGCAGGACGCCGCGAGCTGCCGCCTCTCGGCACTCGACGATACGGCGGTAGCCGTCGAGGGCGAGGCCGACCCGTTCCTCGAGGCCGCCGACGGGGAATTCAAGCAGGCTCTGGCCGAGGCCATCGACGGCCTCCCGGAGCGCGAACGGCTGGTGATGTCTCTCTACTACGGCGAGGGGCTGAACCTGAGGGAAATCGGCGCGGTGCTGCGGGTAACCGAATCGCGCGCCTGTCAGCTGCATGGCCAGGCACTGGTGCGGCTGAAGGCGCGCTTGAGTCAATGGCGCGAGGGCCCGCCCGGGCCGCACAGTGCGAGGCGAGGCAGGCAGTGAGCAAAGATCTGAAATTTCTGGTGGTCGATGACTTCTCGACCATGCGGCGGATCATCAAGAATCTCTTGAACGATCTCGGCTATCCGAACGTCACCGAGGCCGACGACGGGAAAACGGCTCTGCCGCTGCTGCAGGCCGGGGAATTCGACTGCTTGATCACCGACTGGAACATGCCGGGCATGCCTGGGCTCGATCTGATCAAGGCCGTGCGCGCCGATACGCGTCTCGCCAAACTGCCGGTGCTGATGCTGACGGCGGAAGCCAAGCGCGACCAGATCATCGAGGCGGCTCAGGCCGGCGTGAACGGCTACGTCATCAAGCCGTTCACCGCCGAGACATTGAAGGAAAAGCTCGACAAGATCCTCGGGGCACCCGGAAAGTGAGCTCGAAATGACAAACTTCTCCGTGTTGCAGCGCGAGTACGGCGCGTGCGTCGAGGCGCTGAGCGAGGCGTTCGGCAACGCCGACGAGGACGCATTCTTCGCCGCCGTCGATCATATCGTGCACATGCGTGAACCGCGGATGCTCAGCGAGATCCGCAAGCTCACCGGCGGCCTGCAGAAGGCGCTCGAGCGCTTCAGCATCGAGTCGCGCCTGGCGGACTTCGCCGAGCACGAGATTCCCAGCGCCCGCGCCCGGCTCACCCACGTCATCAACATGACGGACGAAGCCGCGCATCGCACCCTCGATCTGGTCGAGCGCTCCGGCCCGCTCGCCGACCGTGTCGCGCGCGAGGCGAACGCGCTTCTGGAGGCGCTCGGCGCCTATCGCGAGCGGCCGGCGCCCCCCGGTTTCGAAGGCGTGGCACGCTCGATCGAGGCCTTTGTGCCGGTGGTGCGCACGGTCGAGGCGTTTCTGCCCGCGGCGCGCTGCGACTGCGAGCAGATCCGGCACAATCTCGCCGACGTGCTGCTCGCCCAGGGCTACCAGGATTTGACCGGACAGATCATCCGCAGCGTCATCAAATTGGTGGAGGAGCTGGAACAGACCCTGGGCAGCCTGACGCAGCTGTCCGGTGACATCGTCGAGCATGCGACCCTCGGCGAGAACGCAAGCGCCGGACACGGTCCGGTCATACCCGGTGTCACCCGCGGGGAAGTCGCCTCGGCACAGACCGATGTCGATGAGCTGCTGTCGGGCCTCGGCATGTAAGGGGCATCGGTGGACATCCTGAGCATCATCGGACTGGTGCTCGCCGTGAATGCCGTGCTCGTCGGCGCACTGCTGCGCGGCGCCGGGGTCATGGCGTTGGTATCCCTCGAGGCCCTGGTGGTCGTCGGCGGCGGCACGATCGCCGCCATACTCGTGCAGACCCCGTTGCCGGTGATGCGCCGCGCGCTCGGCATCTTCCCCTGGGTCATGCGCCCGCCGCCGCGCGACGGCAACCACCTCATTGCCAAGATCGTCGGGTGGAGCAACACGGCGCGCAAGCAGGGCCTGCTCGGACTCGAGCCACTGATCGAGCGCGAGCCGGACGAGTTCACCCGCAGGGCCCTGCAGATGGTCGTCGACGGCACGGAACCGGAGAACATCAGCAACTCCCTGTACGTCGACGTCAACATGCGCGAGCATGCCGACATTGCCGCGGCGAAGGTGTTCGAAAGCGCCGGCACGTATGCGCCCACTCTCGGCATCATCGGCGCGGTGCTCGGCCTGATGGCCGTGCTGCAGAATCTGACCGATCCGAACCGTCTCGGTCACGGTATCGCGGCGGCATTCACCGCCACCGTGTACGGCATCAGCTTCGCGAACCTGTTTTTTCTACCGGTGGCGGCCAAACTCAAGGGCATCATCCACCGCCAGACGCAATTCCGCGAGATGGTCATCGACGGCATGCTCGGCATCGCTCAGGGCGAGAATCCGCGCGCCATCGAGACGAAGCTCCAGGGCTATCTGCACTAGGCGGATCGATGCGCAGAATAAGACGCGAGGAAGAGCATACCAATCACGAGCGCTGGGCGATTCCCTACGGCGATCTGCTCACCTTGCTGCTCGCGTTCTTCGTCGTGATGTACTCGATCTCTTCGGTCAACGCCGGCAAGTATCGCGTGCTGTCGAACTCGCTGTATGCCGCGTTCCGCGGTCAGCCGCGTTCCACCGATCCCGTCGCGGTCGGCCGCAGGGCGCGGGGCAACGGCGCCGGCGTGCGCATGCACATCATCCACGTGCGCCTCTTGGCGCGCCAGCCCGGCGTCCATGTCACGCCCTCGCCGGCGACGCCCGCGCCGCCGCGCCGCTCGCCGGTCACCAGCGCTCCCAGGCTGGGTCAGGTCGCGGCCGATGTCGCGCATGCGATGCGCAAGCTGATGCACGCGCACGTGGTCGAACTGAACCGCAAGCCGGGTATGCTCGAGGTCAGATTTCGCAGCGACATCCTCTTCCCGAGCGGCAGCGCCCGACTCTCCGCCGCCGCGAGCGCGGCGATCCGGCGCTTGGCCGCAGTTCTGCGGGGCTTTCCCAATCCCGTGCGCGTCGAGGGATTCACGGACGATGTACCGATCCGGACCGTGCAGTTCGCCTCGAATTGGGAGCTCTCGGCGGCACGGGCCGGCAGCGTCGTGCACGTGCTTTCGGTGCACGGCGTTGCGCCGCGCCGGCTTGCGGTGATCGGCTTCGGCGATCAGAAGCCGGTCGCAAGCAATGCCACCGCCGCCGGCCGCGCCGCGAACCGGCGCGTCGTGGTGGTCATCCTCTCGGCGAGGCTGGGCAAGCACACCGATCCGGCGTGGCTGCCCGGGGCCGGCGCTTGAGCCGCCCCCGCGCTCGGGCCGCGCGGTCTGGCACGGAAGCTGCACACTCCCGGCAAGCCGACCGATCAGGCGACGGATTTCCGCCGCCGCGGCAACGGCGCGACATGTTGTGTGACCGACCTCACAGGAGCTGCGGGCATGGTCCTGGCGAACCTATCGAACATCGAGTTCTTCCTCATCATGGCAAGGGCGGTCTTCCTGGTGTTCTCATTCGCCCTGGCTGCCGTGACCTTCACCGCGTGGCGCCGTGCCGCGCGGCGCGAGAGCGAGCAGATGCTGGCTCAGAACCGCGAGCTGCTCGAGCAGCTCGCCCGGATCGGCGCGCGCATGGACTGCACCGAGCAGCAGATACGGCAGCTCGGCGAGCAGCTCGATCATTCCGAGGCGCGCTCCGCCTCGGTCGCGCGCGCCGCGCCCGGCTACCAGATCGCGATCCGACTGGCGCGCAGCGGCGCCAGCGCCGATGAGCTCGCCGGAGGATGTGGACTGACCCGGGCGGAGGCCGATCTGGTACGACGGCTGCACGGCCCGGCCCAGGCGGAACTGCGTCAAGCATCCTAGCCCTGCCGCTCAAGACCGCCGTCGGTCCGCCGATAGCCTCGCTGATTATGAAGATCCGCTCCCGATCCAAACCGGCCCGCACGAGCGCGCGCGGCCACCCGGACCGCGTTGGCGCGCGCAGCCGATCCGGGTCCCGGCGTGATTTGCTCGTGCTGCAGGACTGTTGCACCGTGGCGCAGGCCGACGGGCTGAAGGCCGCGCTGTGCGCGCTCGCCGCCCATCCCGAGCCGGTGATGCTCGACGCCGCGGCCGTCCAGCGCGTCGACACCGCGGCCCTGCAGCTGCTCGCGGCGTTCATTCGCGACCGGCGCCTCGCCGGCCGGGCCGTGCGCTGGCAGGCCCCCTCGGCGGCGCTGGCGGGGGCCGCGCGGCTGCTCGGCATGGGGCCGATGCTCCAGCTCGACGGAGCCGGGCGATGACCGTGGACCTGACCCAGTTCCACGACGCCTTCTTCGAAGAGAGCTTCGAGGCTCTCGATGCCATGGAGGCGGCGCTGCTGAAACTCGACGTCGGCGCGCCCGAACCTGAGCTCATCAATACCATCTTCCGCGTCGCCCATTCGATCAAAGGCGGCAGCGCGACTTTCGGCTTCAGCGAGATTGCATCCCTCACCCACAGCCTCGAGACGCTGCTCGATGAGTTGCGCAGCGGCACGATGCCGGTCAGCCCCGAGGTCTCGGAGCTGCTGTTGAGATCCGTCGATGTGCTGCGCGCGATGCTGCGCGCGGTGCAAGCCAGCCAGCCGATCGATGCCCAGCGTGTCTCGGACCTGCAGTTCGATCTGGAGGTGGTCATTGCCCGCAGGAACGCGCCGCCGCCCGCCACGGCCGCCACGGACACCGCCGCGACGGCATGCGCCGCGCAGGACAGCTCGCCGCGCTGGCAGGTCCGCTTCCGTCCCTACCGCGAGATGATCGCGCGCGGCAACGACCCGCTGCGCCTGTTCCGCGAGCTCGGCGAGCTCGCCGAGGTGCACGTCCAGGTCGACGCGCAGACCCTGCCGCCGCTCGAGGACATTCAGCCGCAGGACTGCCATCTCGCCTGGACGCTCGAGGTCGCCGGCCGAATCTGCGAGCAGGAGATCCGTCAGGTCTTTGACTGGGCGGAGGGAGACTGCGAACTCTCCATTCAACCGATCTCGGCCGAGCCCCCCGAGAGCGCCCCGGCGCCCAGCACGGCATCGAACCCGGCACCGCCCGCCTCGAGGCCGGCAGGCGCGCCGCCGGCGGCCGGCGCGGCGGCCCGCAGCGAGCCGCCGGCAAAGCCGGAATCGACGCTGGCGGTGCTCGGTGACTCCGGCTCGATCCGCGTCAGCGTCGAGAAGATCGACGAGCTGATGAATACCGTCGGGGAGCTGGTGATCACCCAGGCGATGCTGAGCCAGCTCGGCGGGCGATTCGATGGTCCACAGGCCGAGCAGCTGCGCGCCGGACTGGCCCAGCTCGAGCGTAACATGCGCGAGCTGCAGGAAAGCGTCATGCGCGTGCGCATGTTGCCGATCAGCTTCGTGTTCAGCCGCTTCCCCCGCATGGTTCGCGATCTGGCGCATCGCCTCGGCAAGCAGATCGAGCTGAAGCTCACGGGCGAGCAGACCGAACTCGACAAGACGGTGTTGGAGAAGATCGGCGACCCGCTCGTGCATCTGGTGCGCAACTGCATCGACCACGGCATCGAGCCGCCGGAAAAGCGCCTCGCCGCCGGCAAGAGCGCCGCGGGCACCGTGCACCTCGACGCCAGCCATCGCGGCGGCAACATCGCCGTGCAGGTCAGCGACGACGGCGGCGGTCTCGACAAGACGCGGATACTCGCCAAGGCGCGCGACCGCGGCCTGGTGGGCCCGAACGATGCGCTGTCCGATCCGCAGATCTACGAACTCATCTTCCTGCCCGGATTCTCCACGGTGGAAAAGACCACCGACCTGTCCGGCCGGGGCGTCGGCATGGACGTGGTGCGGCGCAACGTCAAGGAGCTCGGCGGAAAGATCGAGGTCGAAAGCGAGGCCGGTCGCGGCGCGCGCTTCACCATCACGCTGCCTCTGACGCTCGCCATCGTCGATGGCCAGTCGGTGGCGGTGGGCACGGAAACCTACATCGTGCCGCTGATCTCCATCGTCGAATCGTTGCAGCTGAAGCATACGCAGGTCAGCCGCCTGAGCGGCCAGGGCGAGGTGTTCTCCTTCCGCGGCGATTACCTGCCGATCATCCGCATGCACGCCCTGTTCGGCGTCGAGCCGCGCACGCGCGTGCTGCACGAGGGCCTGGTCGTGGTCGCGGAGGGCGATGGCCGGCGCATCGGATTGTTCGTCGACGATCTGCTCGGGCAGCAACAGGTCGTCATCAAGTCACTGCAAGCCAATTACGGGCACATCGACGGGGTATCCGGCGCCACCATCCTCGGGGACGGTTCCGTGGCGTTGATCCTCGATGTTCCCGGCCTGATCCGCATCGCCTCGATGCGCGCGGCAGCCTGAGCCGCGCGCGCGGGGAGCCACCACAATGCCCACAAGCATGAGCAGCGATTCCGGGACGGCCGCGAGCGGCGAGTCACGCCAGATACTGACCTTCGTGCTCGGCGGGCAGACTTACGGTGTCGACATCCTGCGCGTGCAGGAGATTCGCGGCTGGTCCGCGGTCACCAGGATCCCGCACGCCCCCGCGCACGTGCTCGGAGTGCTCAACCTGCGCGGCTCGATCGTGCCGATCGTCGATCTGCGCATGCGCTTCGCGCTCGAGCGCGCCGAGTACACCACGATCACGGTCATCATCGTGATGTCGGTGATCACTCCGACCGGCCGCCGCGACCTCGGCGTGGTGGTCGACGGCGTTTCCGACGTGGTCGACCTCGACATCGCCGAAATCAGGCCGGCCCCCGAGCTCGGCGCGCGCGGGGCTACCGATTACATCCTCGGACTCGCCTCGATCGCCGAGCGCATGGTCGTACTGCTCGACATCGACCGCTTGATCGGCCGTGATCTGGCGGGAGTGGCCGGTGCCGTGAGCGAGGCGCACGACGCCGATCACTCGGGCGTGACCGACGCCTCCGGCGGGCCGCCGGCCGGGATCGGCGTATCGGGCTGCGCGCCCGCGCAATCCGGCGCACCGGTCGATGGCCTCACCGCGGCCGCCGGCGCGGCATGAACGGAGTCCGTCATGCCCGGTGTGAATGATTTGCCCCTGTCCTCGCGCTCGCTGCTCGCATTCGCGGCGCTGCCGCCCGCCGCCGGCGCCGAGCCTCATCTGGCACAGCAGATTCAGCTGGCGATGGAGACGACGCGAACGGTGATCGCGGCGGCCGTCGGAGCATGACCTGATGCAGCTTCTCAGCCTCGACAGACTGCGACTCTGGCAGAAACTCGCCCTGTTAGTGGCGGCGATGAGTCTGCCGGCCACCCTGGTCGGTTTCTTCTATCTGCGCTCCTCGGGACACGCCCTGCGCCAGGCGCGCGCCGAACTCGCCGGCAGCGCCTATCTGCGTGCCCTCGGCAGCCTGTATGCCGACGTGGCCATTGATGAGCAGCGCGCCTACGAACTCGCCAGCGGCGACGCCGCAAGCGCTCCGGCCGTGCGCGAGGCCGCCGAGCGCGCCGACGCGGCGCTCGCACGCCTGGACCGGGTCGATACCCGGCTCGGCGAACGCTTTGGCGTGCGCCAGGACTTTCGGGCCGCGGCCGCCCACTGGCGCGCGCTGGCCGCCGCCGGCCCGCAGACCTCGCCGGCGCGGGTTGCCGCCGTGCGCCAAAGGCTGCTCGCCCGTCTCGAGCGCCTCGTTCATGCGGTCGCGACCGGCTCGCGCGTCGCCTCCGACCCGAATCAGGAGACTCGCAGCCTCATCGAGATCCTCTCCGAGTACGTACCGGCGGCAATCAGCGCCGAGGCCGACCTGCGCCGATACGCGGTCGATGCCGCCGCCAAGGGCTACCTCGGCGGCGGCGACCGCACCGGCATCGCGATCGCGCGCGGCAGGCTGCTGGCCGATTTCAGCGCGATCAAGGATGCGCTCGCAGAAGTGCCCGCGCGTGCGCGCGGTCCGTTGACCGGCGCCCTGCGCGCCGCCACCGCCGCCGCCGACCGGTTCTATCGGAGCGTGGCCGGCCAGATCATCGACGCCAAGAGTCTGAAGGTCCCGACCGCGGCGCTCTACGCCGACGGAACGGGCGAGCGGCGCGCCCTGACAAGACTGCTCGATGCGAGCGGCGCCGCCGCGGCGCACGCTCTGCGCAGCCATATCGCCGCTCTGCGCACCGCGCGCGACGTCGACCTCGCGCTCGTGCTGCTCGCCATAGCGCTGATCCACGCCCTCACCTGGACGACGGAGTATTCCCTGACCAGCCCTCTGCGGCGCGTGGTCGCGGTATTCGAGCGCATCGCCGCCGGCCACTACGACAGCGATATCGACGCGCGCCGCGGCGACGAGTTCGGTCAGGTACTGCAGGCTCTGCAGGCCATGCAGTCGCAGCTACGCGCGCAGCTCGAGAACGAACGGGTGATCGCCGCGGAGAACTCCCGCATCCGCCAGGCTCTCGATAAGACTTCCACGGGCGTACTGCTCGCCGACGCCGAACACAGGATCATCTATCTGAACGAAGCGGCGCAGTCCGGCTTCGCCGGCCACGCCGACGCGTTCCGCGCCGTACTCCCCGGTTTCGACGCCGCGCTGCTGCGCGGCGCGAGCATGGACTCGCTGGCGAGTTCCCCCGCCGAGGAGCGCCGGGCGCTCGATGCGCTGCGCAGCGAGCGCATCGAGGAACGCAGCTTCGGCGGACTGGACTTCCGGGTCACCACCAACCCGGTGCTCGACCACAACGGCGAGCGGATCGGAACGGTCATGGAATGGAAGGAACGTACTCAGGAGGTGGGCGTCGAGCGGGAGATGCAGGCGGTGCTCACGGCCGTGACCGGTGACGATCTCACGCGCCGCATCCGTCTCGAGGGCAAGAGAGGCTTCTTCGCCGCGCTCGGCACCGGCGTCAACCGACTGGCCGACAATCTCGCGGAGGTCGTATCGCGGGTGAAGACGGCCGCGCGCGAGATCGCCCTCGGCGCCGAAGAGATCACCATGGGCAACTCCAACCTTTCGACCCGCACCGAGGAGCAGTCCTCCTCGCTGGAAGAAACGGCCTCGTCCATGGAACAAATGACCACCACCGTCAAACAGAACGCCGACAACGCGGCGCAGGCCAACCAGCTCGCCCTCGCCGCCCGCAATCAGGCCGAGCAGGGCGTAACGGTGGTCGACGGGGCCGTCAAGGCCGTGACGGGCATCGATGAGTCGGCCCGGAAAATCGCCGACATCATCGGGGTGATCGACGCAATCGCTTTTCAGACCAACCTGCTGGCGCTGAACGCGGCGGTCGAGGCCGCCCGCGCCGGCGAACAGGGCCGCGGGTTCGCGGTGGTGGCGAGCGAGGTGCGCAATCTCGCCGGGCGATCGGCGAGCGCGGCCAAGGAGATCAAGAGCCTGATCCAGGACAGCGTCACGAAGGTCGCCGACGGCTCGCGCCTGGTCAGCCAATCCGGCCAGACGCTCGGTGAGATCGTCGCCTCGGTCAAGACAGTCGCGGACATCGTCGCCGAGATCGCCGCCGCCTCGCGCGAGCAGTCCGCCGGCATCGAGCAGGTCAATCGCGCGGTAATCCAGATGGATCAGATCACCCAGCAGAACGCCGCGCTGGTGCAGGAGACGATATCGGCCTCCCGGGTGATGAGCGCTCAAGTCCGCGATCTGAACCAGACCCTGGGACGCTTCCGCCTCGCCGGCGAGGCGGCCGGGGCGCCGAGCCCGACCGGTGGCTGCGCGACCGTCGCGGGCGACCCGGCATGGCGCGCCGTTGCCGCCGGTGAGGCGCGCTGAGACCCGCTCGCGCCTCGCACATGAATCAGCATCAGGACCGCGTACCATGCAACTGTTGAACCGTCTGAAACTGTGGCAGAAGCTGCTGTTGCTGGTGGTGACGATGGCGGTGCCGACCGCGCTGCTCGGTGTTTTCTACCTGCGCTCGGCCAACCTCGAGGTGAGCCAGGCGCGCAACGAGCTGCAGGCGGCGCGCTACACGCATCGGCTCGGCGCGGTGCTCGCCGAGGTATCCAACCATCGCAGTCAGGTTTTCGCGCTGCTCACCGGCGAGCGCAGCCGCGCCGCGGACGTCGCGGCCTCGCAAGCGCGCATGAAGACGCTGATCGCGCGGGTCAGCGCCATCAATTCAATTGCCGGAAACGCCCTCGGCGCCTCCGCCCGCTGGCACGCGATCGAGCATGAATGGGCGGCCCTCGAGCGCGGCGAAGCGAAGCTCACCGCCGATCAGGCCGTCCGCGAGCACGACGTGCTGATCCGGCACATCGTGCGGCTCGGGCACCTGGTGGTGGCCCACTCGGCCCTGAACGTCGATCCCTCACCGCAGACCGCGGCGCTGATTCAGGTCGCCACCCGCGACGTACCGGGCGCGCTGGTCGCCGCCGGCCAGATGCAGTGGTATGCCACCAGCGCGGCCATCAAGGGCTACCTCGGCGGCGGCGATCAGCGCGCGCTGCAGATCTACCATCGGGAGGCCCTCGGCGATTTCGCGCGGGCGGAGCGTGATCTCAATGGCGCCTCGGGCGCCGCGCGCCGCAGGATCCTGCCGATGCTCAACGCGGCGCTGGCGTCATTCAATGCCTCTTTCGCGGTCATCCGGCGGCGGATTCTGCACGCGCACAAGATAACCATCACCTCCGTCGAGCTGTTCGACGACTCGCGGACGCTCTCCGCGAGCCTCCAGCGCCTGCTCGATGCCAGTTATGCGACGATGGACGCCTCCGTACGGCAGCGACTGAGCGAAGTCACCGCCTCGCGCTCGATCAGCCTCGGCATCACCCTGCTTGCGCTCGCCTTCGCCCTGGCCCTTGCCTGGATGATTGCCGGCAGGCTCGCGGCGCTGATCGGCAGGGCCATCGTCGTGTTCAAGCGCATCGCCGCGGGTCGCTACGACAGCCGGATCGACGCCCCAGGCGCGGACGAGCCGAATCAAGTGCTGCGCGCGCTGGATGACATGCAGACCAAGCTGCGCGCCCAGATCGAGCAGGAGCGGCTCGTCGCCGCGGAAAATGCCCGTATCCGCCAAGCGCTCGACAGCGTCTCCTCGGGCGTCATGGTGACCGACAGCGACTACCGCGTCACGTACCTCAACCCGGCCCTGGAGAAGGTGCTGGGCAACGCCGAGGCCGAAATCCGCAAGGATCTGCCGGCATTCAGCCTCGCTGCCGCGCGCGGCGCGAGCATCGACCAGTTTCACAAGAATCCGGCCCACCAGCGCGAGGTGCTCCAGAAGCTCACGCAGGCGGTTCGCACCACCTTCACCCTCGGCGGCCATACCTTCGCGGTGACGCTCAATCCGGTGACCGGCGGCCAGGGCGAGCGCATCGGCACGGTCGCCGAATGGTTCGACCGGACCCAGGAAGTGGCCGTGGAGCAGGAGATGCAGCAGATGCTCTCCGCGGTCGTGTCCGGTCAGCTCGGCAAACGCATCGAGCTGGCGGGCAAGAGCGGCTTCTTTGCGGCCATGAGCGCGGGCGTCAACCGTCTTGCCGACACGACGGCCGAAATCGTCGCGCGCGTAAAGCAGGTGGCGAACGAGGTGCACCGCGGCGCCGACGAGATTTCCGCCGGAAACGCCAACTTGTCGCAGCGCACCGAGGAGCAGTCCTCGTCGCTGGAAGAGACCGCCTCATCGATGGAAGAGATGACCACGACCGTCAAGCAGAATGCCGACAATGCCGCGCAGGCCAATCAGCAGGCGGTCGCGGCGCGCGACCAGGCCGAGAAGGGCGGTATCGTGGTGAGCCGGGCCGTGGCCGCAATGAGCGACATCAACGAGGCCTCGAAGCGGATCGCCGACATCATCGGTGTGATCGACGAGATCGCCTTCCAGACGAATCTGCTGGCGCTGAACGCGGCGGTGGAGGCCGCCCGCGCCGGCGAGCAGGGCCGTGGCTTCGCGGTCGTCGCCAGCGAGGTGCGCAGCCTGGCCGGCCGCTCGGCCACCGCGGCCAAGGAGATCAAGGCGCTGATCCAGGATTCGGTGCGCAAGGTCGAGGATGGCTCGGTCCTGGTCACGCAATCCGGGCGGACGTTCGAGAAGATCGTCGCGGCCGTCAAGAATGTCTCGGATATCGTCGCGGAGATCGCCGCCGCGTCCCGTGAGCAATCCGTGGGCATCGAGCAGGTCAACCGCGCGGTGATGCAGATGGACGAGCTTACGCAGCAGAACGCGGCGCTGGTCGAGCAGGCCACGGCGGCGTCCCAATCGATGGTCGAGCAGGTTCGCGGGCTGAACGGCATGTTGGCGCGCTTCGACGTCGGCGCGGCCGACGCCGCGCTCCCCGCTGCCGCGCGCGCAATGACCTCCGCCCCACCGCCGCGCCCGGAACCGCCGAGCGCGCACCGGGAGCGCCGGCGCTCGGGGCGGCCGTGGGCCGATCGGGAGCGCATGGACAGCTCGCCGCCGCCGCGGGACGGCGCGGCGAAACTGGCCGCGGCCGGTCACGGCCCAACACCGCCGCTCGAGGCCGACTCGGAATGGCAGGAGTTCTGACCGATGCAACCCCCTGACTCAGGCTGTGGAGCACGACGATGGCACGGATACTCGCGGTAGACGACTCGGCGGCAATGCGGCAGATGGTCGGCATCACCCTGAGCGGCGCCGGGCACCAGGTCCAGCAGGCCGCCGACGGCGTCGAGGCGCTGCGGATCGCCGAGCGGGAGCGGTTCGATCTCGTCATCACCGATGTCAACATGCCGAAGATGGACGGCATCACCCTGGTGCGCGAGCTGCGCGCGCGCACCAACTACCGCTACACCCCCCTGCTCGTGCTCACCACGGAGGCGACGCTCGAGCGCAAGCAGCTCGGCAAAGCCGCCGGCGCGACCGGCTGGCTGGTCAAGCCGTTCAATCCGGACCGGCTGCTCGCCACGGTCACCAAGGTGCTCAGCTGAGCTGCCGCTCCTGCGCTCATTACGCTTGCAACGAGGTCCAGTGATGAAATGCTCCTACAAAGTCCTGCTCGCCGCGGCGATTGCCGGATGGCTCGCCGCGCCGGCGGCCCTGGCCAACTGCCGATTGCCGTCCGCGCCGAGCAAGATTCCCGACGGTGCGACGGCGAGCGAGCAGCAGATGATCACGGCGATGCAGACGATCAAGGAGTACAACCGCGACGTTCAGACCTATCTGAAGTGTCTGGACTTCGAGGTACGCCAGAACCGGCTGAGTCCGAACAATCAGGTCAGCCTGCACAATGCGGCACTGAGCAAACTGGAGGAGATCGCCACCGAATTCAATCATCAGGTCAAGATCTTCAAGTCCAAGCACAGCTGAGCCCCGCCGACCGCGCCGTGCGCGCCCCGTGTGCCGCGCCGGCGCGGTACGGACCGCCGGCGCGCCCGGCGGCCCCGCGCGCACCCACGAGCAGACCTGAACGACTCGGACCGGACATGACGATACCGACAGACACGAATCCCCCGGCAAGCGCGGCCGGCGCTGCGCAGCTCGCGCAGGCGGTCGTGGCCGCCGCCGCGCTCATCGAGCTGGCGATCCAGGATTCGCTCGCGCCGATCGAGGCGCTCGGCCGGGCAATCGCGCGCATCGCGGCGCTCGCCCCGGATCTGGCGCCGGAGCTTGCCGCCTGCATCGAGAGCCTGCAGTTTCACGATCGCATGACCCAGCAACTGACCCAGGTGCGCGATCTGCTCGCCGGCGCCTGCGGCCGATCGGCGCCGCCGCAGGAGCAGCGCGATTGGCCGGCTCTGCGTGAACGGCTGCGCATCCACTTCACCACCGACTCTCATCGCATGCCGTTCAACCTGACGATGCCCACCGGCGCCCGGCACGGGCACGGGCGGCCGCATGCCGAGGAGGGTGGCGTGGAGCTGTTTTGAGCCCGAACATCGCCGCACTGCGCGACGCCACCGTCAATCGGTTGCGGGAATTCGCGTTTCACGACGAGGATTTCCGGCAGCTGCGCACCCTGGTCAAGTCGCTCACCGGCATCAATCTCGGCGAGCACAAGCGCGAGCTGGTTTACAGCCGCCTGGCCCGCCGGCTGCGCGCCCTGCAGTTGCGCAGCTTCGCCGACTACCGCGAACTGCTCAGGCGCGACGAGCGCGAGCTCACCGAGCTGTGCAATGCCATTACCACCAACCTGACGGCGTTCTTCCGCGAGCCGCATCATTTTCAGTACCTGCGCGATGCTTGGCTGACACCGCTCAGCGCCGCCCGCCCGGCCACGCGACGCCTGCGCATCTGGTCGGCGGCCTGCTCGAGCGGCGAGGAAGCCTACTCGATCGCCATGACGGTGCTCGAGACTCTGCCTGATCCGGCGCACTGGGACGTGCGGATCCTCGCCACCGATCTGGATTCCGAGATGCTCGCGCGCGCGCGCCGCGGAATCTACCCGCCGCAGCGCCTGCAGGGTGTCTCGCCGCGGCGCCTGCAGCGGTTCTTCGTCGAGCACTGCGAGAACGGCGCCGTGAGCCGGCGCATCGCGCCCGAAGTGGCCGCCCTGGTCACATTCAAGCAGCTCAATCTCATGCGCGCCCTGCCGATGAAAGGACCATTGGATGCCGTCTTCTGCCGCAACGTGGTGATCTACTTCGACAAGGAAACGCAGCGCGATCTGTTCGCCCGGATCGCCCGGCTGCAGCGCCCGGGCGACCTGCTCTTCCTCGGACATTCCGAGAGTCTGTTCAAGGTCAGCGAGAGCTATGCGCTCATCGGCAAGTCAATCTACCGGCGGGTCTGAGCCCCCGGCGGCGCCCGATCCGCAGCTGGCGGTGCCGGGATTCGAGCACTTCGAGCGCCACTGGGAGCGCGGGCACGGCTGGACCGTGAAGATCCTGCCGGGCGAGTACTACGTCACGCGCGCCGAGGAAGTCATCAGTACCGTGCTCGGTTCATGCATATCGGCCTGCGTGCGCGACCCGCAACTCGGAGTCGGCGGCATGAATCACTTCATGCTGCCGCAGGATGCCACCGCCGGCGCCGATGCCTGGCTGGATCCGGCCGTCGGGCTCGCGACGCGCTACGGCTCGTACGCCATGGAAAGCCTGATCAACGATCTGCTGAAGCTCGGCGCGGTACGCGAGCGGCTGGAGATCAAATTGTTCGGCGGCGGACGGGTCCTCCCCGGCATGTCCGACGTCGGGGAGCGGAACATCAGATTCATACGCGACTACATGCGGATCGAGGGATACCCGGTCGCCGCCGAGGATCTCGGCGGTACACAGCCGCGCAAGGTGCTCTATTTCCCGACCAGCGGGCGGGCACGCCTGCGCAAGCTGCGGCCGGTGGAGAATCGCATCATCAGCCGCCACGAACAGCTGTACCTCGAGAGCCTCGGGCGGCACACACCCGGCGGTGACGTGGAGCTGTTCACATGAGCGGACCGGGGAGCCTGCAGCCCGCCCGGCGGTCGGCGCCGGCGGACTACCACGCACGCATTCGCGTTCTGATCGTGGACGACTCGGCGCTGGTGCGCCGGCTGCTCACCGAGATGCTGAGCGCCGCGGCGGACATCGAAGTCGTTGGCGCGGCGGCCGACGCCCACGCGGCGCGCGAGAAAATCAAGCAACTCAATCCCGACGTGCTCACGCTCGATGTGGAAATGCCGCGCATGGACGGCATCACGTTTCTGCGCAATCTCATGCGCCTGCGGCCCATGCCGGTGGTCATGGTCTCCTCGCTGACCGAGCGCGGCGCGGATGTGACGCTCGAGGCGCTGGCGCTCGGGGCCGTCGATTACCTGCCGAAGCCCAAGCTCGACCTCGCCGCGACTTTCACCGACTACCGCGCCGAGCTCATCGAGAAAATCCGCACCGCCGCGAGCGCCAGCGTGCGCGCGCTCGACCCGGGCCGCATGCCTGGCGCGGCCGTACCGGCCCACAGCGTCGGGGCGGTGCCGCCTCGCAACCGAGGGTTGCCGCAGCTGCGCACCACCCACCGCATCATCGCGATCGGCGCCTCGACCGGCGGGACCGAGGCGATCAAGGCGGTGCTCACGCGCCTGCCACCGGACAGCCCCGGCGTAGTCATCGCCCAGCATATTCCCAAGGCATTCAGCGGCCCCTTCGCGCGCCGCCTGAATGACCGCTGCTCCGTATCCGTGTGCGAGGCCGAGGATGGACAGCAGATTCTCGCCGGCCACGTCTACATCGCCCCGGGCAACCGGCATCTGCTGGTCGCGCGCGATGGCACACGCTACCTCTGCCGGCTCGATGACGGTGTGCCGGTCAATCGCCACAAGCCCTCGGTCGACGTCCTGTTTCGCTCCGTCGCCGAGAACGTCGGCTGCAATGCGATCGGCGTCCTCCTGACGGGGATGGGCAAGGATGGCGCCCGGGGCCTGAAGGAGATGCTCGAAGGTGGCAGCCGCACGATCGCCCAGGACGAGGCCAGCAGCGTCGTGTGGGGCATGCCCGGCGAGGCGGTCGCGCTGGGTGCGGCACAGCATGTCCTGCCGCTCGATCAGATCGCCGCCATGGCCCGCACGCTCGCCGACGCAATGGACCTCACGCGTGCGCCGCCGCCGGCTCACGGCGCGAGCCCGAGCTGACCGAACGGGGATTTTCCGCCTGCGCCATCAAGTCTGCGCCGCGGCTGCCGATAAGCACAGGGTATGAAAAGGCCCCGATCGTGAGCATTCCCGCCCAGCAACTGCCCGCCGCCGAGGGCGGCAATGCGGACGGCTTCGCCTTCGTCAAGGCGCTCGCCGCCGAGCTGTCCAACGGCAAGGTCGACCTGCCGAGCTTCCCGGACATCGCCCTGCGCGTGCGCCAGGTGCTCTCGGACGAGGAGGTCTCGCAGGAGAAAGTGGTACGCGTGATCGGCTCGGAGCCGATGCTGGCGGCCCGGCTGCTGCAGATCGCCAACTCCGCGGCCATAAACTACAGCGGCCGCCCGATCACCGAGCTGCGCACGGCGATCGCCCGGCTTGGATTCAACATGGTGCGCAGCGCCGCGATCGCCTTCGCGATGTCGCAGCTGAAAAAGAGCGATGCCCTGAAGGGACTCGAGCAACCGCTCGACGATCTGTGGCAAACCAGCGCCGCGGTCGCCGCGATGTCGTACGTGGTCGCCAAGCGCTTCAGCCGCGTCAATCCGGACACCGCGATGCTCGCCGGCCTGCTGCATGGCATCGGCCGTCTCTACATCCTGACGCGCGTCACGCGCTATCCGGGACTGTTGGCCGATCAGGGCGTCTACAGCGGCATCGTGCGCGAGTGGCACACGCCGATCGCCCAGGCGCTGCTCGAGAACTGGGAGATGGCCGAGGAGATCATCTCGGCCGTCAGCAACTACGAGGATCTCGAACGCAAACATCTCGGTCCGCCCGACCTCACCGACGTGCTCACCGTGAGCCATCTGCTGAGCGCTTTCAAGGACCACCCCGACACGCTGGAGCTGAACATGCACGACGTCACCGCGTGCCGGCGCCTGCAGATCGACACCTCCGGCTACCAGCAGCTGATCGAGGAATCGCAGCACGAGATCGACGCTCTGCGCGACGCCCTCGGCGTCTGAGGCGCACCCCAAGAGCGCTCCCCGCCGATGCAATCGCAATTCGACTCCGACGCCATCATGAGCCGCGGCACGCCCGGGGCGCCGGATCAGGATATCGCCTTCGGATTCGTGCGGGAGCTCGCCACCGAGCTGTCGGACGGCAAAGTGGAGCTTCCCGGCTTTCCGCGCATCGTCATGCGCGTGCAGCGGGTGCTCAGCGATCCGGCCGCCGATCTTGACCGTATCCTGCGTGTCATCGGCAGCGAACCGGTGCTGGCAACGCAACTGGTGCGCATGGCCAATTCGGCCGCGCTCAACCCCTGCGGTCCGCGGGTCGCCGATCTGCGCGCCGCGGTGGCCCGTGTCGGGCTCGACACCGTGCGCTCCGCGACCATCGCCTTCGCGCTGCGCCAGTTGCAGGCCGCGCCGGCGCTGCGCGGTCTCGAGGCGCAGCTCGGGGAGTTGTGGCGGCGGGGCGTGAACGTCGCGAGCCTCAGTTTCGTCATCGCCCGGCGACTGACCACGGTGATGGCGGACACGGCGCTGCTCGCCGGGCTTCTCCAGGGTGTCGGCAAACTCTACATTCTGACGCGCGCGAGCCGCCACCGATCCCTGTTTCATGATGCGGCCGAATACGCGGCCATCGAGCGAGCCTGGCACCTGAGCATCGCCGCGGCGCTGCTCGAGAACTGGGGCATGGCCGAGGAGATCGTCCAGGCCGTGCAGGAGTCGGAGAACTACGAGCGAGATGCGCGCGGCGCGCCGGCGCTCGCCGATGCGCTGCTCGCCGGCACGTTGCTCGCCGACTGTGACGACACCGCGGTGCTGTCCGAACGCATCGCCGCAGCCAAGCCCCTGCAACGGTTGCAACTCGATGAGCCGGCCTGCGGGACCCTGCTTGCCGAATCCGCCCAGGAGATCGCCGCGTTGCGTGCAGCGCTGGGATAGACGCCGGCGCACCTGCGCACGGCGACGTCGCTCGGCCCGCGGACCGTTCAGGCCGAACCCCCGGGTGCGGGGCCGACACACTCGGCCACCCGGCCACTCGGATCGCGGTCTTTTCAACTCCGACGATCGTGCCGACCGCGCGCGGGCGGCGCGCGGGAAATTATGCGAACTGGTGCACACAAATCGTCCGTTGAATCGGCGCGGGCGGGACACTGTGATCCCCTCGCTAATACATAATCAGGGCGTCACGGTAGGGTGTGAGCGAGTCATTTCATGCGGTTGCGGACACCGGTTTGGGCCATGCTCTGCTCGTTGGCAAGCTTCTGTCTGTCGTCGGCGGCATTGGCGCGCAGCCTGCCGAGCGTGGGCTTCTATTACGGCGGCGGTGCCGCACCCGCCGCCTTCCGCGATTTCCACTGGGTAGTGGTCGATCCGGGCCGGCGGCGCCTGCCGCGCGATTTCGCTTCCCGGCAGAAAGTCTTTGCGTACGCCAGCATGGGCGAAACGACGCCGGGCAACCCGCGCTATGCAGGATTGCCCGGCGGCTGCGTCCTCGGCCGCGACACGGTCTGGGGGGGCAGGATCATCGACCTGGCGCGCCATGAATGCCGGGAGTACCTGCTGCACCGCATCATCGATCCACTCTGGAAGCAAGGCTATCGCGGATTCTTTCTGGATGCGCTCGATTCCTACCAGAGGCTCGTGCACGGCGCTCGGGCGCGCGCCGCCGAGCAAACCGGCCTCGTGCGGCTCATCAGGTCCATCGAGGCGGCCCATCCCGGCGCGGCGCTGATTGCCAACCGCGGATTCTCGGTCCTCGCCCGGGTACACCGCGATCTGGTCGGTGTGGTGGCGGAGTCGCTGTTTCACGGCTGGAGTCAACGCAGCAAAACGTATCGTCGGGTGCCCGCGCCCGCGCGCCGCGCATTGATCCGCCAGTTGCGCCGGGTACGCGCCTATGGATTGCCCGCCATCGTGGTCGACTACTTGCCGGCGCGGCTGGATCGGCGCGGCTGGTGGCAGGACGCCCGCAGGATCGCGGGCATGGGATTCGTGCCGTACGTCACCAATGGCCACCTCACGGCCGTCGGCGCGGGATTGCGCGAGCCGATGCCGCGGCATGTGCTGATCCTTTACAACAGCGCGCACGCGCAGCAGTACAGTCTGGCCTTCGCCGACGGCGCCATGCCGCTGGAGTACCTCGGATACATCCCCGTCTTCAGCCGCCTCTCCCGGAGCCTGCCCGCCAGGCCGACAGCGGGCGAGTACGCCGGGATCATCGTCTGGGACGACCTCGGTCGCCGCGACGACGCCGGCGGCCTCTCATCCTGGCTGCGGGCGGCTCGAGCCGCGGGTATCCCGCTGCTGCTGCTGCAGAATTTCCCCGACGATCTGGATCGGGGCGCGTATCGCGCCCTGGGGATGAGCCCGCCGCACTCCCGGAGCGTCGCGGGCGTGACGATCGAGCGCGCGGCCGCCGCGATGAATTACGAGGCGCGGGTCCGGCCGAACCGGCGGGACTTTCTTCAGGTTGCCGCGCCGAGCGGCAGCCGCCTCTGGCTGCGGCTGCGCAGCGACTCGGGAGCGGTGGAGGACGCCGCCGCGATCACTCCGTGGGGCGGCTATGTCCTGCCGCCCTATCTGCTCACCGCTCTGCCCGACGGCAAGATGCGCTGGCTGGTCGATCCCTTCCGCCTGTACCGGGCGGCGTTGCATCTGCCGCGCATGCCCGTCCCGGACACCACCACGGAAAGCGGGCGACGGCTCTTCATGGCCCACACCGACGGTGACGGCTTCCTCAGTCGCGCCCAATTCCCGCCGTATCACATCGCCGGTGAGGTCTACATGCACCGGATCGTGGAGCGCTACAAGCTGCCCTTCACCGGCTCGGTCATCGTCGGGGACCTGTTGCCCGGGAATCGCGGCTTGTACCCCGCCCTGGCGCCCCTGGGCACCGAAGTCGCGCGGCGACTGTTCCGTCTGCCCTATGTCGAGATCGGCTCGCACATGTGGTCGCATCCATTCGACTGGCCGGCCATAGAGTCGGGCCGCACTCTGCCCGGCAACAACCTGCCGGTGCCCGGCTACACATTCAGTCCCTACATGGAGGCGGTCGGCGCCGCGCGCTGGATCGATGCACATCTGGCGCCCCCCGGCAAGCGGGTGGTCATAGACCAGTGGTCGGGAGACTGTGATCCGGATGCCCAGGTGGTGGGTCTGGCCTACCGCGCCGGACTGATGAACATCAACGGCGGCACCGCTTACATCAGCCGCAGGAATCCCACCCTCACCGCGGTACCGCCCATCGGTATCTTCCGCGGCAAGTGGCTGCAGGTCTTCGCCCCCGACGCCAACGAGGACTACTTCACCAACCTGTGGCATGGTCCGTACTGGGGCTACATCAACGTCATCCAGACCTTCGAGATGACCGACAGGCCTCACCGGCTCAAGCCGATCGACATCTACACGCATTGGTATTCGGGCAGCACGCTCGCGTCTCTGGCGGCCGTCAACAAGGTCTACCGCTGGGTGCTGAAGCGGCCGATCACGCCGATTTACGCCGCCAATTACGCTCATATCGTCGAGAATTTCTTCGCCATCCACATCGCCCGGCAGGGCAACGGCTTCTGGATCGGCGGCGCCGATGCCCTGCGCGAGCTGCGCATGCCCAAGTCGCTGGGCACGCCCGCCATGGCCCGCAGCCAGGGTATCGCCGGTTATGACGACAGCCCCAATGGCAGGCTCTACGTGCACATGGACGGACAGCCTTCGGTGCGGCTCGCTCTGCGGCATACCCCGACCCGGACACCTTATATTGTCAGCGCCAACGCGCCGATCGCGTCCGTCGCCGCGACGGCCACGGCATTCACCGCCCGTGTGCACGGCCATGTGCCGGTTCGGCTTCGCCTCGCCAACATCCGCACGTGCCGTGTCGAGTTCAACGGGCATCCGGCCAGTCCCGGCCCCGCCGGACAATTTGCGAGCCCGGACCGCGATGTGATCGTCCATGTACGCTGCCCCTGATCATGCTGACCCCGGGCACGGCCGCCTGCTGCGCCCGGCCGGGCTGTTGCTGTTCGCCGCGGCGGTGCTGGCCGTCATTCTCGCCGTGGCGTGGCAGTACGGCTGGCATGGCGGTCTCGCCTTCCGGCAATCCGCGGCGCAGGCGCGGGCCCGTCTGCAAAGCGCCACGTTGCTGCTCGGCAGCGGCCAGTATCGCGCCGCGGAGGCGCAGTTGGCGCCGGTGCTGCGCGATCCGCGCAGCCGCCTCTATCGCGCCGCCCTGCTCACGCGCTGGCACATCGAGCTGACCGAGGCCTTCGCGCATGCGCCGGGCGCAGCGCCACGCCGGCGGGCGATGCGGCGCCTGCGGTCGCTGCTCGGCCAACTCGTCGAGGCAGGCCGCTGGCCGGCGGCGCAGTGGCGCCGCCTGGCCCGCGAAGCCTTCGCCATCGGAGCCTATGCGCTCAGCGCCAAGGCCTGGTTGGCCGCGGCCCGGAGCGACCCGGCGAGCGCCCGCCAGGATCGGGAACGGGCGGCCCGGGCTTGGGCGGCGGACGGCCGCAGTGCGCAGGGCGGGCGGCTGCTGTTGGCCCTGGCGGCGCGCAGTCACGATCCGGTGCGGCAAAGGACTTTCTTTCTGCAAGGCATGGGCTGGCTCGAAGGGGACGGGGGAGCGGTTGCCGCCCTGTCCGCCGGACAGGCGACCCTGGCGCATCTGCCCGGTCTGTGGCGGGATCGGACCATCGTACTGTTCATGGCGCGGCTCGCCCTGGCAGCCGGCCAACCGCAGCGCGCCTCCCGATGGCTGAGTGCCGCGCTGGAGCATCGGCCCGTGGAGTCACGGCGATGAGACCTAAAGGCTGGACGCTGTGCGCCGGCGCGCTGCTCTCAGCGGTCGCTCTGGCCCACGGCGCGCGCGTCCCCGCCGATTGGTGGAACGCGGCGGGGAGCCTGGCGCCGCACGACGCCGCATGGCGGGCCAGATACCTGCGGCACAAGGAGTATGCCAATCACTTCGCGATCGAACTCGAGAAGCGCCGCAACGGCGGTAAGCGGCTCGGCTATCTGCAAGACGGCGGCGTCTCCCCCTCCTGGTACCGGGCACCGCGGCCGCTCACACCCTTCCCGGGGCGTTATTCGGCCAGACTCTATGAGCTGGCCTACACGGCATTTTTGCAGAGTCACCGACTCTCTGCCGCATACCGCCTCGCCTATACCGCCGTCATCCGGCGACCCAACGACATCATCTGGCGCCACCGGTTGATCCGGGTGGCCCTGTGGCTCGGCCAGCGGACCGAAGCGCTGCAACAGTGGCGTTGGCTCGCCGAGCACGGTGATCGGCGCGCCTTCGCGAAGACGCTACAGCTGGCCCTGGACTTGTCCAAACCGCGCCTCGTCGTGCGGCTGCTCGCGCCGCGGGCCAGATCCGGACAGCTCGATCATGCCGACTGGAAGTCGTTGATCTTCGCCTATGGCGCGCTGGCCGAGCCCGGCAAGTCCCTGGCGGCCATCGACGCGGATCTGAAGCGCTTCGGCCCCAATCGTTATCTGCTCGAGCAAAGCGCCTACCTCGCCTACCAGTTGGGAGACGTCGCGCGCAGCCTGCGGGCCCTGCGGCGCATCGCCGCGGTCTATCGGCCAACGCCGGGTTTGGCGCTGCAGGAAGCTCAACTTCTGTCCCTGCAGGGCCACGATCGGCGGGCCTTCGCGGCCATGGAGCGGGTGCGCCGGGACGCCGCCCCGACGAACGTGCCGTTCTGGAGGCTGTATGCCGCGTTGGCCTGGAACCTGCACGACGATCCGGCGGCCTTTCGCGCGCAAAAGACCTTGTACTTGCTGGGCGTGTCGCGCCAAGAGGATCTGCTGCGCCTGGTGGCGCTGACCGGCCCGCACGATCCCACCGCGGCGCTCGCCGTGGCTGAAACGGGCTGGCGGCGCTTTCGGGCCCCGACCTTCTACTTCGAGAGCCTTGCCTACGCCGCACGCGCCGGACAGTGGACCGAGCTCGGCACGCTGCTGCGCGCCGCCGCTGCGCGCGCCCCGCGGGATCGGCGCGGTTATCCGGCCTATTGGCTGGCCCTGGCGAAATGGGGCAGCGCGCGCGGTGATGCCGCGCTCGCCGGCTATGCCTATGCCGAGGCGATCCGGCTCGAGCCCAAGGACGCGGCGGTGCAAGCCCGTCTGCTGTGGATGCTGATCGACTCCGATCAGCGGCGGACCCTGCGAGCCTTGCTCAGTGGTCAACGCCTGCGTCCGCCGGCAGCCCTGCGCGGGGCCGTGCGCGCCGCCCTGGAGCGCCTCGGTCTGGCGCGCCAGGCGCTGCGGCTGACCGGCGCGAACCGGCACTCACGGTCGCCCGACCCGCATGCGCTCCTCGCCCGCGCCTGGCTCTGGCAGGACAGCGGCCATCCCGGTCTCGCCTGGTCTCTGCGGCGCATGGCCGCCGCCCAGAGCGTGCGCGCGCTGGCGGGCTCACACGCGGCGGGAACGCGGCGGTGAGTCCCGCAACGAGCAATGTACTGTGGCTGCTCGGCCTTGGCGTCATGCTCGTGGCAATGAGCGCGCCGGCCGCCGCGGCCGCCCCCGCCCGGATCGCGGCCCCGCGGGGCACCTCGACGAGGGCCGCACATGCGGTACGGACCGGATCGGCCGCGCCGCGGTGCACCTCGCCCGGCGCCGCCGCCAACCGCGCGCTGCTCGACCTGGCGGCCAGCCTGGCCGCCACGCCGAGCGAGGGCAACTTTACGCGCCGGACGTTGTTCGCCGCCGCGCGCTGCGGCGATGATCTGCCGGCCCTCTCCTGGAGCCTCGCGCAGGATCACTGGCGCTTGGCACAACGGCTGATCAACGGCAATCCCCGCCCGCCCCCGCGCTGGGTCCGGCTCAGCCTGGCCCTGCATCGGCGCGATCTGACCGAACTCGCCCGCCTGCTCCAGCGCCCCGCCGGTCTCGCCCCGGACGATCGAGTGCGGGCGCAGATGGATCTCGGCCGCTACCGGCAGGCCCGCCGCGACGCGTTGCGCGCGCTGCGGATCGATCCCTGGGATCGCGCGCTGCGCCGGGAATATCTGCAGGCGGTGCGCCGCAGCGCCAGTTACCTCGACCTGCAGGGGAGTTGGCACAGCTTCGATGGGCTGCAACTCTATGGGTCGCGCCTGCGGGCGCGGCTGTCGCTCGCTGATCACTGGGGCGTGCTCCTCGACGCCGACACCTTGGCGCGCGCGGCGGCGACCCGCGCCGCGATCGCGGCGGGATCCCCCTGGAGCAGCCGCGCGCTGGTTGGATTCTTCTGGCAGGATCCGCGGTGGAGGATTCGGGTCCAGGCCGGACAGTACGCGGCCCTACGCAATAATTTCACTGCGCGGGTCGAGGCGTTGTGGCGCGCAACGAGCGGCGGGGCGCTGTCGGCGGTCGGAGACTATCACGCCCGCAGCTTCGAGAGTCCCGCCCTGGCCCTCGGCGGCATGGTCGATCGCGCCGGCCTCGAGTGGACGCAACGGCTCGGCCGGTGGACGGACAGTCTCGGTCTGGGTTGGAGGCGGTATTTGGGGCAGGACGGCATCGCCGTTGGTCAGGATCATTTCGTCGAGGCCGCCGCGATGTGGGGCCACGCGCTCGGTCCCTGGGAACTGCAGGCTGGACCGTTTGCCGACTACCACGCGCTGAGGCGGCGGCGGGCGGTGACCGGAGTGCTGGCCGGGCTGCTCCCGCCGGGGGAGCACGGCCCGGATCTGCTGCTGTCCGGCAGCTATGCCGACGCGGGCGTGCGGCTGCAGTGGGCGGCGTGGCGGCGCGCCCTGGACGCCGCCTGGACTCCTTATCTCACGCTCAGTGTTTACGAGAACACGCGCTACGGTCCGGAATATCAGCTTGGCGCGGGGATCAGCACCCCGATTCTCGGGCCGGACCGGCTGCGCATCGGCTTCGCCCAGGGGCAGAGCGATCACGCTCTGGCACTGACGCAACGAATCATCAAGATCGGCTACCGATACTACTTCTGACGGGCTGTTTCCAAGGGGACATGACATGAATCGCGGCAAATTGCTGGTTCCAACCATCGTGCTGGTGATGCTGGCGGGCTGTGCCGGCATGAACATCCAGGCGCAACGCCCGCTCAGGCCCGCCGCGGACACGGCGTGGGCCGTCCTGCCGTTCGCCAACAACACCGAGACACCGGTCGCCAACGCACGGGCCGCGGCCCTGGCGGCGGGCCTTCTGCAAAGCGACGGCCATCGCGTACTGGGAACTCTGCCGATCAGCAGCCGGCCGCAGGCTCTGCTCGGCGGCGACTGGCGGCGGGATTACACCCGGGCCCTGGCCGCCGCGCGCGCCGCCGGCGCCCGCTATGCCCTGGGGGGCAGCGTCGAGCAGTGGAGCTATCGCGCCGGAATCAACGCCGAACCGGAGGTGTCATTGACCCTCTGGGTTGTCGATGTGCCCAGCGGGACCGTCATCTGGAGCGGGGTCGGCAGCGCCCACGGCGGCAGCCTGGGACGATCCGGCACGGCCGCAGTCGCCCAACACCTCATCCACCGGCTGCTCGCCCGCGCCCTGCAGTGAACCGATGCGAGTCCTCACTGCCATTGCGCGTCGCGGGCACGGCTGGCTGGAGGCCCTCCTCCTTCCGGCCCTCGCCGTGCTGCTGACGCGGCTGCTCGATCCCGGCGACCCGCTGTTGCTGCGCCAGCCGTTTCCCTGGCTGCTCGTCATCCCGTTGCTGATCGCGCTGCGCTACGAGTTCCTGCCCGCCCTGCTCTCGAGCCTGGTACTGGCGAGCACCTTCCTCTGGCACCCCTATCCCGCATCCGAGGCCCTGACGGTTTGCGCCGGCGTTGTGCTGGTGGCCCTGATCGCCGCAGAGTTCGCCTCCTACTGGTCGCGCCGCGAGGCGGGCCGGGGCCTGCAGGATCAGATCACGGCCACCCGGCTGCGGCAGCTCGCCGACGATCTGTACGTCACCCGCGTTTCCCTCGATCGCCTGGAGCAGAGCCTGCTGTACCAACCGGTTTCGGCACGCAGCGCGCTGCAGGAACTGCAGCGCGCGCTGGCCGCCGCCGAAGGCGAGTTCGGTCAGAGCGTCCTGTCCCGTTTCCTTTACTTCCTCAACCAATTGACCGGCGTGCAGCGTGCCGCCTGGTATCGGTTCGAGCGGGGCGAGACGCAGCCGCAGCCGCTGGCGGCCCTGGGCGAGGGCTCGGGTTGGCAACCCGATGATCCGGTCCTGCGCGCGGCCCTCGCGGCGGGCGAAAGCCGGTGTCTGGCCGATCTCGATCTGAGCCGCGTTGAGCACTACCTCGCCGTCCATGTACACGCCGACAGCGACGCCGAACGGCAGATCCTGTGCATCGAGGACATGTCGTTCTTCGCAATCAACCGGGAGCAGCTGCAGGTCGTCGAAGTGCTGTTCCAATACCTGTGCGGCTATCGCGCCGCCGTGCTGCGCGCTCGCCCCTTGTGCACGCAGTGGCCGGACTGTCCGGTCGAGTTTGCAACCGTGCTGTTGCAGCTCGAGCGCATGGCGCGGCTCGTGCCGCAAGCCGGCATGCTCATCCGCCACGAATTCCAACCCGGGGACGACGCGGAGCAGATCGTTGCCCGTACTCAAAACCTGCGCCGCGGCATGGACATGCTCTGGGTGCATCGACAGCCCGGCCGGCTCCTCATGATCGCCCTGCTCCCCTTTGCCGGCGCGAGCGCCGCAGAGGGCTATCTGAGCCGCATCGAAGGCGAGCAGCGCAAGTATCATGCCGAATCCTGGGCCAGGGCCTTCCTCGCCCATCACCTGTTCAGGGTCGATGCACGCGATGCCGCCGTGCAGCTGCGCGAGGCTCTCGCGCCGGGGGGTGGGTGATGACGCTCCTCGCACTCGTCGTTGCCGATCTTCTCTGCACGCTCCTGGCCGTGCTGTCGGCCTCGCTCCTGACCCCCGTGGCGCCCGGGGCGCGCAGGGTGTTCAGCACGGTACTGTATCTGGTGATGGCGCTGGCGATGCCGTTCATCGGAGCGATTCTGATCGTCGCATACGCCGCGGCCCTGCGCAGCGTGCACCGCAAGATCGATCGAGCCGAGGTGGAGCCGATCCATGTGCCGCCCGCGGCGCGGGATTTTCGCCTGCAGCCCTCCGCCGCCGCGCCCGGCGGCATTGCCGGGCGCCTCGCCGGCTCACGCGATCCGCGCCAGCGGGTGGCGGCGCTCTCCCAGATCGCCAGTTCCCGATTCTTCGACCAGTATCGTCTGCTGCGCGCGGCGCTGAAAGACGAGGCCGAAGAGGTGCGGCTGTTGGCCTACGCCGCCCTCGATCAGCGCGAGCATGAAAACACGGAACTGCTCATCGGCCTGCGGCGCCAGATCGATGCGGCCGGGGATACGCGCCGGCTGCATCGCCTGCGCGGCTATCACGCATGGCTGCAATGGAGCATCGATCACTCGGCCGCAAGAGAGATGGCCGCTCCGAGCGCACGGACGCAGGAACCTGCGCGCGCTCCCGCGCCGAACGACGGCCGGGACGACGCCGGGGATGCAACGTTGCCGTTGCTTGCCGGGCTGCGTCACCTGGAAACCGGCAACACCGTCCAGGCCGTGGCGGCACTTCTCGAGGCGCGGCGCCGCGGCGCCGGGGGAGCGATCGTCGCGCCCCATCTGGCGGCGGCTTATTACGCCGAAAAGGACATTCCCGCGTTGCGCCGGCTGTACGCCGAGCATCCCGAACTGCGCTTGTCGGCCCGCTACGGCCCGTCCCACCGATTCTGGCTGGGCTCCTGCTCATGATCAACAAGGGCGCCCGATCCGTCGATGTGCTGCTCCTGCTCGAGGGCACCTTCCCCTACGTCCGGGGCGGGGTCTCCGCCTGGGTCAATCACCTGATTGAGGGCTGCTCCGACCTGCGCTTCGGTGTCATTTTTCTCGGCAGCGCGCGCCAGGACTATCGCGGCACCCCGTACGCCTTGCCCGCCAATGTCGAGTACTACGCGGAGTATTTCCTGTTCGACGCGCCCGCGCGCACCACGGGCGGCCGAGGCGGCGCCGCGCAGCTCGATGCCGTGCGCTCCGGGCATGCGCAGATGCGCCAATGCATTGCCGGCGCGGACGCGCCCCTCGATCTGAGCCGCTGCAGCGCGAACTTCCACATCACCCACGAGGCGTTTCTGCAGGGCCGCGCGGCCTGGGACTATCTGCTCGAGTGCTATGCACGCATTCCCGATCAACCGCCGTTCGTCGATTATTTCTGGACCGTTCGCGGCATGCACGCTCCCCTGTGGGTCCTGCAGGCCGCCGTGGAGCGAGCCCCGCGGGCCCGGGTGCTGCACAGTCCTTCCACCGGCTATGCCGGTTATCTCGCCGCCGTGCTGAGCGATCGTTGGGCCCGGCCATTGATCATTTCCGAGCACGGAATCTATACCAAGGAAAGACGCCTGGACATGATGCGGGCAAGTTGGATCCACGAGGACGATGAATTCCTGCAGCGGCCCGGGCGGGTGCATCACCTGCGTCACCTCTGGATCGATTTTTTCGAGCTGCTGGGACGGGTGAGCTATCGGCAGGCCTGGCGGGTGGTCAACCTTTACGCGGGCATGGCCGCCGCGCAGATCAGTGACGGGGCCGACCCGGACAAGCTGACGACCATTCCCAACGGGGTCGCGGTCGAGCGATTCGTTCCCTGCCGCCGCTCCTTCCCCGAGCGCCGCAACATCGTCGCGCTGGTCGGTCGCGTGGTACCCATCAAGGACATCAAGACCTTCATCCGCGCCGCCGCACATCTGCGCGCGGACGGCCCCGCGCCGACCTTCTGGATCGTCGGTCCGACCGAGGAAGACGAGCAGTACCACGAGGAATGCCGCGTGCTGGTCGAGCACCTGGGCCTGGCGGAGCGGGTGCGATTCCGCGGCTTTCAATCGGTCGCCGAGGTGCTCGCCGAGGTTCGTCTGACCGTCTTGAGTTCCATCAGCGAAGCTCTGCCGCTGTCGGTCTTGGAGAGCTTCGCCGCCGGCGTCCCGGTGGTGACGACGGACGTCGGCTGCTGCCGCGAATTGCTCTATGGCGCCCCGGGTGCCTGCGATGCGCAGGCCGCCGGCCGTATCGTGCCGATCGCCGATCCGCACGCCCTGGCCGGCGCCGTCGAGACCCTGCTCGGCGATGAGTCCCTGTGGGCGCGCTGCAGCGGCAACGCCATCGCAAGGGTGGAGGCGCTCTACCGGGACACGCAGATGCTGGCACATTATCGCCACCTCTACCGGGAGGCGCTCGGGGTCTAATCATGGCGGGCATCGGTTTCGAACTGCGCCGCATCCTGCGGCGCAAGAGCTATTGGGCCCTGCTCGAGGCCTATACCTATGCCGGAATCGTCTCCTCCGGTCCCTGGCTGCTGTCGATCTTCGGCATCCTGCTCCTCGGGTTCTTCGCGCTCGGCGCGCGCTTCGCCTCCGCGCCGGTCATCCAGTTTCAGGTGTCGGTCACGTACCTGATCGCCGTTTCCCTGATACTCACCGGTCCCTTGCAGCTGCTGTTCACGCGTCACATCGCCGACATGCTGTTCGCGCGGCAGGCACGCGCCGTCATTCCCGTCCTGTTGAGCATGCTCGCCGGCGCCTGTGCGCTCGGCGCGGTGTTTGCGGCGCTCGCCCTCACCCTGTTCTTCCGCGCCACCCCCTGGCGGTATCAGGTCTTGCTCGCCATCGCGTTCACCGAGTTGTGCGGTGTGTGGGTCCTGACCATCATGGCCACCAGCCTCAAGGACTACAAGGGACTGGTCGCCGCGTATCTTCTGGCTTATCTCACCGTGGTGGTGCTCGGCTTGAGGCTCGGGGCGCGCTGGGGGCTCGATGGGTACCTCGTCGCGTTTGCCGTCGGCCAGGGACTGCTGCTGCTCGCGCTCGGCATGCTGATCATTCGCGAATTCCCCGGTCACCTGCAGTGGCCGAGCGCGTACCAGGGCCGCGGCAGATTCTTCTGGTCTCTGTCCCTGTCCGGCCTGCTCTTCAATCTCGCCGTGTGGGCCGACAAGTTTCTCTTCTGGTTCAACCCGCTGACCAGCGGGGCGGTGATCGGACCGCTGCGCGACTCGCCCCTCTACGACGTGCCGATCTTCTTGAGTTACCTGCTGATCGTCCCGGGTCTGGCGGTTTTCCTGTTTCGCCTGGAGACCGATTTCGTCGACGCCTACGACACCTACAACCGCGCCATCGTCGAGGGCGGAAGCTACGCGGAGCTGCATGCGGCCAAGCTCGGCATGATCGGCGCGACGCGGGCGGGTCTGTGGGATATCGCCAAGATCCAGGGCGTCACCGTGCTGCTGTCCTTCGCCTTTGCCCAGCAGATCCTGCGGCTGCTCGGCTATCCGGCAAGCTACGCGCGCATCTTCCAGTTCGACGTGATCGGGGTCAGTCTGCAGTTGCTCATGATGAGCATGCTCAACGTCTATCAGTATCTGGACCTGCGGGGACGCGGCGTTTTGCTCAGCGGCATGTTTCTGGCCGGGAATGTCCTCTTGACCGCCCTGTCACTGCGCGCCGGGCCTTTCTTCTACGGCCTGGGCTTTCTCGGGGCGCTGTTCGTCTGCGACCTGCTCGGGCTCGCCCTGCTGACGGGCGATCTGGAGCGGATCGATTTCACGACGTTCGTCAGGGCACGCTGAGCGCGCCGCACCGCTCAGGCCGCGCCGAGCACTCTGCCCGGCCGAATACCGGCGGACACCCCGCCGCGCGGGCCGTAGGTGTCGGATCGGGCCGGCCGGGCCGTGAGCGCCCCGAGCATGCTCTCGATACGCTTCAGTCGGGCCGCAACGAGCACGCCGTTGTGATCGTTCAGCGCGCGGCAGCGGACCGCTCGCTGCGCGCACTCACGCAGTTGCTCGGTGAGCGTGCCGGCCGGATCGCACCACGCCATCACCGCGGTGAGGCCGGCCCGGTCGGCGGCGAAGCCATGCAGGGCGCACAGCGAGCGGCGCTGCGCCTCCAGGCGGGCCAGCGCCCCCATGCGCGCCTGGCGGTCGCGCGTGGTCTGTTCGATCTTCTGGATGTCCGAGTGCTCGAGGATGCGCGCCTCGAGGCTCAGGAGCTGCTCGAGTTCCACGAGCAATGCCGATTCGTCGCGAAACAGCTCGGTCAGATGCTCGCGGCAAACACCAGGATCCATCGATCAGCCTCCGGAGATCTGTGCAAGCGATTGCTCGAACTGCATCAGATGCGCGGCGATCACCCCGGGGTGCACCGTGTAGCTGCCGTTCTCGATGGCCGTGCGCAATTGCGCGACCCGCGCCTCGTTGACGGCGGGGAGGCTCTGCAGGTGCCGGGCCACGGTCGAGAGCAGATTTGCCGAATCCGTGATCTGTACCTCCGAGGGGCTCGAGCCCGCCGCGGCCGAGGCCGCGGCCGCGCTCTCACTGGCCGTACCGGACGCACCGGCGGCGCGGCCCGCGCCGCCACCGGCGCCAACGGGCGGCGATGGCCCATTCAACCCATTGATATTGCTCGACATCACCTGGCTCCTGGAGCACCTTTGACGAGGTATCGGCCCGGATTCCCCAAACTTTAGGGGGTCACGTACACCACGCGCCCGTCGCCGACCGTGCCCTCGACGACCTTGCGCGAGGTGCGGTTCTGCACACGAATGAGCGCCCCGTAGCGCCCATCCTCAAGCGCGATCCCGTTGGTTCGAACCCGAATCCCGTCGATCGAGGCAATCAGCGTCACGGTCTCGCCGTGACGCACCATGAAATCCGCGAGCAGATCATTGTCCTGCAGCAGCGCTCCGGCCGGCAGCGGCTCGCGCAACGTGCAATGCGCAAGGACCGCCAGATTCGTCACGTATCCGGCCAGCATGCCCGACACCAGGCGGGTGACCGGCGCCAGATCCGAGGCATGCAGCCGCGCGCCTTGCGGCTCTGGCTTGCGCAATGCCCAAATCCGGATTCGCGATTGAATCCTCACCGGCACGTAGATCGTCCAGCGCGCCCCCGTGCGGCATCGCACCGCGACCGAGTCGTTCGCCTGCAACTGCGCACCGGATAACAAGGACGCGGACAGCGGACCGGCGCAGCGCGACAACCGCAGTCGTCGATCGAGCCGCTCGGCCGTGACCACGATGCCCGCCTGACCGGGGGGCATCTGCGCCTCGACGAATCGTTCGGCCGCCCGCCGGATGGTCGCGAGCGGCTCGATGGCGGCGGCGGCGGCGCCCGCGCCCGCCAAGCAGGCCAATGCAAGCACCGCGGCGAGAACGCGGGTGTGACGGTGTATCGACGCTTTCGTGTTCATGCCCGATAGAGATGCAAACGGTGGGCCAGCGTCCGCACCTCGACCGTTCGACCGCCCCCCGCCGCCGCACCGGCAGCGCGTTGCCGCCGCGCTGTGACGCCCGTCATGCTCCCAACCCCCGATCGGAGGCCGCCGGCCCGGAAAGCCCCCGCTTCCCGCGTTGGCACGTCTCTTGCTGCATATCCGGCACGTGCAACCACCGCCGGATTTTCGACATGCCCCTCAACCTCGACGCGTATCTCGGCGTGCAGCCCGACGCCCTGCGGGTGTTCGCGCAGCGCGCCCAGGTGCTCGCGGCCAACCTGGCCAACGCCGACACCCCCGGCTACGAGGCTCGCGACATCAACTTCCGCGCCGCGCTCGCCGCGCTCGACCCCCCGGGGGGCGCCCATTCGGCCGCCAATCCCGGCGGCACGCTTCCGATGCTCACCACCAGCCCGCGCGATGTCACCGCCGCGAGCGGCTACGGGCAGGTCTCCACCGCCCAATTCCTGCAGTATCGCATTCCCCTGGCGCCATCGCTCGACGGCAATACCGTCAGCTCGCAGATGGAGGAGGCCCAATTCGCGCAAAACACCGTGCGCTATCAGGCCGCGCTCACCTTTCTGCAGATGCGGTTCAAACAGCTCATGACCGCGATCACCGGTCAGTAACCCCACCCGCGCCACCTCACCGCAGGCTCATCATGGGATTCTTCAACATCTTCAACATCTCCGGCTCCGGCATGTCCGCCGAGTCGGTTCGCCTGGACACCGTCGCGAGCAATCTCGCCAACGCGGACAGCGTCAGCAGCAGCGCCGCGACCGCCTACAAGGCGCGCTATCCGGTCTTTCAGGCGGTGCAGTCCGCCCTCGCCGGACCGGGTTCCCCGACCCTGCAGGCCGCCGACGCCTCGGTCGCCGTACGGGGCATCGTCGAAAACACCGCCCCCGGTACTGCCCGCTATGAACCCGGCAACCCGATGGCCAACGCCCAGGGGTATGTGTTTTCCTCCAACGTGAACATCGTCACGCAGATGGCCGACATGATCTCCGCCTCGCGCTCGTATCAGAACGACGCCCAGGTCCTGAACACCTCCAAGACCCTGATGATCGACACCCTCAAGCTCGCCTGAGACAAAACACCTTCGCAAACCGGAAATACACAATGTCAGTCAACTCCATAAGCGCCTACGCCGCCCAGACCGCCACCGCGGCCGCCGCCGGGGCCGGCAGCGGCACCGGCATCGCCGCCGCCGGCTCGAGCAGCAGCAGCAATCCGCTGCAGCTCAGTCAGAGCGATTTCCTGAAGCTGCTGGTCACGCAAATGCGCAACCAGGACCCGACCAAGCCCACCAATCCCGGCCAGTTCATCAATGAAATCTCCGCGCTGAGCGAAGTGAGCGACATGAACGGCATGTCGACCTCGATGACGAACCTCGCGAACTCCATGTCCTCGAACCAGCTCCTCGGCGGAACAAATCTCATCGGCCAGACCGTGCTCGCATCCGGCACGTCCGCCGCGCTCGCCCAGGGTGGCTCGATCACCGGCGCGGTCAACCCGCCCGCCGGCGCCAGTGCCCTCACCGTGCAGGTCACCGACGCCAACGGCGCCCCCGTCGACAGCTTCACGGTCGCGCCGCAGTCCGGCCTGACCCCGTTCACCTGGAGCGGCGCCACCGCATCCGGCGGCACCGCCCCGGCCGGGACCTATCATTTCTCCGTCACGGCCGACATCAACGGCACACCGAGCTCCCTGACCCCCCAGCTCGCGTACACGGTCAACAGCGTCACCCTGGACCCGACCAGCAACAGCCTCACGTTGAATACCAACGGCGGCACGGTTCCGCTCAGCTCCGTCAGCCAGATCTTTTAAGGAGTCCCACCCATGTCTCTCGACCTCGCCTTATCCGGCATCAATGCCGCCAATACCGATCTGAACACCATTGCGAACAATCTCGCGAACGTCGACACCACGGGATTCAAGGGCTCGACCGCGGAATTCTCCAGTCTGTTCGCCCAGACCCAGCAGGGCCTGTCGCAGACCCAGGTCGGCAACGGCGTGCAGACCGCCGAGATCGCCCAGCAGTTCTCGCAGGGCAACATCAATACGACCTCCGACAACCTCGATCTCGCCCTGAACGGCAACGGCTTTTTCATCGTCAGCAACAACGGCGCGCTGAGCTACACCCGTAACGGCGCTTTCCAGGTGGATCAGAACGGCTATCTCGTCACGGCCAGCGGCGAGCGTGTACAAGGCTATCAGCCCCTGAGCAACGGCGGCTTCAACACCGGCGGGCTATCCGACCTGCAGCTCACGACCGCCGAGGTGGCGCCCAGCGCCACTTCCACCGCCAACATGACGCTCAATCTGCCGTCGAACGCCACCGCGCCGACCCAGGCGTTCTCGCCCACCGCCTCGAACAGCTACAACGATACGACGTCCCTGACGGTGTACGACTCCCTCGGCGCGGCGCACACCGCTCAGCTCTACTTCATCAAAGGCGCAGCGGCCAACACCTGGAACGCGCAGCTGTACATCGATGGCACCTCCGTCGGCTCGCCGCAGACGTTGACCTATTCCAGCTCGGGAGCGCTGACGTCACCCGCGAACGGCCAGGTGACCTTCGGCTCCTATACGCCGTCCACCGGCGCGGCCGCCATGAAGATCACCTTCAATCTCGGCAATTCCACGCAGTACGGGAGCGCCTTCGGGGTTGATTCGGAGTCCCAGAACGGCTACACGACCGGCAATCTCACCGGGATCAACATCAGCTCGAGCGGCATCGTCCAGGCCGCTTTCACCAACGGCCAGACCAAGACCCTCGGCCAGATCGCGCTGGCGAATTTCGCCAATCCCCAGGGCCTGCAGCAAACGGGCAATACCCAGTGGCAGCAGACCTATGCCTCGGGCTCCCCGGTGAACGGCGTCGCCGGCGGTTCCGGCTTTGGCAACATACAGTCCGGGGCGCTGGAGCAGTCCAATGTCGACATCACCACTCAGTTGGTCGACATGATCAACGCGCAGCAGAACTTCCAGGCCGATGCCCAGATGATCAGCACCCAGAGCCAGGCCATTCAGGCGGCCCTGAGGGCATAACCGTGGACAATTCCCTGTACGTGGCCATGAGCGGCGCCAAGGAGCTCCTCGACGCCCAGGCCGTGAACGACTTCAATCTCGCCAATGTCGACACCGTCGGCTTCAAGGCGCAGATGGCGGCGTTTCACAGCCAGGCCGTGCAGGGGAGCGGTTATGCCTCGCGGGTATATGCCACGGAATCCACGACCGGCTGGAACGAGTCGCCCGGAGCGATGATCACCACCGGGCGGCCGCTCGATGTTGCCATCCAGGGCCAGGGCTTCATTGCCGTGCAGGGCCCGAATGGCCAGACGGCCTACACGCGCAACGGCGACCTGCACGTGCAGGCCGACGGCATGCTGGTCACCAGCGCCGGTCAGCTGGTGCTCGGAACGAACGGACCGATCAGCATCCCGCCGAGCACCTCGGTGCGGATCGGTTCCGACGGGACGGTCTCGGCGGTTCCCGACGGCCAGGGCCCCGATACTCTGGTGACGGTGGGGCGCATCAAGCTGGTCAATCCCCCCCCGGACAGCCTGACGCCCAGCTCCGACAATCTGTTCACGCTGGCCCAGGGGGTCAAGGCGCCGGCCGACGCGTCCGTGCGGCTGGCCTCCGGCGTGCTCGAGTCGAGCAACGTGAACATCGCCGGCGCGATGGTGAACATGATCGACCTGGCCCGCGACTTTCAGTTGCAGGTAAAGGTCATGAAGAGCACCGATACCAATGCGGCCGCCTCGGGGCAGCTGCTTCAACCCGGTTAATGCAGTCGTAATACGAGGGTATTTCTATGGATGCAGCATTGTGGGCCGCCAAGACCGGCCTGGACGCCCAGAACACCGAGATGGCAATCATCGCCAACAATCTGGCGAACGTGAACACCACCGGCTACAAGGCGGACCGGGCGGTCTTCGAGGACCTCCTGTATCAGAATCTCGGCCAAGTGGGCGCCGACACCACGCAGACCACGCAGTCCCCCTCGGGCCTGTCGATCGGCACCGGCGTGCGCCTGGTGGCCACCGAGAAGAACTACAGCCAGGGCAGCATCCAGGAGACCGGCAACCCGCTCGATCTGGCCATTCAGGGCCAGGGGTTCTTTCAGATTCTGATGCCCGACGGCTCGCTCGCCTATACCCGCGACGGCAGCTTCCAGGTCAATGCGCAGGGGCAGCTCGTGACCGCCGACGGCTACACCGTGCAGCCCGGCATCACCATCCCGCAGGGCGCGCAGAGCATCAGCATCGGCACCGATGGCACCGTGAGCGTCGTGCTGCCGGGCCAGACCGCCCCGACCCAGATCGGACAGATTCAGCTGGCGAACTTCATCAATCCCACCGGCCTGCAGCCGGAAGGCAACAACCTGCTGCTCGAGTCCGCCGCAAGCGGCTCTCCCCAGACCGGATCGCCCGGCTCCAACGGCCTCGGCACGGTCGGCCAGGGCGAGCTCGAGGCCTCGAACGTCAATGTCGTGCAGTCGCTGGTCGACATGATCCAGACCCAGCGCGCCTATGAGATGAACTCCAAGGCCATCGCGACCGTCTCCTCGATGCTCCAGTACGCCACCCAGAACATGTGAGGCCGCGCGTGAACTCCACGATCCGCACCCCCTGGCGCATCCTGCCGGCGGCGCTCGCCGCCGCGCTGCTGGCCGCCTGCGCGGGCTCTCCGCCGGCACGGCGCGCCCACGCTTTCCCGATGCCGAATCTGCCGCCACCCGCGCCGAATGGCGCGATCTTCCACTCCGGCTACGACCAGGGCCTGTTCGCGAATCCCACCGCGCACAATGTCGGGGACACCGTGACGGTATTGCTCAATGAGGCGACCGCCGCGCAGAACACCTCGCAGACCGCGACCTCCAAGGCAACCAAGGACTCCTTGTCCGCGCCGACGCTGTTCGGCCTGCCGACGACGATCAACGGCACGTCGGTCTTGAGTGCCAACATCAACAACGGCAATACCTTCAGCGGCGCCGGCGACAGCAAGCAGAGCGACAGCCTGGTGGGGGCCATCCAGGTCACGGTCATCCGCCGGCTGCCCAATGGCAATCTCGTGGTTCAGGGTCACACCCTGATGCGGATCAATCAGGCCGACGAATACATCCGCCTCGAGGGGGTCATCCGCCCGATCGACATCTCGCCGGCGAACACGATTTCCTCGCAACAGGTGGCCGATGCGCGCATTGCCTACGGGCAGACCGGCGCTCTGAACGATGCCAACAGTCCGGGGCTGCTGTCCCGCTTCTTCAATCTTCCGTGGTTGCCGTTCTGAACCGGAGCACTCGTGAGCAGACAAAATCAGAGGCGGCAGGCAGGCTTTGCAATGCTGGCACGGACCTGCCTGCTGTGCGGCGCTCTGGCGCTGGCGGCCCTCGGCGGCGCGGCCCGGGCCGAGACCGTGCGCAACCTGGCCACGGTGGCCGGCGTGCGCGGCAATCATCTGGTCGGCTACGGCCTGGTGGTCGGCCTCGATGGGACCGGCGATCAGACCACGCAGACGCCCTTCACGGTGCTCAGCATCGAGAACATGCTGGCGCGGTTCGGGATTCAGGTGCCGGCCAATGCCAACCCGCAGCTGAAGAACGTTGCCGCGGTGACCGTGCATGCCACGCTGCCCCCGTTCGCCAAGCCGGGCCAGACGATCAATGTGACCGTCTCCTCGATCGGCAACGCGACCAGTCTGCGCGGCGGCAGCCTCATCATGACCCCGCTGCGGGGCGCCGACGGCCAGATCTATGCCATGGCCCAGGGCAGCGTCCTGGTCAACGGCTTCTCCGCCCGCGGCGCCGACGGCTCGAGCGTCACGGTGAACATTCCGAGCAGCGGCTCGATCCCGAACGGCGCGACCGTCGAGCGCTCGGTTCCGACCGACTTCGACAGCCTGCCGTACGTGACGCTGAACCTGGACACCCCGAGCTTCACGAACGCGACGCGGCTGACGCAGGCGATCAATCGCACCTTCGGCGCCGGCACCGCCGAGGCGCTCGATGCAGTTTCGGTGCGGGTGCGCGCGCCGAAGAGTCCCACCCAGCGCATCGCCTACGTGGCCGCCCTGCAGAACCTCGCGATCAAGCCGGGCACACCGCCCGCGCGGGTGATCATCAATTCCCGCACCGGGACGGTGGTGATCAGCTCCGGGGTGCGGGTGATGCCGGCGGCGGTCTCAACCGGCTCGCTGTCGGTGACGATCGCCGAGCATTACACGGTCAGTCAGCCCAATCCCTTCAGCGCCACCGGCCACACCGCGATCATCCCCCACAGCAGCGTGCGAGTCCGGCAGGAAAAGGCGCACATGTTCCTGTTCCCGGCCGGCGTGAATCTCGATGCCATCGTGCGCGCGGTGAACGCCGTGGGCGCCACGCCCGACGATCTGGTCGCCATCCTCGAGGCTCTCAAGGAGGCGGGCGCGCTGCGCGCCCAGCTCATCGTGATATGACGCTGCCGCTGCCCACGCCGGTCATCGACCCGAATCTGTTCGCGACCTCGAGTTCGTTCGCGGGTCTGCGGCGTGAGGTTGCCGCGCACAATCCCCAGGCGCTGCGCACCGCGGCGCAGCAGTTCGAGAGCCTCTTCATCAACATGGTGCTCAAGAGCATGCAGGATGCGAACTTCAAGGATCCGCTGTTCGGCTCGAGCCAGTCGCGCATGTATCAGGACATGTATGACGAGCAGCTGTCGATTCAGCTGAGCAAGGAGCATGCCTTCGGGCTGGCCGAGATGCTGGTGCAGCAGCTGCGCCGGCAGTGGGCGGGCGAGGGCTCGGGCTCGCAGGTCTCGGGCCCCGCCGCGGCCTCGGCGGCGGCGCCGGCTTCCGGCCCCGCACTCGCCCCCCCACCGGCGGCCACGCCCGAGCAGCAGAGCGCCTTCGCGCGCTCGATCTGGCCCGAAGCGACGCGCGCCGCCCACCGCCTGGGCGTCACGCCCGTTGCATTGGTCGCGCAGGCGGCGCTCGAGACCGATTGGGGGCGCAACATTCCGCGCTCCGCCCACGGCACGAGCAGCAACAATCTGTTCGGCATCAAGGCCGGCGCGGGCTGGAGCGGCCCCAGCGTCGGCAGCGCCACGCAGGAATACATCGACGGCACACCAACGGCCACCCGGGCGCACTTTCGCGCCTACGGCAGCTGCGGCCAGTGCTTGCACGACTATGCCTCGCTGCTCAGCGGCGATCCGCGCTACCGCGCCGCCCTCGGCACCGGGAGCGATGTGGGCGCATTCGCCGCCGCGCTGCAGCGCGGGGGCTATGCCACGGACCCGAATTATGCCCGTAAGCTGACCGCGGTGGCCGCTACCCTCAGCCGGGTCCTCGGCGCCGAGCCGCTCAAGCTCGCCGCCGCCGCGCCGATAGCACCCAATAGCGGTACGCTCTGAAGGCCGTAATCCATGGCAGATCTGCTTGCAACCAGCGTCTCCGGCCTGCTCGCGTTCCAGCAGGCCCTCGACGTCACCAGCAACAATATCGCCAACGTCGACACTCCCGGCTACAGCGCCGAGACGGCCAATCTCGCCGAGGCGCCCGGGCAGTTCACCGGCGCCGGCTACATCGGCGGCGGGGTCGATGTCGCGAGCGTCACGCGCGCCTACAATCAACAGCTGGCGCAGCAGGCCAATACCTCGCAGTCGAGCTACTCCAGCTACCACACGCTCGCCACCCAGGCGCAGCAGATCGACAACATGCTGAGCGCCTCGTCCACGGGCCTCTCCGCCAGCCTGCAGAGCTTCGTCAATGCGCTGCAGACGGTCTCCACGTCGCCGACCTCGACCTCGGCCCGCCAGGCGCTGCTCAGCCAGGGCCAGGCGCTCGCCCAGCAGCTGCAGTCCTACAACGCGCAGATCGGCCAGTACGGCACGCAGCTCGAAGCCCAGGTCGGCACCGACGTCACGCAGATCAACTCCCTGGCGGGCAACATCGCCAGCCTGAATCAACAAATCGCCGCCGGCTCCACCAGCGGCCAGACGCCGAATCAGATGCTCGATCAGCTGGACAATCTCGTCAATCAGCTCAGCCAGTATGTTTCGGTGCAGACCGTGACCCAGAGCAACGGCACGGTCAATGTCTTCATCGGCAGCGGCCAGGCGCTGGTCTCGGGCGGCAATGCCGCGCAGCTCACGACCCTTCAGAACGCCTATGATCCGACCCAACTCGATGTGGGCCTCAAGACCAGCAGCGGCATCACGAACCTCACCCAGCAGATGACCGGCGGGGAGCTCGGCGGCCTGCTGAGCGCCCGCAGCCAGATCCTCGAGCCGACCCAGAATCAGCTCGGTCAGATCAGCGTCGCGGTGGCCACCCTCGTCAACGAGCAGCAACAGTGCGGCATGACCCTCACGGGCACCCCCGGGCAGGCCATGTTCGCGGTCGGCGGCGTGCAGGTGCTGCCGGACTCCGGCAATTCGGGCAACGCCGCGGTGAGCGTGACCCGCACCTCGCTCAGCCAGCTCACCGCCGACAATTATCAGCTGCAGTACAGCGGCGGGACCTGGCAGCTGACCGACGCGAGCACCGGGCAATCCGTCACCATGACCGGCAACGGCACCAGCGGCACGCCCTTGCAGGCCGCGGGCCTGTCCATCGTCGTCAGTGGCACGCCGGCCGCGAACGACAGCTTCCTCATTCAACCCACCGCCGCGGCGACCGCCGGCCTCTCGATGCAGCTCACCTCGCCGGCGCAGATCGCCGCCGCCTCGCGGGTTCAGGCGGTCGCGGGCACCGGCAATACGGGTACCGGCACCATCGGCAGCGCCAGCGTCACCGATCCGAGCACCTATGTGTCGGGCACGTACACGGTGAGCTTCGCGAGCCCCACGCAGTACACGGTCACCAACAGTTCCGGAACCTCTGTCGCCTCCGGCACGTACAGCGGCGGCAGCCCCATCAGCTTCAACGGCCAGCAGCTGACGCTCACCGGCAGCCCGGCGGCCGGCGACACCTTCACGGTCAGCCCGAACAGCAGCGCCAACACCGGCGACAACAGCAACATCCTGGCGATGATCGACCGGCTGTCCGCCTCGACGCTGAACGGCGGCACGACCTCCGTCGGCGGCGCGGCCAACAACCTGGTCGGCCAGATCGGCGTGCTCACCCAGCAGGCGCAGAACAATGCCAGCGCCCAGCACACCGTCAATCAGGACGCGACCACGGCGCTGAGCAACGCCGACGGCGTCAACCTCGATCAGCAGGCCGCCAACGTACTGCAATATCAGCAGGCCTATCAGGCCATGGCCCAGATCATTACCGCCTCGCATCAGATGTTCGATTCGCTCATTCAGGCCATGGGGTAACCGCCGTGCCCATTTCCACCCTCTCCTTTCAGACGACCGCCGCCGATCAGATGACCGCCCTGGAGCAGGCGCTGTCCAAGACCCAGGCGCAGCTCTCGACCGGCATCACGCTGCAGAGCGCGGCGGACAATCCCGTGGGCATGACCCAGGTCAACCAGCTCAACACCGAGCTGTCCGCCTCGAAGCAATATGTCGCCAACGGCACCCTCGCCAGCACCAACCTGCAACTGGAGGCCCAGGCGCTCACCAACGCCACGAATATTCTGCAAAGCGTGAGCAGCCTCGTGGTGCAGGGGAACAATGCCGCCCTCAGCCCGAGTCAGCGGCAGGACATCGCCACGCAGATGCAGCAGCAGCTGCAACAGCTGATCGCCACCGCGAACAGCCAGGACAGCCAGGGAAACTATCTGTTCGCCGGCGAGGCGAGCACCACCCAGCCGTTCGCCCAGAACGGCAACTCGGTGAGCTATGCCGGCGCGAGCGGCGTGAATCAGGTGCAGATCTCCCCCGAGCAGAGCATCTCCGCGGGCGACACCGGCAGCGCGGTATTCATGAACCTCCCGGCGGGCAACGGCACGTTCACCACGGCGGCTGCCGCCACCAATACCGGCAGCGCCTCGATCGGTCCCGGCACGGTCACGGATCTTTCGGCCTGGACGCCGGGCACCTATACGATTGCCTTCACCAGCCCCACCCAGTATCAGATCACCAACACCGCGGGGACAACGGTCGCCTCCGGCAGCTATGCGGTCAGCGCCGGCGGTACGTTCTCCATTGCATTCAATGGGATACAAGTTTCCTTCAGCGGCACCCCGGCAATCGGCGACCAATTCACCGTTGCTTCCGCCGGCACCGCCAGTGTCTTCTCCACCGTTGCCAGCGCGATCAGTGCGCTGAGTTCCAGCCACCTGACGGCCGCCCAGATCACCACGCAGCTGAACACCGTCGGCGAGCAGCTCACCGGCGCGCTCAACACCCTCGATCAGGTGCAGGCCTCGGTCGGGGCCCGCATCAACGCCGTCAGCACCGCGCAATCGAGCGCCCAGACCCAGCAGACCGACTATCAGGCCTCCATTTCCCAGCTGTCCGACACGAATTACGCCGCCGCGACCACCCAGCTGTCCACCGAGGAGCTCGCCCTGCAGGCCGCCCAGGCCTCCTATGCCTCGATGGAAAGCCTGTCGCTCTTCAAGTACGTCAGCTAGACCGTCGCGCAGCCCCGCGTGAACCTTCACCCCGTCATTGATCTCCAGCCAGGACACCCGACCCCATGACTCGACCGTCCGTTGCCCGTTCCGCCGGCAAGGTCCCCGCCCAGCGGAAGGGTTTCCGGCCTGCCCGGCCCGAACGCCAGCCTAAGGACCCCGCCGCGCAGGCGGCCCGGCTCTATGATCAGGGGAAACCGCGCGAGGCGCTGCATGTCGCGAGCGAAGCGTTGCGTCGCGAGCCGGTCAATGCCCGGCTGTGGGACGTGGGGGCGGCCGCGGCTTTCGCGCTGGGTCTGTTCGCCGACGCGGAGCGGTTCTGGACGGTGGCGATTCGTCATGATCCGAACAGCGCCGACGCGCACTCCAATCTCGGGACGCTGTACGCGCGCACCGGCGAGCTTGCCGCGGCTGAGCGCTGTTTCATCCGGGCGATCGCCCTCGATCCGCGCCATGCCTCGGCGCTGAGCAATCTGGGTGCGCTGCGCGTGGACCAGCAGCGCTATGCGCAGGCGCTGCCGCCGCTCGAAGCCTCGCTGGCCATCGCGGGGGAGCGTCCGGACGCGCTGAACAATCTCGGGCTGGCATTGTTCAATCTCGACCGCGTTGATGAGGCGCGGGAGGCGCTGCGGCGGGCGGCGATGCTCAAACCCGACTTCCCCGACCTGCTCGTCAACACCGCCCTCATTCATATGCACGATGGCGATGAGCCGGCCGCGGAACGCGCGTTCGACGCCGTGCTCGCCCTCGAGCCCGGCCATGCCCGCGCCCTGCTGTTCAAGAGCGAGCAGAACCGGGCGATGCCCGATTGCGCCTGGGTCGGGCCGCTGGAGGAGGCCTATCGCCGGCGCGCCGGCCGGCTCGTCCCCGAGGTGATCCATCTCGACTTCGCCATGGGCAAGGTCTGCGAGGAGCTGGCGCGATATGATGAGGCCTTCGCCGCCTATGCGGAGGGCAACCGCCTGCACCACGGGCAGCATCCCTTCGATGAGCACAGCGAGCAGCGCTACCTGGACATCGTGCGGACCGGGTTCGGCGCCGACGTGTATGGCGAGGCCGCGCTGGCGCCGCCGGACACGGTGTCCACGGACAAGGTTCCGATCTTCATCGTCGGCATGCCGCGCTCGGGCACGACGCTGATGGAGCAGATTCTCGCCGCTCATCCCGAAGTCGCCGGGGCCGGTGAGCTCAGCCTGTTGGGCGAGCTTCTCGCCCCCGTGCCACCGGAAGTTCCGCCCCCCGGCGCGCGCGGCGCCTGGCTCAGCCGGCTGCGCGAGCTGGGCAACCGCTACCTCGAGGACGCCTGGAAAGCACATCCCGGAGCGACCTTCCTGGTGGACAAGATGCCGGGCAATCATCGGTTCGCCGGGCTGATTCCGCTGATGATCCCGCAGGCGCGCATCATCCACATGAACCGCGCGCCGCTCGATGTGTGCTGGTCCTGCTTCACCCAGCTGTTCGCCACCGGACACGAATATGCCTACGATCAGGGCACCCTGGGCCGCCAGTATGTCCGGTATCACCGCCTGATGGAGCACTGGCGCGCGGTGATGCCGCCCGGGCGCCTGCTCGAGGTCCACTACGAGGACGTCGTCGCCGATCTGGAGCGGGAAACCCGCCGCGTCCTGGCGCATCTCGGCCTCGACTGGCACGAGCGCTGCGCCCGCTTCTACGAGCGGCGCCAGATCGTGCGCACCGCGAGCCGCACCCAAGTGAGACGTCCGCTCTACGCCAGCTCGGTCGGCCGCTGGAAGTCCTTCGCGAAACACCTCGCACCGCTCATCCAGGCCCTCGAGCCGATCCATCCCGCACCGTGATCCGATTCACAGTTTCGCCATCGGCCGGTCATGACACTCAAGATCCCGCGCGCGGCGCCGAAACCCTGCCTGAACGGCAAGCGGCCCAGAGGCCGCGCCGCACAGCGCGGCGGACGGGTGTCCGACGGCTGACCGAGCTTCCAGGAGCACCAGAC
>JAKBWB010000054.1 GCA_021843755.1 Pseudomonadota bacterium
GCGAAGCCAGGATGGCGAAGCAGAATGGGCCTGCGCGGCGGAGGCGGCAGAACGGGCAACCGTTCACCCGCTTCAGCGCCGCCCCACGATGAACCGCGAACCGGCTCAAAGGTCCGCGCAGGCCGCACGGCCCGCAAGGACCGAGACACGCCAAGTGCTGTCAGGAACGGCATGAAGACGTGTCGGGGCAGGACTCTAACGCCTACAGCTTGGTCATCGCGATCGGGAATTGGCGCTGTTCAACCTGGCTGTCGATAGCAAGCTGCGCTCATGTGATCTCGTAAAGCTGCGCGTCCGGGATGTTGAACGTTCCACCAGCGTCCCGATCGCTTTCTCGTTCGCACCCAGCCGCTGCGCAATCGCTCGATTGCTCAGCCCTTGGGCTTTGAGCCTCTCGATCAGCCGCAACCGCTTACCAGGGATCCGGCGCCGGCCGCGCCGCCATCCCTCGGGTCGGCCCAGTCCCACCATCCTCCCTGCGGCGTAACGCTCCTGGTGGCGGCGAATGATGCGCTCGATTCTGCCAAAGGCCCGCGCCAGCTCCGTCTGCTGAGCGAACCCATTGTCAGTCAACATCACCATCGCATACGACTCAGCCACCGCGTCGCCTGTGCAATAGTGATACACCGGCAGGCTCCCGACCACGATCACCCGCTGATTTCCCTCCGTGCGCACGGTGCAGCGCGCGTTGATGAGCACGGTATCGTACGGGGTTACCGCGGGTAGCCCCAAGGCAAGCTGGCTGTTCATGCCCGCCAGCAGAACCGGACAGGATTCGGTCCGCAATCTCCCGCGGGTGTTACTACACATATGAACCACGGAGCCGGGAAAAGGAAGTTCTCAGTACAGAGCCCCGGGTTAGGGCGCGAGCGTGCGGGCCGCGCGTCATGATGACGCGCGGGCGTCGCCCCCGTAACAGCGGCCCTACGCACGCTGTCCCGTCTCTCTGTCACGAGCGCAATGGATCATAACTCTTTGTTTTCATTCTTGTTGTTAATCTATCCAGCATATAAACCTAGAAACGGGATGCAGTAAGACCTAAAAACGAGTAAACTCCTAAACCTAAAAACGGAAAGACGTCTTAACCTAGATTTGGAATCCACCCATGCGGACGCCCGCTAACCTTTTGGCAAGCGCCCTCGAGCAGCTGCGCGCGCTCCAGAGGGCGGGGCGCATGGCAATCCGCTCCGATGATTTGCCGCGCGCCGCGCGCGAGCGGCTCCTGCGCAACGGCTTCCTGCAGAAAGTCATGCGCGGCTGGTACGTGCCGGCGAGCCCAGGAGAACAGGCGGGCGACACGACGGCGTGGTACGCGGCCTTCTGGCCGTTCGTCGCGAGCTATCTCGACTCACGCCTCGGAACCGACTGGTGCGTCAGTGCGGACCAGTCGCTGCTGCTGCACGTCGGCGATCGGACCGTGCCCCAGCAGCTGCTCGTGCGCTCGCCTCGCGGCAACAACAAGCCCACGCCGCTGCTGCACGGCACCTCCGTGTTCGACGTGCGCCTCGAGTTGCCGCCGCCGGAAGAACGCGCGGTGATCGACGGTGTCCGCGCGATGACGCTTGGCGCATCGCTCGTGCATGCCTCGCCCGGGCTCTATCACGACCGCGCGGTGGACGTGCGGGCCGCGCTTGTCACGATTTCCGACGCCTCCGACCTACTATGTCCGCTCCTCGCAGGCGGCAAGAGCAAAGTCGCGGGCAGGCTCGCCGGCGCGCTGCGCAACGTCGGACGCGAACGCGTCGCGGATGAGGTCCTCGCCGCAATGCGCACGGCAGGCTACGTAGTCCAGGAGCACGACCCCTTCGAAGATGCCGCCCCTGTCGTGTTTTCGAGCCGCGAGCGTTCGCCCTATGTGGGTCGGTTGCGTCTGCAATGGGCGCGCATGCGTCCGATGGTGCTCGAGCATTTCCTGCCCGCGCCGCCCTCGCCGGTCGCGGCGACCTACCTTCAGCAGGTGGACGAGGTGTACCGCGCCGACGCGTACCACTCTTTGTCGATAGAGGGCTACACAGTCAGTGACGCTCTCATCGAGCGCGTGCGTTCGGGGCTATGGAATCCGGGGCACAACGAGCAGGACCGACTCAATCGTGATGCGCTCGCGGCGCGCGGCTACTGGCAGACGTTCCAGCGCGTGAAAGAGTCCGTCGCGCGCGTGCTCGCCGGCGAGAACGCCGGCGTGGTCGCCGAAGCAGTGCACGGAGACTGGTATCGGGAGTTGTTCGGACCCTCGGTGGCGGCCGGCCTCCTGAGCGCCGCCGATCTCGCCGGATACCGCGCAGGACAGGTGTTCATCCGGCGCTCGATGCACGTGCCTCCACCGGTCGAGGCAGTGCGCGATCTGATGCCCGAGTTCTTCGCGTTGCTGGCTGCGGAGCCTGAGCCGGCGGTGCGCGTCGTACTCGGCCACTTCTTCTTCGTCTACGTGCATCCGTACATGGATGGTAACGGCCGCATGGGCCGCTTCCTGATGAACGTGATGCTGGCGTCCGGCGGCTGGCCGTGGACCGTCATAACGGTGGATACGTGCGACACATACATGGCGGCGCTCGAAGAGGCGAGCGTGCGCCAGGACATCGTCCCGTTCACGCGCTTCCTCGCCGAGAGCGCGACTGCATCGGCGCGTATGCATCGCGCGTAGGCCCGACGGGGGCACGTTGCCGGATGGCGCACGCTCAGTGTGAGAAACACGCGCTGTGCCGGTAAGACTGTCGCACGTCTGGGCTCGAGAAGCCCGCTGCGGAACGACGTGCGGCACTCGACGCGGGGGCCCTGCGGACGGGGATTGGTGTCGTACATGTGCTCGCAGCATAAGGTATGCGAAAATCCCGTTCATGGGCCCGGCATTTCAAATGTATCTCATCGACCGGGATGAGCATCTTCATCGTCTGCCAGACAGTCAGTTCGAGGTGATGCTGACGGATCCCGAGACTCACTCGTTTCCCCAATTCTCCGGCCAGCCGATACGCGCGGCGAATGTCCTCGTGGAGCTCACGAATCGCATCCCGACCTCGGTCCGGTGGATCACCTATCACATGATGACTTTCGATCGAACCGGTTGCTTTGACGCCGGGAGGTTCCAGCGGCAGGAGTTCAGCAAGCATGAGGAGGGAGCGGGTCGTGTGCTTGCCCGGATGACGTCCGAATCTCAGGACGAATGTACTGGGGTTGATGCCGCGGACCGCTCCGCGACGCGAGGTGGCGCATGGGTGCCTTCCGCGAGCGCGGCTTGCGCCATCGACGCTGCCGTACTGTGCGGGAACAGGAGGCCTCGGCTCTGAAGCCGGCCGGAACCACCGATGGGCTTCTACACAGATCTTGTGTTGCCACGGCTCTGCGATCTCGCCATGCGGAACCGTCACCTTGTACCGTACCGGCGGCGGGTGATCGGGGCGGCGCAGGGGCGGGTGCTCGAGATCGGCTCCGGGTCCGGATTGAACCTCCCGTTCTACGGCGATCGGGTCCAGGAGGTGCTTGCGCTCGAACCCAGTGCGCGGATGATCACCCTGGCGCGCCGGAAATCCCGCGTAGGCACAGTGCCGGCAGCATTCATCGAGGCCTCTGCGGAGGAGATTCCGCTCGACAGCGGTAGCGTCGATACCGTGGTGACGACTTGGACGCTGTGCACGATTGCGCACGCACCCGCGGCCCTCGCCGAGATGCGGCGCGTCTTGAGGAGGAGAGGGCGGCTTCTGTTCGTGGAACATGGCGCATCGCCCGACCCACGTGTACGGCGCTGGCAGGACCGACTGACCCCCGCATGGCAGGTGCTGAGCGGGGGATGTCACCTGAATCGCCCGATCCGCGACCTCATTGAAACCAGCGGCTTCCACATCGATCAGTTCGCCACCGGCTACATGCCGGGGCCAAAGCCGCTCACGTTCATGTCCGAGGGCAGCGCACGGCCTGGATAGTGGCCTCACGCGCACACTGGTCCCGTCATTGCTGCTTCGGGTCGACCGGCCGCGCGAGCCCTTTGGACTGCATAGGCTCCGTCAGGCCTCCAGGAATCCAGTGGGGGGCGGTGGGCTTGAAATACGTTGCGCGTGGCGACGGTCATGCCGTGAACCCGGGCGGTCGCCGAGAGATAAGGGTCTCGTGCGGGACACGGATCGGGCACATCGAGCCTGCGCACAGCGCCGCCGCTTGGTTGCGGCAATCGGCGGCTCGGGGTCGACGTGAAATCCTGGCTGCTGGCCGGCGAGGTGCGGTCAGTGCAGGCCATTGGAGATCCGGCTGGCCCCGCGGTGAGATCCTCGACAGCGAGCGCGACGAGCTTCGAGCGGCGCAGGGCCGCGGCATAGCCGAGGAGCAGCAGCGCCCGGTCGCGCAGCTCGCACTCGGTTCAGCCGAGTGCGGCGGGATTGGCGCGCCAGAGGGCCCAGGCGAGCGCGCAGGCAAACAGCACCCAGGCGAGGTAGGGCAGCAGCAGCACGCCTGCGACGCTGCTGACCTGCCAGAACGCGGTCACGGTGACCCCGAGCAGGGTCACGAGCAGCACGATCCAGGCGAAGGACAGCGCGCCCATGTGCAGCCGGAAGAACAGCCACGACCAGACTGCATTGACGGCGAGCTGCGCAAGAAAGAGACGCACGGGTCTGGATTTTGCCGGCCGGACCCGCCAGACCCGCCACAGGGAGAGGGCCATCAGCAGGTACAGCGCGGTCCAGACCGGTCCGAACAGCCACCCCGGCGGCGCCCACGCCGGCCGCGCCAGATGCGCATAGAACGCGGCGGCATTGATCGAGGCGATGGCGCCGAGGGCGGCAGCCGCGAAGGTCAGCGCCAGCGACATCACGAGCAGCCGCAATGAGTGGGTGCGGGCGCCGCCGCTTTCGCGGTCGGACGAGGTGGGCTTCGCCATCGGTCTAGCCTGCGGCAGCGCACGCGGCGTGGTCAAGCACGGCGGCGGTTCGCCCCGTGCCCGGCGAGCAGCGCGGCATAATCCTGCGCAGGCTGACGCGCCGGTTCGACATCATCTTCGAAATCGCCGGCGCCTTGCGCAGTGCTGGAGCGATCGGCGGCTATGCCCGCGACATCTGGGGCGTCGCGCCGTGCACGCCGAGGGATCGCCCCGAATACTCCTCGCGGGCGATGCGCGCTTCGGTCCAGGGACGCAGCAGGTGTCCGAGCAGTTCCAGATCGTTGGCGAGGGCGAGCGGGTCGCGCTCGAGGGCAGCACGGAGCGTGTCTTTCAGCCATTCGCTGAGCGCCGGGTGCGCCAACGCTTGATGAATCCGCCGCTCGGTGCTGATCAGATCGACTTCGGCAGGGCCGGGGGGCATGGCATGTTCTCCTCACGGAACGTTGGACATAACCTTCGCGCTGTTGCGGCTCGAGCGAACCCCCACGCGGGCGGGCCAGATACCGCGGCGCCAGTTCGACGCCGCGGGCCAGGGCATGGGCGAGCACCTCCAGTTCGCTCCAGGATGTAGCTCGCTGCGGATCCCAGTGCCGCGAGTGCGGTGTGTGCCAGCTCCGAGCGCGTATCGCCAGGGCGTGTCGTCGGTGCGGAGGCGCCCCTCATGCCTGCACTCCGCAGGATTCCAGAGCCTCGCCCGGCGATGTGGTGCGCTCAGCGCGGGTCACGCCGTGCAGGCGCTCGAGACTCTGCGCGTGCATACAGTACAGATACAGCCACTCGTTTTCGATCAACTGCAACACCTCGGGCTGGCGCCGCAAGGTCCGTTCGATCCGCTCGTGCGGGGCATCGATCAGCACCGTCAGGCGCAGTGGGGCGTGTTGCCAACCGGTGCCGTCATGCACGGACTGGCGGGCCAGTCCGATGCGCAGATCGCCGCTGTGTCCCTCCAGCACCCCGATGTGCCCACCGATCACGTTGTGCAGCAGCTTGTTGCCGCTGCCGAAGCGCTCCGGATCGACGGTCGAGCCGAAGTACTGCAGGTTGATCCAGTGCGCCACGATCAGCGGGCCGGCGAGCACCTGCTCGAGCACGGCGCCGTCGGGGTCCTGCTGCCAGCGGTACTCGTGCAGGAAGACCCGCCCCTCGAGGTCGATGCCGCGAGTCCGCTCGCGCGGCGCGAGGATGAACGCGGCATTGCCGGCGAGCCCCCACTCGGGCCGCACTTCGGCCCAGTCGCGCGTGCGCCGCCGCAGGCGACGCAGCAAGGCCGCCTCATGTCCGGCGAGGTGCGCCAGACCGAGAGCGGCGGCGCGCTCGCGGCGCACCTGGGCCCCGGCGCGCCCCAGGCTCGCGCGCAGTCGCTCCAGATCGGCCGCATGGCCCTGCGGGAGGTGCTGTGGAGCGAACAGCTCGACGGTGTCCGTCACGGTGTCGTGCAGCCCGGCGATGACCACGGTGTGCTCGGGAATATCCACGCCGAGTTCGGCGAGCACGTGCCGTACGGCCGAATCGTTCAACAGGTCGGCGAGGATCCGTGCGTTGACATCGCCGCTGTGGCCGCCGCAGGCGCCGCAGGCGAGCGCTGCGGCCTGCGGATTGTTGGTGGTGCGCGCACCGTGCCCGATGAGCACGAGCAGGCGGGCCAAGGGCCGCTCGAGCGCCATGGCGCCGAGGATCCGCGCCGCGAGCCGCGCCTGTTCGGCGAGCGCTTCGGGGCCGCTACCGCTGAGATGCGGCCGCAGCGAGGCATGCACGGCGCGCGTGAGCCCTGTGCGCGTGAGGTTCTCCGGCGCCCACCCGAATGCCCGGGCGAGCAGCTTCGGCAGATAGGCGAGACCGAGGATTTCCACCGTGCTGAACGCGCCGGTGGGCATGCGCGCGAAGGGCTGCAGACTCGCGCGCTGCCGCAGTGTCCGTTGGCGTTGCTCGGCCAGGCGCTCGTCCTCGGCGGCGTTGCCGCTCGTCTCGAGCGCCGTGAGGGTCGGGGCGAGCAGCGCCGGCAGCTGGGGTCGCTCGAGGGAGGTGCCGAGCGGGGTGTAGCGCAGCGGCAGCCCGAAGAAGCCGGCGAAGCCGTACGTGCGCACGCCGCGATCGGTCTGCTCGAGGGCGCGGCGCATGCGCTCGGAGCGCACATCGATGCAGAAGACCAGCTGCGCGTGCGGCGGTGCGGGTGGTGCAGTCGAGTCCGCGCCGCCAGGGGCGCTCAGCGCGGCGAACAGACGCTCCTGGTAGGCGAGCTCATGCGCGCGCTGCCAGAGCAGGTCGATGGCGAGCGATCCGCGCAGCTCGCTGTCGGCCGGCGCGTTCCACTGCGCGAGCCAGTCTCGCCACGCCGAATGCTCATCGTGCCGCCCGTCGTGCAGCAGCGCCTCCCAGGCCAGGCGGATCACCAGCAATTGCGGCAGGTGCCCGTCATCGGCGCCGGCGAGCGCCGCTTCCCAGCGCAGAAAGGCGCACCAGGCGGCCCAGCCCCCGATGCGCTGGACAATGACCTCGAGCAGATCGCGCAGCTGCGTATCGCGCACCGCCAGTCGATCGAGCGCCCAGTCGAGTGCCGCGTCGGCCGTCCCGGGCAGCTGCGTGGCACGGGGATGGAGCGGCTTGAATCGCCGATCCTCGAGCAGCGCCGCGCGCCAGCCCGCGAACAGTCCGGGCAGGCGCTGCGGCCGCCAGTCGGCCTGCTGTCGATCGAAGTAGGCTGCGCAGAACTCGCTGATCTGCTGCGTGATGCGCACTCGCCAGGGCACGCCACCGCCGCGGCGAGGGTCGCAGTCGAGCTGGTCGCTGAGCAGCGGCAGCCCGGCCGCGGCGCCGGCGGGTTGCTCGAGGGCTCGCACCGCGGCCTGCGCGCTCGGCACGGCGGGCTGTTCGCGCAGGGCCTGCTCGAGGTGAGCCAGCTGGATCTGTCGCTGCTCCCAGGCGCGCCGGTACTCATCGCGCGCCAGTGTCAGGGGTGTGCCGCACAGGCGCCGCAGCCGCTCGGCCGCCACACCGAAGCGCAGCGTTCGATATCCCCAGTAGGGGCTGACCGCGACCTGCCGATCGATCGGCCAGGCGGGCGCCACGGTGCGGCAGGCCGCCTCGAGCGCCGCGCGGCGCAGATGCGGGGTGCTTCGGCACACCGCCGCTGTGCTTGCGTCGCTCAAGCCGCTCCGCCCTCGCGTTGGGCCAGCCACTGGCCGAGGCGCCCGTGCGCGCTGCGCACGCCGCGCCAGGGCCATTGCGAGGTGACCAGCCGCGTGACCGGCTCGTCGAGAAAGTACCCGGCCGCCGCCCAGGCGTACAGGCGCGAGCGATGGGCCGCGGGGCCGGCGCGCCAGGCGTGCGCCTGCGCCCAGTACAGCCCGAGCAGACAAAGCGCGCCGTACAGCGCGAGTGCCGGTGCGGGCCGTGCCGAGGGGACACCGAGGCCGCGGCTCATCGCCACGTGCCAGAGCAGATACAACTGAACGGCAAGCGCGGCCGCCAGGAGGTTGCGGGCCCGAGTGAGCCGATCCGGCGCAGCTTCCCACAGGAGCGTCGCGACGCCGAATGTGCACAGCAGCAGTGCGATCCAGGGCAGTGCGGGGGCGTGCAGCACATCGTGCCACAGCTGCGCCGAGGCTGTGACGAGGCCGGCTGTGACCGCAAGCCCAAACAGGGGTGCGACTCGCGGGCGCGGACCGGGCTGCGGCTGCATGCGCTCCGCGGCGCTCTCGCGCACCGCCTCCCCGGAGGAGAGGAACGCGTGCGCCTTGTAGAGCGCATGCCCGAGCAGGTGCAGCAGCGCCAGAGCGTACAGCCCCAGACCGCATTCGGTTGCCATGAGGCCCATCTGCGAGCAGGTGGACCAGGCAAGCCGCCCCTTGCGCGCCGGGCAGGTCATCAGAGTCAGTCCGGCGAGCACCGCGGTCGCGCCGCCGACGATCACCAGCAGCGCCTGGGCGGGGAGCGATGCGCTGATCAGCGGTGCGAGGCGGATCAGCACGTAGCCGCCGAGGTTGACGACGCCGGCGTGCATCAGGGCCGAGACGCTGGTCGGCGCCTCCATCGCCTGCACCAGCCAGCCGTGCAGCGGCAGCTGAGCGGATTTCAACAGCACGGCTGCGGCGATCAGCAGCGCGGCGCACTGCAGGTCGGCGCCGGCGGCGCCGTGCGCGCCGGTCAGCTGCGCCAGACGCGTCAGTTCGAGCGTATGCCAGCGCCGATAGAGCAGCAGCGCCGCGCCGAGCAGGCAGATCTCGGCGAGGCGGCTGGCGAGGAATTTCTTGCGGGCGGCGATGCACGCTCCCGGTCGTTCGCGATAGTGCCTCAGCAGCGGATGCAGCGCGGCGCTGCTGGCGGCCCAGGCCAGCACCAGTACCGCGAAGTTGCGTGCCGCAACCACTGCGCTGACGCCGGCGAGCGTCAGCAGCAGCGCACAGACGAAACGCCGCTCGGCGGCCTCGCCGCTGAGGTTGCCGCGTGAGTAACGGGCGATCACCCAGCCGAGAAACGCGATCAGGGTCATGACCGCGGCGGCCGGGGCGTTGTGCGGGCCGATGACACGGCCCGGCACCAGGTGGCTCGCATCGCCGGCAAGCGCCACACCGAGCGCCCCGACCGAGGCGCACGCGAGCGCCGACCAGACCGAGCGGCGGCGCAGCGCCGCACCGGCCGCGCCGAGCAGGTACAGCAACGGGACGAGCCAGGCGGTCCAGTGCAGGTGATGCGGCATGCGTACTCCGTGGATGCTGGCGATGCGGCGCAGTATCCGCGCGGGACTGCGAGCTGTAAAATAGAAGAAACAGAAGGAATCGTTCCATGACACAGAACATGCGCAACCTTAACTTCCGTCACCTGCTGTATTTCTGGAGCGTCGCCCAGCGCGGGCATCTCACCCAGGCCGCCGAACAGCTGCGCGTGTCGCAATCGGCATTGTCGGCCCAGATCCGCCAGCTCGAGACGTATCTCGGCCAGCCGCTGTTCGAGCGTTCCGGCCGTTCGCTGCACCTGACGGAGTTCGGTGCCGTGGTGCTCGATTACGCCGACAGCATCTTCGGGCTCGGCCAGGAGCTGATGGCGACGGTGCGCGGTGGACTCGGGCAGCGCCAGCAGCACCTGCGCGTCGGGGTGGTGGCCACGCTATCGCGCAACTTCACGGAAAATCTGCTGCGCCCCGTGTTTGGCCGTCCGGAGGTCCGCCTGACGCTGCAGTCGGGCAGTCTTGCGGAGTTGCTCGAGCAGCTGCGCGTGCACAACCTCGATCTGCTGCTCTCGAACCGTCCGGTCGTGGCCGAGGCCGAGCGGCCGTGGCGGTGCATGCCGCTCTCGCGCCAGTCGGTGTGTCTGATCGGACCGCCGCGCCTCGGGCGGCGGCGCTTGCGTCTGCCCGACGATCTGGCCGGCCTGCCGCTGGTGCTGCCTGGACCCAGCAGTGACGTGCGCACCCATTTCGACTTGTGGTGCGAGCGTAAGCGCATCTCGGTCGAGGTCGCCGCCGAGGTCGACGACATGGCGATGCTGCGTCTGCTGGCGCGCGATTCCGGCGCAGTTGCGGTACTGCCCGAGGTGGTCGTCCAGGACGAGTTGCGCGAGGGCCGGCTGCAGCGCTACTGCGCGATTCCCGGGGTGTTCGAGCACTTCTATGCCATCACCGCGTTCCGCCACAGCCCCTCGCCGCTGGTGCAGCGGCTGCTCACGCGAGGCCATTATCGAGCTTCGGCCGGCGCGCCGGTGTAGCTCGGATTGAGGGTCGACCCGGCAAGCGGCCGCCCAACCGTTGGATCGGTGCGCAATGACCTTGTGACTTGATGCGCATCAAGGACCGATGCGTCCGGCTGGTGTGTGATCAGCGGTTCTTCGCGTCATAAGGAGCGGTGGTGAATACGGTGCGCCAGAGGTTCGATCGTCTGTCCGAGCTCGATCGCGGAATCGCGTTCGAGAACTCCGGCACCCAACTACCTACCGGACCGATGCTGATGCTCGACCGGATAACGCATGTCGCGGCGGAAGGTGGCGCCCACGGTAACGGCGAGATCCGCGCCGAGCTCGACATTCGGCCCGATCTGTGGTTCTTCCAATGCCACTTCCCGGGCGACCCCGTCATGCCGGGCTGCCTTGGCCTCGATGCGCTGTGGCAGCTTCTTGGTTTTTACCTCGCCTGGCGCGGCCATAGTGGCCGGGGACGGGCGCTCGGCGTGGATGAAGTGCGTTTCACGGGACAGGTGCTGCCGGGGGCCCGGCAGGTCACCTATCAGGTGAACATCAAACGGGTGCTCGTGCGCGGTCTGGTGCTCGGCCTGGCCGACGGCGAGGTGTGCGTGGATGGCCGCCGGATCTATACCGCGGGCGGGCTGAGGGTCGGGCTCTTTGCCTCGACCGACGGCTTTTGAGGGCCGGCCGACCATGAAGCGGGTCGTCGTGACGGGTATCGGCATCGTCTCGTGTCTCGGGAACGATGCTGCGACGGTGACGGAGTCGCTCATCCATTCCCGGTCGGGCATCCGCTCGGAGCCGCAATTCGGGACGTTTGGCCTGCGCAGCCGGATCGCCGGCGTTCCGCAGATCGATCTCGATGGGCTCATCGATCGCAAGGACCGGCGTTTCATGGGGGACGCTGCCGCGTATGGGCACGTGGCGATGGCCCGTGCGATCGCCGACAGCGGCCTGACCGACGATTTGGTTTCCCATCCGCGTACGGGACTGGTCGTGGGCTCCGGAGGCGGCTCCTCGGCGAACCAGGTCGAGGCTGCGGACGTGCTGCGCAGCCGTGGCATTCGCCGGGTTGGGCCCTACCGGGTGCCGCGTGCCATGTGCAGCACCATCGCGGCCTGTCTTGGGACCTCGTACCGGATCAAGGGGCTCAGCTATTCGGTCAGCTCGGCCTGCGCCACCAGCGCGCACTGCATCGGCGTCGGCATGGAGCAGATCCAGCTCGGCAAACAGGATGTCATTTTCGCGGGCGGTGGCGAGGAGGTGCATTGGACGCTCGCCACACTATTCGATGCGATGGGTGCGCTCTCCTCAGCGTACAACGATATGCCGGAGCGGGCATCCCGGACCTACGATGCGGACCGGGACGGCTTCGTAATCGCCGGTGGTGCCGGCATCCTCGTGCTCGAAGCGCTGGAGCACGCGCGCTCGCGAGGGGCGCCGATCTACGCGGAGATCGCCGGGTATGGCGCCACGTCCGACGGGGCAGACATGGTGGCACCCTCCGGCGAAGGGGCGGTCCGATGCATGCGCCAGGCGCTGGGTACCGTCGAGGAGCCGATCGACTACGTCAATACCCACGGAACCTCGACCCAGGTCGGGGACATCATCGAGCTCCACGCGCTGAACGAGGTCTTCGGCGCGCAGGTGCCGCCGCTGTCATCTACCAAGCCGCTGTCGGGGCATTCGCTCGGCGCGGCGGGTGTACACGAGGCGATCTACTGTCTGTTGATGCTGAAGGGCGGGTTTCTCGCCGGGTCGGCGAACATCGAGAGGCTGGACGGCGCGGCGCAGCGGTTTCCGATCCTGCGCGAGACGCGCGATGGACAGTTGCGGACCGTAATGACCAACAGTTTTGGCTTTGGCGGGGCCAATGCCACGCTCGTCTTGCGGCGGATTTGATGGACGGGGGATTGCGTTGCAAGCGAGCCAGCGGCCGCCCCGGGATTGCCCGGCTCAATCCTCGTCCCGCAACAGACCCGTGAGCTCCTCGATCGAGAGGGACTGACCGAAGTCCTCGCCGCTGAACAGCCCCTCGACGAGGGCGCGCTTGTCCCGGTGCAGGTCCATGATCCGCTCCTCGATCGAGTCGCGAACCACCAGCCGATAGACGGTCACGGGCCGCTGTTGGCCCATGCGGTGGGCGCGGCTTACGGCCTGGTCTTCCACGGCGGGGTTCCACCACGGATCGCAGATGACGACATAGTCGGCGGCCGTGAGGTTGAGGCCAAAGCCGCCGGCACGCAGGCTGATCAGGAAGAACTCGCCTTCCCCGGCCTGAAAGGCCCGCACAGCGCGGGCGCGCTCGTCCGCCGGCGTGCCGCCGTCGAGGTATTGATAGCTCGATCCGAGCGCATCGAGGGATGCGCGCACGAGCTTGAGGTAATCGACGAATTGGCTGAACACCAGCGTCTTGTGCCGGTTGGCGACCAGTTCCTGGGCAACAGTCGTGAAGGCCTCGAGCTTGCAGCCCGGCGCGGCGGCCTCGGGCGCGACGAGCCGGGGATCGCAACAGGCGCGGCGCAGCCGCATCAGCTCGGTGAGCACCTGGAAGCGGCGCCGCCCGGGGCTCAAGCTCTCATCCCCGATCGCCGCGAGCGCGCTCTGGCGCAGGCCTTCATGAAAGGCGCGCTCCGCTGGCGAGGGTTCCACGGTGAGCACGATCTCGGTGCGCTCCGGCAGCTCACTCAACACCGCCGCCTTGGTCCGCCGCAGGATGAACGGCGCGATCAGCCTTTGCAGCCGGCCCCGGGCCCTTGCGTCCGACCGGCGCTCGATCGGCAGCGCGAACCGTGCGTTGAAACGCTCGCGCGACCCGAGAAGTCCGGGGTTGAGGAACCGAAACAGCATCCACAGCTCATCCAGGCGGTTCTCGACCGGGGTGCCCGTGGTGGCGACCCGAAACCGCGCGTCGAGCTCGAGAACCGCCTGCGCGCGGCGGGTCGCGACGTTCTTGACCGCCTGGGCCTCGTCCAACACCAGGGTGTTCCACGTGCGCGCCTTCAGGTCCTCCAGCACCTGGGGCAGCAATCCGTACGAGCAGATGAGGACATCGAAATCCCCGGCCGCGGCGATCCGCTCCGAGCGATCGGTGTCGCCGAGCGTCTGTGCGTTGAGCGTTGGAGCAAAGCGGCGCAGCTCATCGGTCCAGTTGGGGCAGACCGAGGTGGGCGCGAGCACCAGTGCGGCGCCCCCGCGCGCGCGATGCAGAAGGAGCGCAAGGGTCTGCACCGTCTTGCCGAGCCCCATGTCATCGGCAAGACAGGCCCCGGCGCCGCAGTGGGCGAGGCGCGCCAGCCAGCGAAAGCCATCGAGCTGGTATGGGCGCAGCCGCGCCTGCAGGGTCGAGGGCGGTTCGAACTCGAGCGTCTGCGCTTCCTGCAATGCTTTGAGCCGTGCCGCCCATGCGGGCCAGGATTCGAGTCCGAGCCCCGCGAGGGTATCGTCGACGGCGGCAAGGGCGAGGGCCGGGAATCGGAGCGCGTCTCCCTCGAGTTCCCCGAGGCCATCGAGCTCATCGAGCCGGCGCCGCAGATCCTCGCTCAGGGCGAGGAATCCCGCCTCCCCGAGCGGCAGGTAGCGTCCGCCGCTCGCGCGAGCCAGCTCGATCAGCGCGCGCATCTGCATCACCGCGCCGTCATCGAGCGTCAGACCCCCGGACACGGCGAACCAATCCCGGTCGCTGGCGAGACTGAGGCGCAGGTCCGCCAGACCGAACGTGCGCGTGACCCGAATGGGCTTGCCGGCCGGCCACTCGACTCGCACCGCATCGCCGAGGGATTGCAGCCGCTGCACGAGCTCGAGGCACGATTCAGGGTCCTCGAGACTCCATTCGGTGACTGCGGCGTCGGTCTGCGTCAGGCCCAACGGCTCGAGCACGCGCGCGAGCCGCCGGCGCTCGTCCCTCAGGTCGCGCAGCGCGGCGCGCCGCTCACCGTCGATCTCGGCGGCGATGCGCAGCCGTCCTGTTCCAGGCGTGCAGCACGGACCGCGCGCCCCGAGCGGCCGAACCAGGAATCGGACCCGCAGTCCCGGGCCTGCCGGCGTGAGCGCCGCGCAGATCGTCGGGTCGGCGGGGGCCTCCTCGACGGCCGTCTCGATGTCGGTGTGAACCTCGAAGTGGCGCGTCACGCTTGCCAGCGTGCGACTGAGCGCCTCCACGCCCTCGGCTGGGAATCCCAAGCCCGGCCCGATCAGCTGCGCGATGCGGCAATGTGTTGGCGTGATCTTGAGCACGCGCGCCTGGTGCGGACCATCCCGCAGCAGCACCAGGCGCTCGGGCGGCGTGGGCTCGATCTGCAGGCGGGTGCGGCGCTCGAGCGCGTCATAGAGATCGTCCGGCAGGCGCAGCCGCACGCCACCCTCTGCGAGGTTTTCCACCAGCAGCTCCGGCATGGCGGCCCTCAGGAGCGCGGGGGTGGTCAGGTCCTCGGCGAAGAAGACGAGCGGGTGGCCGACGAGCGCGGCCAACGCCTGCGGCACGCGAGCGCCGAACGGATCGAATTGGTTCCACCCGGGCCGCAGCGCCTCGAACACCCGCTCATCCTGGGCGGATAGCGGGCCGCGGGCGAGGCTTGCCGAACTCAACGACCTCCCGCCGCTCCACCCGCGCGCCCCGCGCTTCTGCTCACGCGCTTCCACGCGCACGATACCCGCGGGCGGGGCGTCGATCACCCAGATGATGCGCGTGTCTGTCGCGCGGCGCGCGCCGTTTTGCGGCTCTCCCACGAGCAATCCCAGCGCTTCGATGGCGCGCTCCCAGGGCGCTTCGTCGGCGAAGGATGCCGCCAGCGTCGCGCGTTGCGCCGCGCTCAGCTCGCTGCCTTCGGATCGGCCGCCATACGGGTCGTCAATGCCAGCTGCAGCGGCACGCCGACCTCGCGCCATCGCCAGCGCCGCATCGATTTCGATTGCGGCGCGCTGATAGCCGGCCGTCCCGAACCGCTCCAGGTCCGCCGCCGCCTGTTGCCGTTGCGCCTCATCGAGTGGAGTTCTCGCCCAGGAGGCCGCCACGAGCAGGCACAGGTTCGCCATGGCGTCGGAGTCGGTGAACGGCAGCTGCCAGGAGGTATGACTGTTGTGACTGCGCGCGCGGATGGCTCCACGGATGAAGTTCCAAATGCTCGGACCCTCAGCCGCGCGGGTCGCCTTCAGACACAGCAGCTGCGCGGCGTCGACGGTTTGCGGCTCGTCGATGATCACGAGCGCCGCGATGCGCAGAAATGCCAGCGATACGGGCAGTGGCGGGATGATCAGCTTGGCGCCCCGCAGGCGGCGGCCGCCGGTGCGGGCGCGGGCCTCATCGACCCGCACTCGCTCGGCCTGGGCGTACAACTCGATGGCGCGGCGCGGATCGGCGCCGAGCGCGGCGGCTGCGCCCTGGAGGGCCACGGCGCGCGCGCTGTTGTCCGCGCCGAGGAGCGCGCCGATTTCCTGCGCGCGTCCCTGCCACAACAGGTGCTCGCACAGGTCATATTTCAGCGTGCTCGATTGCCGCGCCGCATCCTCCTGCCCGATGAGCGCGAGCGCCCAGGCTACCGCCGCCGGCGCCGATGCGTTCGGCCTGCGCAGCAGTTGCGGCAAAATGCCTTCCGCCACCGCCGTGCGGTGCTCGGCTGGAATCAGATCCGCGACCCGCGCGTCGAACGGCTCGCCAAACGCGGCGAAATACACCGCAGCCGGATCGAGCGGCCTGTTTCGCGCCAGCAGCTCGTGCCGGTTCTGCGCGTGCAGCCCGCCGCACAGCGCAAAGCGCGTGATCGCGATCAGGCGCTCGAAACTCGGCGCGCGAACGGCAACCGCTTCGCGCCGACCGTCGAACAGCGAGATCACCGCCGATTGCCATTCCCGCAAGCCGCTGGTCCCGAGCGCCACTGCCCGGAACGCGGCGAACGCGTGCGCAGGGGCGCACTGGAGCCCATCTCGCCCCTGCGTGATATGGCCGCACGCCAGCCCGGCGTCCATGTGCCTGGCGATCTGGGCCGGCGTCAGCAAATTTCCCGACTCGCTGCGCAGGCCGGCGGCATACGCCGCGCGCTCCCATCGCGAGCGCTCGAGGCCCCCGCCCGCGACCGCCATGAACCGGACGAGCGGCGAGTGGCCCGCGGGTTGCGGCTCGAGCGGCGTTTCAACGCCCGCGGCGGGTACTGACACGATGGGATTCACCTCTCTCGTTCCAGGACGGCGCCGTGACCGGCTCGGCGCCGGCGGCACATGCGGCGTTTGCGGACCTCAGAAGCCTCCTCCCGCCGCCTCGAGCCACGGGAGGTCTTGCTTCGCGACCCGAGGAGCCGCTGCGTCTGTACCGCCGGTGTCGCTCCGGCCTGAAAGCGTGGCGCTCATCAGTCATCTCGATCATCGTACCTGTCCGCCGAAGCGGTCATGATGCCACTGATTGCCGACCGGCACCCTCTTTGGGGCAGGGCGCCGCGCGCCCGCTCCTGCGCCGGGCACTTCGGCGCCGGCTCGTGCCGCACGCTCCAGCTCGTGCAGCGCCGGGTTGAAGGGCTCGCGGGGCAGCTCCACCCGCCCGGCGGTCCCGGACGCTCAGATCAATGCGATCCCCGCGTCGAGTTGCGCGTGCGCCGAGGCAGCGGCTGAGGCGCCTCGGGCCGCCACGGACGGCCCTGCCTCTCCTCTATATAGCCGCGGATCAACCGCCGTACGACCTGCGAGGGGGTCGCGTCCTCCTCCACGCACAGGCGCTCGAAGACGGACTTCTTGCGCGGATCGATGAGGATGGTCAGGCGGGCGGTGCGCATTTCGGGCGGCATGGTGAGAACCCTGTTCACAGTGGAGTATCAGTCGATGATAATATGATGCACCGCTTGGTGCATCCCGTGGCCGCTCCATTCCCCATGCTTCTCATCGGCTGTGTCGGACTCCTGCTGGGCTGGACGGTGATCGGCCTGGCCGGGCTCGTGCGCCCACGCAGTGTGGTTCTGGCCGGACGGCTCCTGTTTCCGCTCGGGGCGCTGCTCGGGCTTGCGCTCGCGGTGCTCGCCGGGGCGAGCCTGCTCGGGGGCGGCATCGAGCGGCTCATCCTGCCGATCGGTCTGCCCAACCTGCCGATGCACCTGCGGCTCGATCCTCTCTCGAGCATCTTTCTGCTGCTGCTCGGCGCCTCCTCGTTCGGCATTTCGCTGTTCGCCGGGGGGTACTTCCGGGTCGGGGAGGGGACGGCCCCGGGACTGTTGTGCCTGCAGTACCACCTGTTCCTGGCGGCCATGGGGCTGGTGCTCATCGCGGACGATGCGTACAGCTTTCTGGTGGCCTGGGAGGTGATGGCGCTTGCCTCCTACTTTCTCGTCACCACTCAGCACCGCATTGCGGAGATTCGGCGCGCCGGCTTCATCTATCTACTGATGGCGCACGTGGGCGCGATCTGCCTGCTGCTGTGCTTCGGCGTGCTGCAGGGGGGGGGCTGGCACTTCACCTTCCACGCCATGCGCTCGGCGCACCTCTCGCTCGGTTGGGCGACGGTGGCGTTCGCGCTGGCGCTCCTCGGCTTCGGCGCCAAGGCGGGGCTGGTGCCGCTGCACGTCTGGTTGCCCGAAGCACACCCGGCGGCGCCGTCACCGGTCTCGGCGCTCATGAGCGGCGTCATGCTGAAGACGGCCGTCTACGGCATGCTGCGGGTGGGGCTCGACCTGCTGGGCCGGCCGGTGTGGTGGTGGGGACTGGCGCCGCTGATCCTCGGACTGTTCACGATCGTCTACGGGGTGCTGTTCGCGGCCGTGCAGACGGACATGAAGCGCCTGCTCGCGTACTCGTCCGTCGAGAACATCGGCATGGTGTTCACCGGCATCGGGCTGACGATCGTCTTCGCCGGCTCGGGGCTGAAGGTGATCGCGGCGCTTGCGCTGCTCGCCACGCTCTATCATTGCCTCAACCACGCGTTCATGAAGAGCCTGCTGTTCCTCGGCACCGGCTCCGTGCTGCACGCCACCGGCGAGCGCAACCTTGGACGCCTGGGGGGACTGATTCACCGTATGCCCTGGGTGGCATGGTTGACGCTCATCGGGACGCTCGCGATCGCGGGGCTGCCGCCGCTGAACGGCTTCGTGTCGGAGTGGCTGCTGCTGCAGTCATTTTTGTTCACCGGGCACCTGCCGCACGCGTTCGTGAATCTCCTGATCCCGATGGCCATGGCCCTGGTCGTGCTCGGGGCCGCCCTGGCCGGCTACGTCATGGTGAAATTCTACGGGGTGATCTTTCTCGGCCAGCCGCGCGAAGCCGCCCTCGCCCGCGCGCATGACTGCGGCTGGCTCGAGCGGATCGGGCTGACCTGGCTGGCGCTCGGTTGCGTGGCGCTCGGCCTGTTCCCGCTGCAGGTGATCCGGGCGCTCGGGGCGGTTACGCATCAGCTGGTCGGGGCGGTCGTTCCGCAGTCCTCCTCCCACTGGTGGCTGCTTGCGCCCGTGCCCGACCGGTCCGTTTCCTATGAGCCGCTGGTCTTTCTGACGGCAACTTTGGCCGTGGTGCTCATGACCGTCTTGGCCGTGCGCCTCACCTACCGCCAGCGCGAACGGCGCGGGCCCGCTTGGGATTGCGGCGCGGGCAACCTCACGGCACGCATGCAGGACACCGCGGAGGGCTTCGGCCAGCCGATCCGCCATCTGTTCCGGCCGTTTTTCCAGATCGAGCGCGAGCTTCCGGAGCCGACCGATCGCGCACCCCGTTACCGCGTGGTCGTTCGGGAGCGGATCTGGCGGTTGGTGTATGAGCCGATTTCCGGCGCCGTCGAGGGGCTGGCCAACACTGCCGCTCGCTTGCAGCAGGGGCGCATCTCGGTGTACCTGCTGTACAGTTTCCTGACGCTGCTGGTGTTGCTGGCGGTGGCGCTGCTCAGATGAACGCGATCGACTGGATCACACAGGTGCTCGAGGTCGTGGTGGCGGTTGCGGCCGCCCCGGCCTTTCTCGGCTGGCTGAACCAATGCCGCGCCTGGCTGCAGAATCGGCGGGCACCGAGCCTGTGGTTGCCTTACCGGAACCTGCACAAGCTGTTTCACAAGGAGGCGCTGATCGCCGAGAGCGCCTCGCCGCTGTTCCGGATCGCCCCGTACGTGGTCTTCGGCACGATGGTGGTGGCCGCGGGCATAATTCCCTCGATGAGCACGCGGCTGCCGCTGGTCGGCTCGGCCGACGCGATCGCGTTGGTCGGTTTGTTCGCCGCGGCGCGCATGTTCATGACGCTGGCGGCGATGGATGTCGGCACCGCGTTCGGCACGCTGGGCGCGCGCCGCGAGATGATGGTCGGCTTTCTGGCCGAGCCGGCGCTGTTGATGGTGATCTTCGTCGCCTCGCAGATCTCCTCGAGCACCGCGCTGCCGGTGATCACCGATCATCTCGCATCCGGGCACCTGGGGCTTTCCCCCGGGCTCGCCTTCAGCGCGGTGGCCTTCATCCTGGTCCTGCTGGCGGAGAATGCCCGCATTCCCGTCGACAATCCCGCCACCCACCTCGAACTCACCATGATCCACGAGGCCATGCTGCTCGAGTACTCGGCGCGGCACCTGGCTCTGATGGAATGGGCCGCTCAACTGAAGCTGTTCAACTACGTCTGCATCGGCTTCGCGCTGTTCCTTCCCTGGGGGGTGGCGAGGGCGCACATCGGACCGATAGGGCTCGCCGTGGCCATCCCCGCGCTTGCGATGAAGCTTGCGGTGGCGGGCGCGGCCTTGGCGTTGATCGAGACCGTGTCCGCCAAGATGCGAGTCATGCGGATACCGGAGTTCCTCGCCACGGCGTTCCTGTTCGCGGTACTGGGTCTGCTGGTGCACGTGCTGCTGAAGGCATGAGCGTGATGACCCACCTGCCCCTGTATCAGCAGCTGCTCGACAGCTGCGCGGCGTTGCTGTTGCTGTTGTCCTTCGCCATGTTGTCGCAGCGGCGGGTGGTGGCCCTGGTCAATCTATACGCGGTGCAGGGCGCGGTGCTCGCCGCGACGACCCTGTTGCTCGCCTGGCGGACCGGTCAGGATCATCTGTACGTCTCGGCCGCATTGACTCTCGCGCTCAAGGTGATGTTGCTGCCGTGGCTGCTGCACCGGCTCATCCGCAGGCTGCAGGTGCATCGGGACACCGAGCCGCTGCTCAACGTCTCGGGCACCATGCTCGTGGGGCTCGTGATCGTGGTGTTCGCCTTTTCATTGGCGCAGCCGATCACGCGGCTCGCCAGCACGGCAACCCGCAGCGCCATCGGTATCGCACTCGCCGTGGTGCTGCTCGCCTTCTTGATGATGATCACGCGGCGCAAGGCCGTGTCGCAGGTGATGGGGTTCCTGTCGATGGAGAACGGCGTGCTGTTCGGCGCGATGAGCGCCAGCTACGGCATGCCCATGATCGTGGAGCTGGGAATGGCGCTCGATGTGCTGGTGGCCGTGCTGGTGCTGGGGGTGTTCTTCTTTCAGATCCGTGAGCGGTTCGACAGCCTCGATCTGCACCACTTGGAGAGTCTGAAGGAGCACCAATAGCGTGGCCTTGCTGCTGTTACTGATTCTGCCGCTCATGGGCGCCGCGTTGCTCGGGATCACCGGCGCTCACCGGCGCGCCCCCGAGGTCAATGCGGCCTTCAGCCTCGGAACGTTGCTCGCCGCCTGCGGCCTCGCCGTGCGGGTGATCCGCCACGGCGATCTGCTGCTCGGGCGCGAGCAGTTCTTCATCGACCCGTTCAATGTCTTTCTGGTGACGCTGACGGCGTTCGTCGGGCTGACTACGGCGCTGTTCTCGCGTCCCTACATGCGCATCGAGCTCGATCATGGCCGCCTGACACCGGGAAAACTGCGCCTTTACCACAGCATGTACCAGCTGTTCATGTTCACCATGCTGCTGGCGCTCACGACCAACAACATGGGATTGATGTGGGTCGCCATGGAGGGGGCGACGCTCTCCACGGTGCTGCTCGTGACCCTGTATCGGACGCCCGCGAGCCTCGAGGCGGGCTGGAAGTACTTCATTCTTTGTGGCGTCGGCATCGCGCAGGCCCTCTTCGGCACCGTTCTGTTGTACGTGGCGGCCGAAAAAGTGCTCGGGTCCCAGGGCGTGACGGCGCTGCTGTGGACGCATCTCGACGCCGTCAAATCGCAGCTCGAGCCGACGGTGCTCGCGCTCGCCTTCGTGTTCCTGCTGGTCGGCTACGGCACCAAGGTGGGGCTGGTGCCGCTGCACAACTGGCTGCCGGATGCGCACGCGGAGGGGCCCACGCCGATCTCGGCCGTGCTGTCCGGGCTGCTGCTCAATGTGGCTCTCTACACGGTGGTGCGCAGCAAGGTGCTGGTCGAGGGCTCGGTGCACTCGCAACTGCCGTCCCGATTGCTCATGGGGTTCGGGCTGGTGTCGGTGGTGGTGGCGGCGCTGCTGCTGTGGCGGCAGCGTGACATCAAGCGCCTGTTCGCATATTCGTCCATCGAGCACATGGGGATCGCGACGTTCGCGTTCGGCATGGGCGGGCCCATCGCCAACTTCGCCGCGCTCCTGCACATGACCGTGCACTCGCTCACCAAATCCTCGATCTTCTTCACCGCGGGGCACGCCGCGCAGAACGCGGGCACCCAGGCGATGGATCGTATCCGCGGCCTGATCACCCTCTCGCCCACGGTAGGCTGGGGACTGATGCTCGGCTCGCTCGCCATCCTCGGGGTGCCGCCCTTCGGGGTGTTCACCAGCGAGTTTCTGATCCTCACGACCGCCATGCGCACCCAACCGTGGGCAACACCGATCTTGCTCGCGGCGCTCGCCGTGGCGTTCGCGGCCATCTTCTCCAAAGTGCAGCCCATGGTGTTCGGTGAAACCACCGGTCGCCCTCTGCCGCATGCGCCGGCGCTGCTGCCGGTGTTCACGCACCTTGCCATCGTGCTGCTGCTCGGGCTGTACATTCCGCACTACCTCGCCGATTGGTATCGAGCCGCGGCTCACCTGATTGGAGGCTAGAGTCATGCGGGACAACAGCCACTGCGCGAGGATCGCGCGATGCCCCTGAGGCGCTGGTGGGATCGCGCCGAGCCGGTCTCGGGGGCGCCGCAGGTGCGCGGTCTCGGCGTGCGGTCCGAGGAGTGGCTGCAGGTGGCGCAGGATGTCGCGGCGGCCGGCGGCGTGCTGCATGCTCTGTGGGGGAGTTCCACGGCGGCGAGCGGCGGCTCGGCGGGCGAGCGGGCCGTCTACGCCGCGTATTTGACGGACCAGGGTGTGTTGGTCGTCGAGCTCGCGTTGCCTGTCGATGCCGCTCACCTCTATCCGGGACTGGAGAGTATCTTCCCCGCCGCCGCCCGGATGCAGCGGGCCGCGCGCGATCTTTTCGGCGTCCGTTCGAGCGATCCGGATGCGCGGCCCTGGCTCGATCACGACCGGCCCTACGAGTTCGTACGGGTGGATGGGGAGGGGGTTCATGAGATCGCCGTGGGGCCGGTGCATGCCGGCACCATAGAGCCCGGGCATTTCCGCTTCTCCGTGGTCGGGGAGAAGGTGCTGAAGCTCGAGGAGCGCCTCGGCTACGCGCACAAGGGCCTCGAGCAGCGCTTCACCGAGCTGCCCATCTTGCAAGGCCACCGGCTCGCCGCGCGCGTGTCGGGCGATTCGGCGGTGGCGTATGCCTGGGCCTATTGCCAGGCGTTGGAAGGCATGACGGGCTGTGCGCTCCCGCCGCGCGCGGCCTGGCTTCGCGCCGTGTGTCTGGAGCTCGAGCGGCTCGCGAATCATCTCGGGGATCTCGGCGCGCTTGGAAATGATGCGGGATTTGCATTCGGATTGACGCAGTTTTCCCGCCTCAAGGAGGATCTGCTGCGTGCCACGGCGGCCGCATTCGGTCAGCGCTATCTATTCGATGTGCTCGTCCCGGGAGGCGTGGCGGTTGATCTGTCGGCCCGGGGAGCCGCCGCGTTGGCCGATGCGGTGTGGGCGGTGTGCGCCGAGACCGTCGAATTACGCCGCATTTACGACGAGCACGAAGGCGTGCGTGATCGGTTCACGGGCACGGGGCGCCTCGCGCCGCAGCTGGCCGCCCGACTCGGAGTGGTCGGGCTGGCGGGCCGGGCCAGCGGGCAGGCGCGCGATGTGCGTGTGGATCTGCCGGTGCTGCCATACACGGAGGTGCACATCGCAAAAGTCGTACAACACGGCGGGGACGTCGCCTCGCGGGTGGCGGTGCGATTCGAGGAGGTGCAAGTGTCCGGCCGCATGCTGATCGGCTTGCTGGCGAGACTGCCGCGCGGCGCGCACGCGACGGCGGTCGGCGTGCCGGAGGACGGCGCGTTCGGCGTCGGTCTCATCGAGGGGTGGCGCGGACCGGTGCTCGTTGCACTGCAGGCCGGGCCGTCCGGCGCGATCCGGCGCTGTCACCCGCACGATCCATCCTGGCAGAACTGGCCGGCGCTGGAGCACGCCATCATGGACAACATCGTGGCGGACTTTCCGCTCATCAACAAATCGTTCAACCTGGCCTACAGCGGCGTGGACCTCTAGCGATGCTGAAGGCGTTGCGCAAGATCGCATCGATCGGGTTGATCTCGGAGCCGGCGCCCGCGCCCGATGAGCTGCTGCGCGTGCGCCGCGCATTGGACGCCACAATCGCCGCGGTGCTCGGCCGGGCGCTGTGCATCCGTCATGTGGATGCCGGCTCGTGCAACGGCTGCGAGCTCGAGATCCAGGCGCTCGGCAACCCGTACTACAATCTCGAAGGGCGCAACATCCGCTTCGTCGCCAGTCCGCGGCATGCGGATCTGCTGCTGGTCACCGGCCCGGTGGTGAGGAACATGGAGATGGCGTTGCGGCGAGTGTATGCGGCGACGCCGGACCCGAAGTTGGTGGTGGCGGTGGGGGACTGCGGCTGTACGGGCGGCATCCTCGGGGAGTGTCCGGCCGCGTTGGGACGGATCGCAAACGTGATCCCCGTGGACGTGGCGGTGCCGGGATGTCCGCCGAGCCCGGCGCGCATCCTGCAGGCAATCCTGACCGCCATTCAGGGCTGATCGAGCCGGCGGCGCGCCGGGTTGCGCCGTCGAGGCCGGCGGCCGTGGCGGAGGATCGAGAATTGACACCGAGGTCGCGCCGGTTATAGTGGGATCGGCGGCTCCGTGATCCCGGCTCAGTCATCCCTGTCACGCTCGAGGCTAGGTCCGATGCAGGTGATCAGAACGTTTCCGACCCAGGTCGAGGCGGACTTGGCCAGGATCAGACTGCAAGGCGCGGGGATACCGGGGATGGTCGTGGGCGTCGGCATCGGCATGCAAGGGGGCATCGGCGGGGTCCAGCTGCTGGTGCCGGAGGACAGGGTCGAAGCCGCGCTCAAAGCGCTCGACGACGCTTGAGGGGCAATACGCGCCGAAGTCCCTCGATCCGGCGCCAAGCGGCGCCGCTTGGGCGCCCGGGCGGCCAACTCGGCGCAACCCGCTGCGTATCCCAGTCCCGTTGGGTGGCCCGTCAGTGCGGTGTTCGGCGTCGCGACGCGCTGTGCGCCGGGCCGCTTCGCGGGGCCGCGGTCCAGGCGCCGATTCAACCGCCGCGGGGGATGGTCTGCGGCGCGTCGCTCCTGAGCAACTCGCGCACCAGCCGTAGCAGCGCCTCGGCGCGAATGGGCTTGCTCGTGACGCGCAGGTTCGGATCGGAGGCGATGCTGCGGATCGCCGGCGAGGTGTCGCCGGTCACCAACACCGCTTTGAAGTGCGCCCCGAGGCGCTCGCGCATTGCCGTAATCACTTCGACGCCGGTCTGAGTCGGCCCGAGGTGATAGTCCGTCATCAACAGATCGAAGTGGCGGTGCGCGGCGAGCGCCTCCAGGGCTTCCTCGAGCGAGCTGGCCGCCGTGACCTCAAAGCCCTCGAGTTTCAGTAACATCCGGGTCGCATCGCGCACACTCGGGTCGTCCTCCACGAGCAGGATGCAGGGCCGTCCGCTGCGAACGACGGCCGGTGCAATGGCGGATCCTTCCTCGCTCGTGCGCGGCGCCGGCGCGACTCTACCGGCCGACGGCAGCAGCAGTGCGAAGGTCGAGCCTTGCCCCGGCTGCGAGTGCACCTCGATCTTCAATCCGAGCAGCGCGACGATGCGCTTGACGATCGCGAGGCCGAGGCCGTATCCGTCGCGCGTCATGTTGGCGGCGACCCCGACTTGATAGAACTCATCGTAGATCAGCGGGATCTGGTCGGCGGAGATGCCGATACCCGAGTCGCGCACTTCGAGCCGCACGATCGATTCGTCCGCGAGCGGGCAGACAAGCGCCACGGTACCGGTGCGGGTGTATTTGATGGCATTCGACAGCAGGTTGCGCAGCACCTGCTCGACCAGTGAAGCGTCGCTGCGGATGCAGGCGTCCGTCGCATCGACCTCGAGCGTCAGACCCTTGCGGGCCGCGAGGCTGGCGAATTCCCGGCGCATCTCCTGGAAGATGCGCGCCACGGAGAAGTCGGTGATCTCCGGCCGCACGCTGCCCGACTCGAGCTTGCTGATATCGAGCAGGGCGTTCAGCAGGCGCGACATCGCGCCGATGGCCTGCTCCTGCTGGGCCAGCGCCTCGGTGAGCAGCGGGTCGTTGACCGTGCGGCGCAGCGTGCCGTTCAGCAACGCCAGCGCCTGCAGGGGCTGGCGCAGGTCATGGCTGGCGGTGGCGAGGAACCGGCTCTTGCTTTGATTGGCGCGGTCCGCGCTCTCGCGCGCCTCCTCGGCCACGGAGCGGGCGGCGATCAGCTCCCGTTGCACGCGCTGCCGCTCGCTCGCGTCGCGGATCGCCACGACGATCAGCGGCGGGTCGTTGTCGGCCACCGGGCTGAGGCTGATCTCGACGGGGAACTCGCTGGCATCGCGGCGCAGCCCGTAGAGCTCGAGGTTCTGGCCCATGGGCCGCACGCGCATGTGCGTCATGTAATCGCCGCGGTGCGCCAAATGCCGCTGGCGGAACCGTTGGGGAATCAGTGTCTCGACCGGTACGCCGAGGATCTCTTCGCGCGTATAGCCGAAGAAGGCGAACACCTGCCGATTCGCAAAGCGGATCATGCCCTCGGCGTCGACGATGAGCATCGCGTCTGGGGCCGCTTCCAGCGCGCTTTGCGCAAGTTCAGGCGGCGTCAAGCGCATGAAAAGTCAGCGTCCTCCCATTGGCAACCGGGCTTGGCGGTGCGGCCATACGCCCGCGGGTCCGTTCTGCGGCGCACTGCCCGGGGATTCGGCGCGAGTCTCGCCAAATCCGCCGCGTCGCGCAGGTGGTTCCGGCGAAGAATACCGTTTCACCGATGCGGGTCGCAATCGGGACGCGGAAACGGTCCCATTGCGATTAGAAAACACAATTTTACGCTCATTGCAGGTCATGCGCGACCTCCAGTGACAGGTTGGGGCATTGGTAATGATACGAACAGAACGCCGCCCCCGCCTCTGGCAGCATCTCGCGGCAATATGGGTCGCGGCTGGGCGGATGAGCTGACTATGACGGAATCCCGCGGCGGCGCGACCTGGTTCAAAGCGCAATTGATGCGCACTTTGCGCCGCGAGTTCGCGCTCGTGATGCGATTCGACGCTGCGGTGCCGGCCGCGCCGATCGCCGCGCCGAGCGCGGCCTGCCAGCTCTATGTGCACGTCCCGTTCTGTGAGTCGCTCTGTCCATTTTGCTCCTTTCATCGCGTCCAATACCGTGAGGAGAAGTCGCGCGTCTACTTCGAGATGCTGCGCCGGGAGATCCGCCTGTACCGCGATCGCGGCTTCACGTTCGGGGATGTCTATGTCGGCGGCGGTACACCGACCGTCAATCCTCGGGAGCTCATCGAGACGCTCCGGCTGATCCGCTCCTGCTGGCCGATTCGCACCCTGTCGGTGGAAACAAATCCGAACCATTTGCGCCCGCAAGTGCTCGATGCGTTGCAAGGCGCCGGGGTCAACCGGCTCTCCGTCGGCGTGCAGAGTTTCGATGACACGCTGCTGCGGGCGATGCGCCGCTACGAGCCCTACGGCGGCGGGGCGCAAATCGCCGCGCGGCTGGCCGCGATCCGGGGCCGCTTTCCGACGCTCAACGTCGACATGATCTTCAATTTCGCGGCGCAGAGCCTGCAGTCCCTCGAGCGTGACCTCGCGATGGTGCGCGAGCTCGAAGTGAGCCAGGTGTCCTTCTATCCGCTCATGACGGCCGCGTCCACCTCGCGCCGCATGGAGAAGCAGCTCGGGGTGGCGGAGCCGGGGCGCGAGTTCGAGTTCTACGGGCGGATCCTCGAGCGGTTGCGTCCGGACTATCAGCCCTCGTCCGCGTGGTGCTTCTCGCGTGCCGCGCCCGGCGTCGGTCCGCGGCGGATCGATGAATACGTCACGCAGCAGGACGATTACGTCGGTGTCGGCAGCGGCGCATTCAGCTACGTGGGCGGGCGGATGTATTCGACCACCTTCTCCCTGAACCGCTATCGCGAGCGGATCGAGGCCGGGGAGAGCGGCATCACGGGCTGCAAAGTCCTGACACTCAGACAGCGCATGCGTTACGACTTCCTGGTGCGTCTGTTCGGTCTGTCCCTGCCACACGCGTTCATTGCCGCGAAGTACGGTCGCTCGTTCTGGTGGCGGATGGCGCCCGAGCTCGCCGCCATGCGCCTGATCGGCGCCACACGCTGCGACACCGATGCAATTCGTCTGACCGAGCGCGGGATGTACTGCTGGATGGTGCTGATGAGCGAGTTCTTCACGGCCGTGAACGCCTTTCGCGACCAGATGCGCCTGCACATTCGCGCCGAGGCACCTCACCCCGTCGGGATGGACCCCGGGCAGGCGGCACGCGGCGCCGGTGCGAAATAGAACCGTGTCCCGGCCGGCTTCGGGCGATTTATTCGGAAATTCCGTACTGCGGCGCGCTGTCGCCGATCGCTAGCATCGTTCTCCGATGACGCCTCCGCCGTGATCGGCCGGGGTGCGAGGTGGGAGACACGCATGGGTAAGGTCCGTGAGGCCACCAGGGTGGCCGGGCGCCTGATCGCAAGACTGGGCGCACTGGGTATGGTGGTGATGCTCGCGGCCTGCGTGGGCAGCACCGGCGCACCGGGTCCCGCCGGCGCCGCGGGCCCGGGCGGACCGGCCGGTCCGCCCGGGCCGAGCAGCACGGTGAGCGCGCTCGATGTGAGCACCGCCACGAAGATCGTCGCGACCATCACCAAGGTCACGATTCCCTCCTCGGGGCAGCCGCTCGTCGATTTCACCCTCGTGGATCAGAACGGCCAGCCGCTGTCGGGTCTGCCGGCCGCCGACGTCAGCTTCGCCATCGCCCGGCTCGTGCCCGCGGGCGCGCAGCTGAACGCCTATCCGGGGCTGCCGGCGCCGGTGCCGCTCCTGCGGCCCCAGTGGCAGTCCTACCTTTACGACATGGTCAACCCCGCGCCTGCATCCGCCGCAACGACCACCGACCCGGTCGTGGGCACGACGGCCGAGCCTCAGGCAACCACGGAGGCCGGCACCGCCGGCACGCTCGTCGACAACGGCAATGGCAGCTATCAATACGAGTTCAAGAAGGACATCGAGACCGACCCGGTCGTGAGCTACGACGCGAGTTACGTCCACCGCGCCGGCCTCGAGATCCGCAATCTCGCCCCGGCCAACAGCCCGGTCTATACGTTCATCCCGGCGAGCGGCGCTACCACGGGGTTCGATGCCAACGATGCGGTAGCCAACACGCAGTGCCTCGCCTGCCACCAGCAGCTGGCCTTTCACGGCGGCGCGCGCACCAGCGTGCAGTATTGCGTCATTTGCCACAATCCGAGCTCGATCGATCCCTCGAGCGGCAACCCGCTCGATTTCTCGGTGATGATTCACAAGATCCACATGGGCGTCGATCTGCCGAGCGTGGTCGCGGGCACGCATTACTATATCTTCGGCTTCCGCAACTCGATCAACGACTTCAGCGACGTCGTCTATCCGCAGAGCGATCTCAGTAACAACAACGGCGCGGTGTCGGGCTCCGGGACGCGATTCTGCACGACCTGCCACGCGCCGAACGACCCCGATGCCCCGCAGTCGGGGGACTACCAGACGCTGATCACCGCGGCCACCTGCGCCTCGTGTCACGACAACATCGATTTCGCGACCGGGCAGGGTCATGGCGGGATCGTGGCGACCGATGCGCAGTGCTCGACCTGCCACGGTCCGACCGCCGGGCTCGACAACGGCGCGCTGCAGGTGGCCGCCGCGCACGCCCTGGGGGTGGATGGCGCGGCGAACAAGTTCGCCTTCAAGATCGTGAGCGTCGCGAACACCGCGCCCGGCGACACACCGTCGGTGACGCTCGAGGTCATCGACCCCGAGAACAATGACTCCCCCTACGACATCCTCGCATCGGGGGGACCCTTCCAGCTGCCCGGAGCGAATCTGACGGTCGACATGGCGTGGCCGACCACGGGCTTTCAGAACATCGGCAGCAACAGCGCCACCGCCGCGAGCGGCACGCCCAATCAGCCGGTATCCATCAACTTTCTGGGCGCCGGTGTCACGAACAATGGCAACGGTACGTTCACGGCTGCCTCGTCCGTGCCCATCCCGAGCACGGCCAGCGGCTCAGGGCAGATGGCGGTGGAGGGCCGGGCGGTGGTGGCCCTGCCGAACGTGTCCGGCAGCGGAACGACCAATGTGGAGCTGGGGATTGCCGGGGTCACGCAGGACTTTGCGATCACCGATCCCGCCGCCGTCGCGCCGGCGCAGATCGTTTCGATCACCAAATGCGACGTCTGCCACCATCATTTGACCGAGCATGGTCAGAACCGGACGGACAACCTCGAGCTGTGCGAGGGCTGCCACAATCCCGACGCCACGGACGCCGGGCAGCACGTGGCGGCCTCGGGCCTGTGCGCTCGGCTCGGCACGGCCGGCGCCAATCCCGAGCAGTCGATCGACTTCGCGGTGCTGATCCACGAGATCCACGCCTCGGGCGCGACTGACTCGAACGGCAACCTTCGCTACCCGAACGGGCTGACCATTTGCAGCTATGGGGCGCGGGCGACGACGTTCGACGTCGCATTTCCGGGCAACCTCTCGGACTGCAACGCCTGTCACGTGAACACCTCGTACTACCCGGTGAGCGCGCAGGTGCAGGGCCCGACCATCGTGTCGAACAACCGCACGACGCTCGCGGACGATGTGGCCGTGTCGCCGAATGCCGCGATCTGCTCGAGCTGTCACACGAGCCAGGTGGCCCGGGAGCACATGATCCAGAACGGCGGCGACTTCGATGCGGCCAAGACCGCCACGGGGGCACTGGTCTCACCCACCGTCGAGACGTGCGCGCTGTGCCATGGACCGGGGGGCATTGCCGACGTCGCGGTCATGCACGATCTGGCCGACTTTCCGAACAGCAGTGACTGAGTTGGAGGGACAGCTCACATGACAGCCGCGCGCCCGCGGTTCGTCCGGCCCCGGTGGGTCATCGCGCGGGCGGTGGCCGTGATGGCGCTGCTCGGTGCCGCTGGCGCGGTGCGCGCCGCGCCGCCCGCAGGCCCCCCCGTTCCTCCCGTGCCGAGCAATTCGCCCACGGCGCTCGGCTACAGTGCCCAGGGCGCGGATACCTGTCTGATGTGTCATCGGACCAATGCCCAGGTCATGGCCATCTTCCGCAGTCCGCACGCGCAGCCGCACAACGCCGCAAGCCCCTTCGGGCCGGGCGGGCTGCAGTGCGAAGCCTGTCACGGGCCGGGCGAAACCCACGTGAAGGCGTTCGGAATGAAGCCGGCGGGCATCGTGGTGTTCGGGCCGCATGCGCCGACCCCTGTGGCCAGGCAGAATGCGATGTGCCTGGCGTGTCACAAGAGCGTGGAGCACGCGTGGCTCACCGGGGCGCATGCCTCCAACGACGTCAGTTGCGCCGACTGCCACCGGATTCACGGCGCCACGGATCCGGTGCGGATGCAGGCCACCGAGGCGAGCGTCTGCGGCAAGTGTCACGCGGCGGTCGTCGCGCGGTTCCGCGAGCCGTTTCATCATCCGGTGCCCGAGGGCACGATGAGCTGCTCGTCGTGCCACGATCCCCATGGCTCGTTGGGGCCGCACATGCTCGTGAAGAGCACGGTGAATTCGACCTGCACCGGCTGCCATGCCGGGATGCGCGGTCCGTTTCTCTGGGAGCATCAGCCGGTCACCGACGATTGCCTGAATTGTCATGTGCCCCATGGCTCGGGTCTGCCGGCGCTGCTGAAAGAGCCGACGCCCATACTCTGTCAGCAATGTCATGATCTCGCCGGCCATCCGTCCGTGCCGTACGGCCCCCAGGGGCTGCCCGCGGGCATGCCCAATCCCTATCTGCTGATCGGCGGGTGCGTGAACTGCCACTCGCGCATCCACGGCTCGAACAGTCCGTCGGGGCAGGCCCTGATGCGGTAGGAGGCAGCATGTCCCCGGGGAGCTCGATACAGCGAGGCACTGACTGCTCGCCCGCGCGCCAGCGCGTGCCGCGTTCCAGGCCGATGATCGTCCTGGCCGTGGCCGCAGTGCTCGCGGCGCCCGTGGTGCGAGCCGCCGCGCCGCGGCCCGATACGAGCGCCTGGACATGCAAACTCTGCGTGTTCTACACCGGCACCAAAGCCAGGGTCGAAGCGGGGATGATCTACGCCAACGGCGCGAACTTCGCCTCGGGCCGCTACAACGGCATCGATCACGATGGCGCGTACGTGCAAGCCGGCGCGCAGGGTCGCTGGCGCACCCGTGACGGGGCCTACGGCAGCTTCGAGGCGGATCATCTGGGCCTTGCGTCGCGGCACATCGCCGTGACGGCCGGACAGGAGGGCCGTTACGAGGTCCATGTCACCTACCAGGGGCAGCCGCTGCGCCGCTACGACGATGCCGCAACCCCGTATCGCAGTGCCAGGGACGGGGAGTTGGTTCTCCCGGGCGGCTGGGTGGCGGCCAATGCCACCACTGGCATGAGCGCGCTGCAGGCGGACCTCGAGCCGGTTCCCATCGAGTCGGACCGGCGCACGGTGACCCTGAGCGGCCGGTACTTCACGAGCAGCGTCTGGACACTGTTCGGCACGCTCAGCCATACGGAGCGGACCGGAACCGGCGCCACGGGAGCGAGCTTTCTGACCGAAGCGGTGCAGCTGCCCGAGCCGATCGATTATCAGACCGACGATGTGCGCGCCGGCGCGGTGTGGGCCGATGCCGGCGCCAGCGTGCGCATCGCCTACCAGGGCTCCTGGTTCGATGAGAAGCTGGACGCGCTGCTGTTCCAGAACCCCTATCAGCCCCTCGTGCCGGGCTCCAGCGCGGGTTTGCTGTCACTCCCGCCCGACAACGACTTGCAGCAGGCGTCGGTTTCGGGCGAAGTGGCGCTGCCGATCTGGTCGGGCCTGCTCAGCTATCTCGCGTCCGTCGGCCGCCTCGCCCAGGATGGAATGTTCGTTCCCGGCAGCACGCTTCCCGGCGGTCCGGCGCCGCTGTCCGGCTCGCTCCCCGGTAACATCGACCTGACACATTACGCGCTGGGGCTCGCGCTGCGGCCGCTGGCGCGGCTCGATCTGCTCGGACGGGCCACGTATGATGGTCATGACGACCACACCGCGGTGCTCGCGATTCCCTACATCGTGACGGACACTCTCCCGGGGGGCATCGGTGTCACGCCGCGTTACGCAGAGGATCGGGTCCGGCTCACCGGCAGCGCCTCCTACCGCCTGTTCCGCTGGGCGCGGGTGAGCGTCGGGGGCAAGTACGCTCACACCCATTATGGTCCGCTGCAGGTGCTGACCTCGCTCAGCGAGTTGCAGGCGTGGGGCCAGGCGACGGTGGACCCGGTGGGGGCGGTGAGCGTGACGCTCAAGGCAGGCAGCTCGCGCCGCGACGCCTCGGCGCTCGACCTGGCCGCCCTGCCGGCGGGCGAGGACCCGCAGCTGCTGGCGTACGATTACGCGCCGCGCGATCGGGAGTTCCTCACCGTCCGGGGCACCTGGGCGATCACCACCCGGGTGGCTTTCTCGCTGCAGGGCACGGCCGCCACGGATGCGTATCGCCGCTCGCAGCTCGGGCTGAGCGAGGCGCGCGAGCGCGAGCTCTCCGCAACGCTCGAGTGGTCGCCGGCGAGCCCCTGGAGCCTGTATCTCGACAGCAGCTACCAGCACCTCGAGACCGGGCAGTACGGCCTGCAGATCCCCGCCGCCATCGCCTGGCAGGCGCGCGAGGGCGAATATTTCTGGACCGCCGGCACGGGCGGAACGTGGACCGTGAGCACGCGCTGGCACGTCCGGGCCGATTACCTCTATGCGGCAACGCGCGCCAACATGTCGCTCGAGAGCGTGGGTGGCTACGGAGGATTCCCACAGAATGACAGCTCGCTCGACACCGTCAAGGTCGACGCGAGCTATCGGTGGTCCGCGGCGCTGTCGCTGCGCCTGCGCTATGAGCGGGCCAACTTCGGGTCCAATGACTGGGCGCTGCAGAGCGTCTATCCGGCCACCGTGCCGCAACTGCTCGCGCTGGGAGTGCAGCCGTATCGCTATGGCATGAACCTGATCGACGTGTCGTTCCTGTACCGGTTGGGGCACTAGAAGAGGAGAGTTCCCGATGAGCACTAGAGGACTGATTCTTTCCGGACTGGGGCTTGCGCTGGCGGCCTCGGCGGCCGTGGCCTCGGCGGCCGCGCCCGCGGCCGAAGGCAAGGTGCTGGCGAGTTCGCAGGGTTGCATCATGTGCCACGCCGCCGGCGGCATGGCCAAGCCGCTCTCGAGCTATGTCGGGGATTCCGACCGCCGGCTCGAGGAGGCCATTCTCGATCCGAACAAGGCACTCGGCTCCGCTACGATGATGCCGCCCTTTCAGGGCAAGCTGAGCGCCGCGCAGCTGGCCGCGCTCGTCGCCTACATCAAGGCGGGCGGCCAGTAACGGCCGTGCGCGGCGCGGGGCCGGCCTGTTGATGGCCCCGGAGGGCGCGGTGCGCACGCGCCGTATCGGACCGGTGGCCGAGGACGCCGCCCGCGGCCGTGGCATTGGTGCGCCGCACCGGCGGGCTCAATCGGCAGCGAGAGGGGTCGGATCCAGGTAAATCTCGTACAGCGCGATTTTCTCGCCGCGCAGCGCGAGGACGTCGCAGAACGGAACCTGCACGGACGTGCCGTCCAGCCGCTGGTAACGCACCTCGCCCCGGCAGATGAGGTGTCCGGGCGTTTCCCACAGATCGAGCACTCGATGTGACAGGGATGCGACGCTGGCGAAAAACCGATCGACCGCCTCGGCGATGGCGGTCTCGCCCTGCACCGCGGGCGCGCTGCCGAACCGGAAGCGGGCATCAGGCGTGAGGAAGCTGAGGAATTCGCCGGTGCTCTTGCCATCGATGCTCTGGAAGAGACGCTGGCACCACTGCTGTCGATTCATGAGACTCTCCAGTGCGCGGCTCAGTGCGCGACGGCCGCACCCAACACGCTGACCAACAGCAGCGCCGAGCCGGCCATGTGCAGTCGCAATGTGGCGCGGATGCCGCGCCGCAGCGCGGCGGGCTCGGGTGGAGCGCTGATCGCGCCGGCGGCGCGCCACGCCGCGGGCAGCAGCAGCAGGCAGGCGAAACCCGCCCAGGCCGGGATCAGACCCAGGATCGCGGCCAGAATCAGCGCCGCGCAGGCCCCGCCCTGCAGGGCGAGATACACCCGTCGCGTGGCCTGTACCCCGAGCCGCACCACGAGTGTGGCCTTGCCGGCACGGGCGTCGGCGTCCCGGTCGGGCACCTCGTTCATCAGGAGAATCGCCGCGACCCACAGGCCCACGGGCACCGATATCAGAATGCTTGCGGCGCCGAGCCGTCCGCTCTGCAGCCATGCCGCACCGACCACCGGCACAACCCCGAACGCGATGGCAATGGTCGCCTCGCCGAGGCCGCGGGCGGCAAGCTCAATCCGCGGCAGGGAGTAGGCCAGGCCGAGTGCGACCCCGACCAGGCCGAAAGCGAGCACGCCCGGCCCGCGCAGCTTGAGCAGCGCGAGGCCGAGCACCGCCGCGACGGCGAGCAGGGTCACGCCCCAGAGCGTCATCTCATGCCGGCTCATCACCCCGTTCTGAATGAAGCGTGAGCCGCCGGTGTAGGGGAAGATTCGACCCTCATTGCCCCGGTCGGCGCCGGACAGATCGTCGCTGACGTCATTGAGGACATTCGCGGCCAGGTGAACGCACAGAGTCGCGAGCAGCGCCAGGACGGCGAGGCCCCAGGAGAACCGTCCGGTGACCCGATAGCCCCAGGCGCTGCCGATGAGCACCGAGGCGAGGGATGCCGGCGCAAAGGCCGGCCGCGTTGCGAGCACCAGTCGGCGCGCCCGTGCCGCGAGCGAGCCGCCACCGAGCGCGGCGGCGGTCGGCTCGCTGGGGGTTGTCCGGATGGGCGTCGTCATCGCCATGGACTTCTACGCCGTGGCCCGCACGGCGGCACTGCCTTGATTGCCATCACTGTTGCTCACCGGCGTCACGAGCAGGCAATGGGCCGCATGCCGTGCCGCTCATCCGGCGAAGATCACCAGCAGGATCAGCGTGATGCCGGTGATCACCACGGCAAACCCGAAGATCGCGCTGCTGGCTGTCATGAAGGGCGAGGGTGCCGGCACGATCGACTGCTCGAGCCGGCCCTCGTTCACCAGCTGCTGGTACTGCAACGGCCGCTCCTCCTTGAACCGATCGAGCGGCACCCGGCCGGTGAGGATCGAGACATCGATCGGAAACTTCTCGGGCCGCAGGTGATTGTGGAAGAAGTGAAAGATGAAGATGAAGCCGGTCGCGAGCAGCGCCTCCTCGGAATGCACGACCAAGGCGACGTTCAGCGCGATCCCGGGAACGACGCGGGTGAAATACACCGGCGCGGCGAGCATCAGCCCCGAGGCGCCGATGATCGCCACGCCCCAGAATACCGCCCAGTAATCGAATTTCTCCCAGTACGTCCAGCGGCCCATGCGCGGCTGCGGTCCGAGGTACAGAAACCAGCGGAAATTGCGCCAGATATCGCCGAGGTCTTTCCCGTTCGGTACGAGCGAATCGCTTCCCAGCAGGCGGTAGCGCTGTTTTTTCACCACCACGCGGTAACCCAGGTAGCACAGGTGAAAGAAGAAGTAGCCGAAGGTGATCCCGCCGTTGACGATGTGCACGATGCTCATCGCGTGCGGACCGCCGAAGAAGGCGGTGATGGCGCGGGCCCAGGCGGTCCGCGGATGCATCAATGCGAGGCCCGTCAGGGCGAGCAGCATGAAGCTCAGGATCACGGTCAGGTGTGTCAGCCGATCCACCACGGTGAAACGCTGGATGTGCGGGCCGCCGAAGTGCGGTACCCGCGGCAGCTCCGCGCGCAGCCGGGCGACGAAACCGCGCTGCAGCCACAGCAGCGTGTGCAGGCCGAAGAAGCCGAATACGCCGACCAGCAGCGCCACCATGAAGTAATGGGTGGCGGTCAACAGCGCCGAGCGCCGCGGATCATCCGGCCGGGGATGCGGATCGAAGCCGATGAGGTTGGCCGTCGCCCCGGCATGGCAGCCGCGGCAGGTTGCGAGCCGATTGCGCGCGGAAACGCGCGACAGCGGGTCGGCGGGGGGCAGCGCGCGGTGCGGATCGTGGCAGCTGACGCAGGTCGGGGCCCGTCTCATGCCGAGCGCGGCCGCCTGGCCGTGCGGCGTGCTCATGTACGAGCGATAGGCCCGGGCGTGGCATCCGGCACATGCGTGAGTGACGCGCCTCAGGAACGCCGGGCTGCTCACCGGCCGCACGGCATGCGTGCCGTGACAGGTGCTGCAGGTGGGTGCGGCGCGTCCGGCGCCGCCCCGGGCCGGACGGGGCGCCATCGGCGGCGCATGCGAGCCGCGCGCGAGCGCCCGACCTTGCGCCACGTGGCAGCTCGAGCACTCGACCGGCGCAACCGGCACCGGATGCGGTATCCGCTTGATCGCGGCATGACAGCTCACACAGGCGAGCGAGGCGTGCACCGAGTGCGCAAGCACCCGCGGATCGACCTTCGGCGCACCCATCAGGCCGGTGGCATGACAGGCCAGGCACCCGGTGTTGGGGATCGGCGCGGCGGCCGGCGGCGGGGCGGGCGCGGCGCGGCCGCTCCCCGGGGGTGTCGCATGGACCGCTGGCCCGAGCAGCAACGCCACGGCAGCCAGCGCCGCCATCCAACAGACCCCGCCGACACGCCCTGATTCCATTTGTGACAGCATCCGGGACGGGTCTTGGCGGGTCGATACGTACGAACGCCTACCGAGTCCGCAGAGGTACGTATTCAAGAGGCCGTGCCACTGGGGCACGGTAGGACATCAGCCTGATTCGAGGGGCGGCGCATGTGCCTGGCGGTACCCGGCAGAATTGTCAGCGTTTGCGGTGACGATCCCCTGGTGCGCACCGCGCGCATTGATTTCGGCGGGATCGTCAAGGAAATCAGTCTCGCCTACACCCCGGAGGCGCAGCCGGGACAGTACGTGCTCGCGCATGTTGGTTTCGCCATGGCGTTGATCGATGAAAACCAGGCCGCCGAGATGCTCGCGACGCTGCGCGCGCTGGCCGCCGAATCCGGCTTCGCCGTGGACGCCGGGCCCGGGCCGGACGCATGAAGCACGCGGACGAGTATCGCGATGGGCGCCTTGCGCGCGCGCTCGCGCAGCGCATCGCCGCGGAAGTGGCCTGTGGCGCCGGCGGCTATCACTTCATGGAATTCTGCGGCGGGCACACCCATGCCATCTCCCGCTACGGACTGGAGGATCTGCTGCCCGGCTCGGTACGGCTCATCCACGGACCGGGCTGCCCGGTGTGCGTGCTGCCGGTGGCGCGCATCGACAGCGCCATCCGGCTCGCCGAGCGGCCGGGAGTGACGCTGTGCACCTACGGAGACATGATGCGCGTGCCCGGATCGCGCGGCGTGTCGCTGCTGCGGGCCAAGGCCGCGGGCGCCGACGTGCGCATGATTTATTCGACCGCCGATGCCGTGGCGCTTGCCCGTGCCGAGCCGCAGCGCGAGGTCGTGCTGTTCGCGATCGGCTTCGAGACCACGACGCCGCCGACGGCGCTGGCGATCCGCCTCGCCGCGCGGCTGGGTGTGAAAAACTTCAGTGTGTTCTGCAATCACGTTCTGACGCCCGCGGCGATCCAGAACATTCTGGAGAGCCCCGATGTACGCGAGCTCGGACGGGTGCGGATCGATGGGTTCATCGGGCCCGCGCACGTGAGCACGATCATCGGCAGCGCGCCGTATGCGTTCTTCGCCGAGGAGTTCGCCAAGCCCGTGGTCATCGCCGGGTTCGAGCCGCTCGATGTGTTGCAGGCGATACTCATGCTCATCCGGCAGGTCAACGACGGACGCCATGAGGTCGAGAACCAATACGGGCGGGCAGTGCGCCCGGAAGGCAACGAGCACGCGAAGCGTGATGTCGCCGAGCTCTTCGAGCTGCGCAAGAGCTTTCAGTGGCGCGGCCTCGGGGAGGTTCCCTACAGCGCGCTGCGTCTGAAGAGTGCCTACGCCGAGTTCGACGCCGAGCGGCGCTTCGCGCTCGAAGACCTCCCGGCGCGCGATGTGCCGGGATGTCAGTGCGGCGCGGTGCTGCGCGGTGTGAAACGGCCCACCGACTGCAGACTCTTCGGCACGGTGTGCACACCCGAGACGCCGATGGGCTCGTGCATGGTGTCCTCCGAGGGCGCCTGCGCCGCGCACTGGACGTACAAGCGTTTTCGCGATCCGCAGCCGCTGGATACGGGTGTCGCGGCCAAGGGCCTCCGATGAGCCGTCCGATGCACCGGATGCTCGATGTCCGTGCCGGCCGGGTGGAACTCGCGCACGGCGCCGGCGGCAGCGCCATGGCGCAGCTGATCGCCCAGGTGTTTCATACCGCCCTCGACAACGAGTGGCTTCGTCGCGGCAACGACCAGGCAGCGTTCGACGTCGAGTCCGGACGCATGGTGATGACCACCGATGGATACGTGGTCTCCCCGCTGTTCTTTCCCGGGGGAGATATCGGGTCCCTGGCCGTGCACGGCACGATCAACGACATCGCCATGGGCGGGGCGGTGCCGCGCTATCTGTCGGCGAGCTTCATTCTGGAGGAAGGCTTCCCGCTGGCGGATCTCGAGCGTGTCGTCCAGAGCATGGCCGCGGCGGCGCGTCAGGCCGGAGTTGCCGTGGTGACCGGGGATACCAAGGTGGTGGAGCGCGGCAAGGCCGACGGCGTGTTCATCTGCACGACGGGAATCGGCGTGGTGCCGCGCGGGACGGACGTGTCGGTCGAACGGGTGCGTTCGGGAGATCACATACTGTTGTCCGGCTCGCTCGGGGATCACGGCATCGCCGTCATGTCGTGCCGGCATGATCTGCGCTTCGAGACCGCGCTGCAGTCCGATTCCGCGGCCCTGCATACGCTGGTGGCGGCGATGGTCGCCGCCGGGGGCGCCGGGCTGCACGCCATGCGCGATCCGACCCGCGGCGGACTTGCCGCCACGCTCAATGAGATCGCGCAGCAGGCCGGTGTCGGGGTGCGCCTGCGCGAGCAGGCCATACCGATCAAGCCTGCCGTGGCGGCGGCGTGCGAGCTGCTGGGCCTCGATCCGCTCTATGTCGCCAACGAGGGCAAGCTCGTGGCCTTCGTCGCGCCCGAATCGGCCGGGGCGGTGCTCGCGGCGATGCGCGCCCATCCCCTGGGACATGACGCGGCGCTCATCGGCGAGACCGTTCCCGACGATCAGCGCTTCGTGCAGATGACGACGGGGTTGGGCGGCGGCCGAGTCGTCGATTGGCTCGCGGGCGAGCAGTTGCCGCGGATCTGTTGAGCGATCCGATGCGCATTCTGCTGCTCACCCAGTCCTTCAACAGCCTCGCCCAACGGTTGTTCGTCGAGCTCGAGGAGCGCGGCCATGCCGTGTCCGTCGAGTTGGACATCAACGACGCCGTGACGCGCGAGGCCGTCGAGCTGTTCGATCCGGATGTCGTGCTCGCGCCGTTGCTCACGCGCCCGATTCCGGAGGCGCTCTGGCGGACCCGGCGCTGTCTGATCGTTCACCCCGGGATCCTCGGTGACCGCGGGCCGTCGGCGCTCGATTGGGCGCTGCTCGAGGGGCGGAGCGAGTGGGGCGTCACGGTGCTGCAGGCCGAGGCGCGGCTCGACGCGGGACCGGTCTGGGCGAGCATCCCATGCGCCGTGCGCGCCGATACCAAATCGAGCGTCTACCGGCGTGAGATTACCGCTGCCGCCGTGCGCGCGGTGCTCGAGGCGCTCGGGCGGATCGAGTCCGGGGATTTTCAGCCGCGGCGGGCCGATCCGGCCGATCCGGCGGTCAGCGGACGCGAGCGTCCCGTGTGTCGTCTGGCCGACCGGCGCATCGACTGGCTCGTCGATGACACCGAGACGGTGCTGCGCAAGATTCGCAGCGCCGATGGATTTCCGGGCGTCGCCGACGAGCTGTTCGGCCGCCGCGTACGGCTGTTCGATGCCCACCCGGCCGTGGGTCTCGGTGGCGCCGCGGGCAGCATGCTCGCGCGGTGCGACGGTGCGCTCGCGCGGGCGACTCGCGATGGTGCGATCTGGATCGGGCATGTCCGCGAGGAGGGGACGGGCGCTGGCGGCGGAATGGCGGGCTTGAAGCTTCCGGCCGAGCGGGTGTTTCAGACCGAGAGTGCCGCATTGGCGGCGGCGCCCGGCTACGCGCCGATCCGTTACGAGGAGGATGGGCCGGTCGGGGTGCTGCGCTTCGAGCTGTACAACGGAGCGCTGAGCACGCAGCGCTGCCAGCAGCTGCGATCGGCCTACGCGCGCTGCCTCGAGCGTCCCACGCGCGTGCTGGTCCTGGCCGGCGGGAGCGATTACTGGTCGACCGGCATCCATCTGGGACTGATCGAGGCGGCGGACAGCCCCGCCGACGAGTCCTGGCGCAACATCAATGCCATCGATGATCTGACCCGGGACATCATCCTGACCAGCGACCGATGGGTGATCGCGGCGCTGCGCGGCGGCGCGGGCGCGGGCGGAGTGTTCCTCGCGCTCGCCGCGGATGAGGTGTGGGCGGTGCCGGGCGTCGTGCTCAACCCCCATTACAAGGACATGGGCAACCTCTACGGTTCGGAGTATTGGACCTATCTGCTGCCGCGGCGGGTGGGGGCGCAAGGGGCGCAGCGGCTGATGCAGCGGCGATTGCCGATGGGCGTCGCCGAGGCCCGGCGTCTGGGCCTGGTGGACCGGCTGCTGCCGCTCGAGGCTTCCGGCGCGCTGACGGCAATCGGTGCGGCGGCGGGCGCGCTTGCGGCCGACCCGTCCCTCGAGCGACGGATCGCCGCCAAAGGACTGCGGCGCGAGGCGGACGAGCGCGCGAAACCGCTCGAGGCGTACCGCAGCGAGGAGCTCGCACGCATGGAGCGTAATTTCTACGGCTTCGATCCGAGCTACCACGTGGCCCGTTACAACTTCATCTACAAGGTGGCGAAATCACGCACGCCGCTGCATCTGGCCCGGCATCGTGCCGTGCCGGCCGGTACGGATTGCGATCCGGCCAACCGGGAGACTCGACATGTGTAAAGATTGCGGCTGCGGCATCACCCCGGGCGAGCACGCCCATCACAGCCATCACGGCGAGGGCGGAGCCCTCGAGACGGTCGAGGTGCTGCGCGAGCTGCTCGGCGAGAATGACCGCCTCGCGGCGCACAACCGCGGGCATTTCGATGCGCACGGCGTGCTCGCGATCAATCTGATGTCCTCCCCGGGGGCGGGCAAGACCTCGCTGTTGGAGCGCACGGTGGAGGCCCTCTCGGGACGCCGGCGCATCGCGGTCATCGAAGGGGATCTGGCCACCGAGAACGACGCGCGGCGCATTCGCGCCAAGGGCGTCCCGGCGGTGCAGATCACCACCGGCAGCGCCTGTCATCTGGATGCACTCATGGTTCACCGCGCGCTCGATGAACTCGAGCTCGAAGGGCTGGACCTGCTGTTCATCGAGAACGTGGGTAACCTGGTCTGCCCGGCGAGCTTCGATCTCGGCCAGCATCTCGATGTGATATTGCTGTCGGTCCCGGAGGGCGACGACAAGCCGCAGAAGTATCCGGTGATGTTCCACGCGGCCGACCTGCTGCTGCTGACCAAGGCGGATCTGCTGCCGCTGTTGCCGGAGTTCGATCCGGCCCGCGCCGAGGCGAGTCTGCGCGCGCTCGCGAGCGAGGCGCCGGTGTTACGGCTCTCCAGCCGCACGAACGCGGGCATGGAGGCGTGGTGCGCATGGCTCGAGAGCGCGCGCGCGGCGCAGCGCGCGGGCCTGCGACAGCCGGGCGGGCCGGCCAGCGGTGATGAGCAAGCCACCGTCGTCGATCACGCCGGCGCCTGAGACGGCCGCGTGCGCGGCCGTGGCGGGCGAGCTGCAGGCGCGGCGGCTGCGGCTCGGTGGCCACGTGCAGGGCGTCGGGTTCCGGCCGTTCGTCTACCGCCTGGCACGCTCGCTCGGGCTCGCCGGCAGTGTCCGCAACCTGCACGGTGAAGTCGATATCGTGGTCAGCGGCTCGCCTGCGGCGCTCGAGCGTTTCATGCACGAGCTTATCGCGCGCGCGCCACCGCTCGCCCGCCCGCGCCTGATCGAGGTGCAAGCGACCGGGTTGCCGCAGGCGTCGGAGTTCACGATTCTGGCGAGCGCCGCCGACGGGCCGGCGCGGATCTTCGTGCCGGCCGACGCGTTTACCTGTCCGGAGTGTCTCGCCGAACTCGACGATCCGGCCGACCGGCGCTATCGCTATCCGTTCATCAACTGCACCCAGTGCGGTCCGCGCTACACGTTGATCGAGGCGCTGCCCTACGACCGCTCCAACACGACGATGTCGGGTTTCGCGCTCTGCCCGCGCTGTGCGGCGGAGTATCGCGATCCCGGCGACCGGCGCTTCCACGCCGAGCCGGTGGCCTGCCCCGAGTGCGGTCCGTCGGTTTGGCTCGAGAGCGAGGCGTCGCCGGGGCACAGGCTGGGCGGGGAGCCGGCTCTGCGGCGCGCCGTGCAGTTGCTGCTCGCCGGAGGGGTCGTGGCCGTCAAGGGGATCGGGGGCTACCATCTGCTGTGTGATGCCACGAGCGACGCGGCGGTGGCCCGGCTGCGCTCGCGCAAGCACCGCCCGGACAAGCCTCTGGCCGTGATGTATCCGCAGAGCGGCGTCGACGGATTGGCCGCGGTCCGCGGCGACATCGATCTGTCGGAACAGGAGGCCGAATGGCTGCTCAGCCCGGCGCGGCCGATCGTTCTGGCGCGGCGGCGCGCGGGTGCGCGGCTCTCGCGGCTGGTCGCGCCGGGTCTGGCCGAGGTGGGTGTCTTTCTGCCGTACAGCCCGCTGCATCATCTGTTGCTGAGCGATGTCGCGCGAGCGCTGGTCGCGACCTCGGGTAATGTCAGCGGCGAGCCGGTGATCACCGAAGTGATCGCGGCGCGCACGCACCTGACGCCCATGGCCCATGCCGTCCTGCACCACGATCGGCCGATTGCGCGCCCAGCCGATGACACCGTGGTGCGCGGCGTTCTGGGTCGGGCGCGTGTGCTGCGCATCGGGCGCGGTCTCGGACCGCTGGAGCTGGCGCTGCCGCAGCGGCTCGAGCGTCCGGTGCTCGCCACCGGCGGACACCTCAAGGCCACGGTCGCCCTGGCATGGGAGGATCGGGTGGTCATCTCGCCGCACATCGGCGATATGGGCAGCGCACGCAGCGTGCGGGTCTTCGGGCAGGTTGTCGAGGATTTGCAGCGTCTCTACGGCGTCAGGGCCACCGGAGTGGTCTGCGACGCGCATCCGGATTACGCCTCGAGCCGCTGGGCGCATCAGTGCGGTTTGCCCGTCACGTGCATCCCGCATCATCGGGCGCACGCGTCGGCGGTGGTGGGTCAAAGTGCCGTGCACGGTCCGATGCTGGTCTTTACCTGGGACGGCACCGGGTTGGGCGAGGACGGCACGCTGTGGGGCGGAGAGGCGTTTCTCGGCGTGCCAGGCTGTTGGCGCCGTGTTGCGAGCCTGCGGCCCTTTCGCCTGCCCGGGGGCGAGCACGCCGCGCGCGCACCGTGGCGCTGCGCCGCGGGGGCCTGCTGGGAGATTGGTGTTCGGTTGCCCGATCCTCAGCCGGGGGCGCTCGTGCGGCAGGCGTGGGAGCGAGGCGTCAATGCGCCGTGGACGAGCGCCGCCGGCCGGCTGTTCGATGCGGCAGCCGCCGTGGTGTTGGGTGTGCGCGAAGCCAGCTACGAGGGGCAGGGACCGATGCAGCTCGAGGCGGCTGCGCGCGAGGGCGCGGCCGCCTGTGAGCGGTCGCGGTCGATCGGGCCGGCTCGGCTGTACCGGGACGCGATGGGCGTGCTGCGCCTCGACTGGCAGCCCGTGATCGAACAGCTGGTACACTGGAACGGCTCGCTCGGGCAGCGGGCATTGGAGTTTCACCGCGCAATCGCTCGCGGCATCGTGGCCCAGGCGCGGGCACTATGCGCCGAGGGCATCATGCACGTGGGTCTCGGCGGTGGAGTCTTTCAGAACGCGCTGCTGACGGAACTCGCGTGCCGGGAGTTCGCCGCGGAGGGCTTCCATGTGAGTCTGTGCGAACAGGTGCCGTGCAGCGACGGGGGACTGTGCTACGGACAGATCATCGAGTACGCGGCGCGTATCGAGTCACGGGACGGTTCATGCTGAGTACACAGGCCGAGCGTCGATTGCCTTATGACGGAACCGCGCTGTTCGACCTGGCGGCGGATGTCGAGGGCTATCCGGGTTTTCTGCCGGGCTGGATCGATGCGCGCATCGAGCGGCGCGACGGCGAGCGGTGCGAGGCGATGCAGACCATCGGGTTCGGGCCCATGCGCCTGCGGTTTCGTACCCAGGCACTGCTGCGGCGCCCGGAGCGGATAGACATAACATCCGATGACGCGCAGTTCCGTCACTTGAACTTCACGTGGCGCTTCGAGGCCGATCCGGCCGGCGGCAGCCGGGTCGCGTTGCTGCTCGAGATCGAACTGCGCTCGCGTTTTCTGCAGCGCTCGCTCGAGTTGATGGCGCCCGCTGCGGCGGGCGACATTCTGCGGGCATTCGCGGGCCACGCGCGCCAGCGCCTGCAGCCGCCCGGCGGTGCCTGAGAACACTGTGCCGGTGTTGGGACCTGCCCTCAGCCCAAGGCGTGGTCCAGCCAGCGCGCGAGAGTTGTGCCATCCAGCGCACCGGACTGGCGGGCGAGTTCGCGGCCGTCGCGAAACAGAATCAGCGTCGGGATGCTTCGGATCCCGAAGCGTCCGGCCAGTTGCGGCTGCTCGTCCGTGTTGAGTTTTGCGACGCGCAGCCCGGTGGTGCGCTCGGCCGCGGCGCGATCCAGGATCGGGGCCATCATGCGACACGGTCCGCACCACGGCGCCCAGAAGTCCACGAGCACCGGCAGCGTGGCGCGCTCGACGTGCGCTGCGAACGAGACGGCATCGAGTGCAACCGGCTCCCCGGTCAGGATCTGCGCCTTGCACCGCGGGCATCTGGGGTGTTCCTGCAGGCGCTCCTGCGGTACGCGGACCAGTGTGTGGCAGTGCGGACAGGCCGCGATCACGGCAGCGGCGGCTTGACTTTGGGCGTTCATGCCGCCTGAATGGGGTCGCCGGATCGGGATTCAAGCCCGGGGCTTGGCTTCGTCTGCCGCGCCCCCATGTCACCGGTTCCTGATCGCTGAACCTTAATTAAAGAGGGCTGCATCGCGCATGGAATACCGGGATTATTACAAGACCCTTGGCGTGGCGCGCACCGCCACGGCCGAGGAGATCAAGAAGTCCTACCGCCGGCTTGCCCGCAAGTATCACCCTGATGTCAGCAAGGAGAAGGATGCCGAGCGGAAGTTCAAGGAAGTTCAGGAGGCCTACGAGGTTCTGAAGGACGCGGAAAAGCGGGCCGCCTACGATCAACTCGGAAGCGGGTGGCAGTCCGGCCAGCAGTTTCGGCCCCCGCCCGACTGGGCGAGCGGCTTCGAGTTCGGTGGCGGGACCCGGCCGCAGGGCGCCGGTGGCGCCCACGTGTTCGAGGAGCACGGTTTCAGCGACTTTTTCGCCTCGCTCTTCGGCGGCGCGACTCCGTTCGCCGGGGCCGGAGGGCGAGCGCCGCACGGCGGCCGCGACCATCATGCCCGCATCGACCTCGATCTCGAGGAAGCGTTCGGGGGCGGCACGCGCACGCTCGAGCTGAAGCGGCCGGAGCTCAAACCGGGCGCCACGCTGGAGCTACGCTCGCACACGGTGCGCGTCACGATTCCCGCGGGCGTCACTGACGGGCAGCTCATTCGACTGGCGGGGCAGGGCGAGCCCGGGCCCGGGGGTGGACGTGCGGGCGACCTGTATCTGGAGGTGCACATTCGCCCGAACCGCCTGTATCAGCTCGACGGACGCGACGTGACGCTGACGCTGCCCGTCGCGCCGTGGGAGGCCGCGCTCGGGGCGACAGTGACGGTGCCGACGCCCGGGGGTGCGGTCGAGATGCAGGTGCCGCCCGGTGCGCAGTCCGGGCAGAAATTGCGCTTGAGGGGCCGCGGATTGCCCGGTCAACCGCCCGGTGATGCTTACGTGCAGCTCAAGATCGTATTGCCCCCCGCCACCTCGCCCGAGGCGCGCGCGGTGTACGCGGACATGCGGGCAAAGCTCGGATCGTTCGATCCGCGCGCCGATTTCAGGAGGTAGTGTCGTGGAAGTCCGTGAAGTGCACGTGGTGGGCGGGTGCGATTGGGTCGATGCCGCCGAGATCTGCCGGCTTTGCCGGCTCGATCTCGAGGTGATGATCGAGCTCGCCGAGCTTGGCCTGGTCTCGCTGCGAGCCGCCCCCCCTGGCCAGTGGCAGGTTCCGGTGGCAGCGCTGCCGCGTCTCGCGGCGGCCGGCAGGCTGATGCGCGATCTGGGAGTCAACGTCAGCGGCGCAGCCTTGGCGCTCGAGCTGTTGGATGCACAGCGGGAGCTGGAACGACAGATCCGGTGCCTGCAGGCCCTGGCGCAATAGTGTGCGCCAGCCGTAGCGCGGAGCAGGGGGACACGTGATCGATCAGGATATTTACCTTTCCATGCGGCTGGCTGGGTAGATTTCCTGCGCAGAGAGATCGCTGCCCGAAGCGGGCGCTCGGCCGGCCGGCACAACTCGCGTGAAGACTCCGACACGTTTGCCCGCTGTGGAGCTGTTCCCCCGCATCATGGAGTCTGCGGGCAGTTCTGCCATCTTGGGGAAACTGACCGCCCGCGCGTACGTCGATGCGCCTTATGGCAATCTCTGGTCACCGGGCCGATGGGGCTTTATGCGCAGAGATGCCGATCCGCGCCGGAACGACCGTAGGTGTCCTCGCCCAGAGCCTCAGCCGGGTCCGAGTGGACGGAACAGCGGCGGAGGCCGTCGCGCGGGTCCCGGTGTTACAGCCGGTTGCGGACGAAACCGCTGTGGACGAAACTGCCGCTGCGGATGGAACTGCTGGGGACGGAACTGCTGCGGACGGAATTGCCGTTGCGGTGGGAACGGTCGCTGCGGACGGAACTGCTGCGGGCGGAATTGCCGCTGCGGATGGAACTGCTGCGGGCGGAACTGCTGCGGGCGGAACTGCCGTCTCGGGCCGAATCGCTGCGCGCGCGCTCCAGGGCCTCGGAACCGAGGGGCGGGGTGTCGCAACGGTTGTCCGCGGTACTGCATTCGCGGGCGATATCGCGCGCGGGCGCCGAAGCGTGCCCGCGCCCCGAACACGCCGGGCCCACGGAACACACCGGGACGCTCGGTGGCCGCGATGGGCGGCCGTCCGTGGTTGAAGTCCGCGCGTAGCATGCGATCGCGGAACGCGATTCTTTGATTCAAACGCTGTTGGTTCGTCAGAGCGAAGCGTCGTTCGCGTGCTGCGATGAAGTCTTCGCGGTCGGGGCGCGCGAATACCCCGTCGGGACCGCCATTGAAGCTGACACGTGCCACGTAAGGATGAAAGGCGGGACGGCGGAAGTACACGTGAGCGCCGAATACAGGGTCGACGCGCTCGACCGCCTGGTTATAGAAGAAAGTGCCGCCCTGCCAGAATCCGCCGTCGAATCCCATGCCGTCGTACCCGAAGCCGTAATCGATGCCGCCGTAAAATCCGACGCGTGGTCCCCAATAGCCGGCGTGCCAGATGTAAAGGCCGTTCATCCAGCCCCAGTAGCCCGGCGTCCACAGCAAGCCCACCTGCGGCGGCAGTGCCCACGTTCCCGGCACCCAGTAATACCCGGCGGGTCCCCAGGACCAGTAGCCGGGTATCCAAAGGTAGCCGGCCGCTGGGCAGGGCGGTTGAACATAAACAGGCAGCGGCGGCGGCGCGATGGTGATCGAGAGCCCGAAGGGCATGTCGGCGGACGCGGCTAACGGCAGTGCGGCGAGCACCAGCACGGGAAGCACGCGCCTGAGAAAGGGGACCTGCATGGGGTTTCTCCGCTTCGTTCGCCTATCCAGGAGCCTGGATCGGCGGCACTGAACCGGTGCTGAACCTGCCCCGATACCGGCCGAGCCGCTCCCTATTGTATTCAACGCAAGTTCACAGGGCCCGTTGACGGGGTAGGGTGGGACGACAGGGTGCGGGGACGCCGCCTGCTTGGTACGATGCGCCGCCCTTGATACGCATTCGAAAAGTCCCATGACGGTCGTCACCCGATTCGCTCCCAGTCCCACCGGCATGCTTCACGTCGGCGGTGTGCGTACGGCGCTATACAGTTGGCTGTACGCGCGCCGCATGGGCGGCAAGTTCATCCTGCGTGTGGAGGATACGGATCGCGAGCGATCCACCGAGGAAGCCGTGCGGGTCATCCTCGAGGGCATGGCCTGGCTGGGCCTGACGGCCGACGAAGGGCCGTACTTTCAGACGCAGCGGTTCGATCGCTATCGGGCGGTGATCGCGCAGATGCTCGCCGCGGGCCAGGCGTACCGGTGCTACTGCACCAAAGAGGAACTCGATGCGGTGCGCGCCGAGCAGATCGCCCGCAAGGAGAAGCCGCGCTATCCGGGTACCTGCCGATCGCGGCGCGAACCGCGTGCGGGTGTTCAGCCGGCGGTGCGCTTTCGCAACCCAACCGAAGGTGCCGTGGTGGTCGAGGATCTGGTGCACGGCGCGGTGACCTTCCAGAACGCCGAGCTCGATGACCTGATCATCGCCCGTTCCGACGGCAGCCCGACGTACAATTTCAGCGTGGTCGTCGATGACAAGGACATGGGCATCACGCATGTGATCCGCGGCGACGACCACCTCAACAATACGCCGCGGCAGATGAACATGTTGATTGCGCTCGGCGCGACGCCGCCGGTCTATGCCCATGTGCCGATGATCCTCGGACCCGACGGTACGAAGCTCTCCAAGCGTCATGGCGCGGTCAGCGTGCTGCAGTACGAGGAGGAGGGCTACCTTCCCGATGCGCTGCTCAATTACCTGGTGCGCCTCGGGTGGTCGCATGGCGATCAGGAGGTCTTCACGCGCGAGGAAATGATCGCCGCCTTCGACATCAAGGACGTCAACAAGGCGGCCTCGACGTTCAATCCGGAAAAGCTCCTGTGGCTCAATCAGCAGCACATGATGCGCGCCGAGCCCTCGACGCTGGTGCCGCGCTTGCGTGCGCAGCTGCGCAGGATCGGACTCGACAGCGATGATCGGAACCTGCTCGAGGGAATCATCCTATCGCAGCGCGAGCGTGCGAAGACGCTGAAGGAGATGGCGTGCAACAGTCGCTTCTTTTTCATCGACACCGTGCAGATCGATCCGAAAGCGGCGGCCAAGCACCTGGGCGAAGGCGGCCGTCAGATGCTGGGACAGGTGCGTGAGCGCCTCGTGCAGCTGACACAGTGGACGGCCGTGAGCATCCATGCGGCGCTCGAGGATCTCGCCGCTGCGAACGGCTGGGGGCTCGGCAAAGTGGCCCAGCCGGTCCGCGTGGCGGTAACGGGAACGGCGGTCTCACCGCCAATCGATACGACCCTGGCCTTGCTCGGCCGGGAGCGTACACTGGCGCGGATCGAGACCGTCCTGCGCAACGGCGCTGGCCCCTGAGCAGCGTTCCATTGCGCCGGACTGCAGAATAAGGGCGCGCTGCTCCTTGACAGCGCGGCGCCCCTTTCGTACCTTCGCCGCCCACTCCGTGGGGCCATAGCTCAGCTGGGAGAGCGCTTGCATGGCATGCAAGAGGTCGGCGGTTCGATCCCGCCTGGCTCCACCAATGACTTACGCGATTCTGTGAAGCCACTTGTGGCCACGTTTGTGGCCACTTCTTCAGAGCAGCCCTTCCTCGGTAGCGCCCAAGGCCCACCGAGGAGACAGCTGTGCCCACGCGAAAGCCTACCGCACCCCCCGCTGATACCCATGTAATCCGCGCCGCGTCTCTGGACATGCTCGCCCAGGTGCTCGACGACTTCTCCGACGCGCTTGCGCTCGTCGAGACCGCCCAGGAGGCGCTTGAGGCCACGGAGATCGCCGGCGCACCGCTCGCGACGCTCCGCCGCGGCCTCGCGGACCTGAGGCTCGCGCACAAGGGCCTCGACCTCGCGATCCTCGGGGTCCGGCGCGGCGTGAAATGAGGGGCACTGCTGCCGGGAGACAGCGCGCTGTGTGCGCCACGGAGGGACCTGCGGTCGGCGGGGTAGACGCCTCCGACCGAAACCGGGCGAGAAATGATCCACGGAGGAGGGGGCGTCGCTCGGCGAGGCCGGTATTGTGGGCGTCTGCACGACGCGGAACGGGGGGCCGGTCAATGAGCCGGCCGGCTCGGCTTCGCGGTTTTTGAACCCTAATTTGCGTCCCACATAAATTTCGCCTATCATTCTCATGCGTCTGGGATGAGTCGCTAAGCGCCTCGATTTGGGGATTGTCCCCAAAAGCCCAGTCGCTTTTTTTTTGCCTGCAGAAAGCGGGGAGGGGCGCTCGATGTACTTGTGCTACATCGACGAATCAGGAACGCCCGAGTTGCCCGGTAACTCGTCTCACTTTGTACTCGCCGGCCTTGCGCTGCCCATATGGCACTGGAAAGAGGCAGATCAGCAAATTGGGCGCGTGCTCGACAGCTACGACCTCTCGGGTTCCGAGCTGCACACCGCTTGGATGGCACGCCGGTATCTTGAGCAGTCCCGTATCCCGAATTTTGAGCAGCTCTCTCGCTCGCAACGCCGAGCGTCTATGGATCGTTATCGCGCGGGCGAACTCCTGCGACTCCAACGATCTCATGAATCCAAGAGATATCGCCAACTCAAAAAGGACTATGCCCACACGGCCGCCTATGCCCACCTGACGGAGCAAGAGCGACGAAGCGCGATTCAAGACGTTGCTGATGTTGTCGGAAGCTGGGGATTTGCACGGTTATTTGCAGAGTGCATCGACAAGCTACATTTCGATCCGGCAAAGACTGGACGATCAGTTGAGGAGCAAGCGTTTGAGCAGGTTGTATCACGGTTTGAGCAATACCTACAAAGAGCAGACGCAAGCCAAGCAGGACAACGCTACTTTGGACTCCTGGTTCATGACAACAACCAGACCGTGTGTAGGAAACACACAGACTTAATGCGGCGTTTTCATGAAAGCGGAACTCTATGGACGGATGTCGAAAGGATTATAGAAACACCGCTTTTCGTAGACAGTCAACTGACAAGGCTGGTACAGATTGCAGACCTGTGCAGTTATGCGCTACGGCGCTACGTTGAACACAACGAAAACGATTTACTCCAACGGATATTTCCACGTGCTGACAGAATCAAAAGTAACACGGTAGGTGTTCGTCATTTTACTGGCAAGGGATGTCGGTGCATCATCTGTGAGAACCACTGATCGGTTGCGATAAATCTCCCGCCGGCAGTAATGATTCAAGCATGGTGACCGCCTAGATGAGATGGCCGCATAAAAACCCAGATCTAGTGAGAACTTAGACGCATTGCCGCTAAGTTAATTTCATGTACAACATGATCAAAGAGGTGTAACATCTTGTTTTCAAGACAACAGGAACTCCTCTTTGAGTCGACGCAAGCTGGAGCTGGCGGTCGAGGAGGTACCGTCGG
>JAKBWB010000016.1 GCA_021843755.1 Pseudomonadota bacterium
CCCGCCGTACGTCTCGGCCATCACCTTCGTCAGCGCCGCCGTCAGCGTCGTCTTACCGTGATCCACGTGCCCAATCGTCCCCACGTTCACATGGGGCTTGCTGCGCTCGAATTTCTCTTTGGACATGGAAAATTCCTCAAAAGACGTCTGGGGGCTACGCGCCCCGGAAAGATCATCGACCCTGACTCCCGCCGATCACGCGATGGAGCCCACGACCGGGATTGAACCGGTGACCTCGTCCTTACCAAGGACGTGCTCTACCGACTGAGCTACGTGGGCGCGGCGCTGTGTCGGACAACGCGAGCCTGGAGCGGGTGATGGGAATCGAACCCACGTCATCAGCTTGGAAGACTGAGGTTCTACCATTGAACTACACCCGCTGATGCCGCTGCGTCCGCCCACTCACGCCGCCCGCTCCCACGCTCAGCCTGGTGGAGGGGGTAGGATTCGAACCTACGAAGGCGTAAGCCGGCAGATTTACAGTCTGCTCCCGTTGGCCGCTTGGGTACCCCTCCGCGAAAACGAGCCGCGTATTTTGATTTCCGTTCCCGCCGGTGTCAATGTACTTTTGGCGCGTAAATTGCACTTGGGGGTCGAAATCCGGGGCTAGCGGCCTGCCTCATGCACCGCGGCCGCAAGCGCAGCCATCGACTGGGCGTCCAAATACCGCCACTGCCCCGGGCGAAGATCCTCCGGAAGTCCGATCGGGCCGTAGCGCACGCGCAGAAGACGGCTCACGTCGTATCCGGCGGCCGCCCAGAGGCGGCGAACCTCTCTATTGCGGCCTTCGCGCAGCACGACCCGGTACGCAGCGTTACGTGACGGCGCCGCCTGCGGCGCAGGCTGCTGGGTAATGCGATCGAACGCGGCGGGACCGTCCTCGAGCATCACCCCGCGGCGCAACCGCTCGATCGCCACTGCCTCGGGACAGCCATGCAGCCGCACCAGGTATTCGCGCTCGATCTGCCGTGACGGGTGCATCAGGCCATGCGCCAGCGCCCCATCCGTGGTGAACAGCAGCAGCCCCGCGGTATTGACGTCGAGCCGCCCGACCACGATCCAGCGACCGCGCTTCGGGCCAGGCAATCGCTCGAAAACGGTGGGCCGGCCCTGCGGGTCGCGGCGCGTGGTGACCTCTCCAATGGGCTTGTAGTAGAGAAGTGCTTCGGCCGTCCCCGCGTCCGGCGAACGTCCAAGATAAAGCTTCAGTCCGTCCAGACGGATATCCGCATCGGTGCCGGCCCGTTCGCCGAGCTGCGCGGGACGGCCGTCCACGGTCACCCGTCCCGCGCGGATCCACTGCTCGACCTGCCGGCGCGAGCCGACGCCGGCGTTCGCGAGCAGCTTCTGCAATCGTACCGCGGGAAGGGATGGGCTCATGGGTCCAGGGTAACGGCCCGCCAAGGGGGTCGGCCTCGGGATGCCGGCATCATAACCTGCGGGTCTGAGGAGATAGCCGACCATTGTTTGTGACCCCCCCGGCCGCCGGGGTAGAAAGGCAGCATGATCTACGAAAGCATCCTCGACACTATCGGCAAGACGCCGATCGTGCGGATCAGGCGACTCGCCCCTGCGCACGTCACGATGTACGTCAAATGCGAGTTCTTCAATCCCTTGAGTTCAGTCAAGGACCGCTTGGCGATCGGCATCATCGAAGACGCCGAGCGCAGCGGCGCGCTCAAACCGGGCCAGACAGTGGTCGAAGCCACCTCGGGCAATACGGGCATCGCGCTGGCGATGGTGTGCGCGGCCAAGGGCTACCCTTTCGTCGCAGTGATGACCGAGACCTTCTCGATCGAGCGCCGCAAAATCATGCGCATGCTCGGAGCACGGGTGGTCCTCACACCGACGGCCGAGCGCGGCACCGGCATGGTCCGCAAAGCCGCGCAGCTTGCCCATGAGCACGGCTGGTTTCTGGCGCGGCAGTTCGAGAACCCCGCCAACCCGGCCTATCACCGCAGCACCACCGGCGCGGAAATCCTGCAGGACTTCGCCGGACGGCGGCTCGATTACTTCGTGAGCGGCTGGGGCACGGGCGGCACACTCACCGGCGTCGGCCAGATGATCCGCCTGGCTCGTCCCGAGGTACAGATCGTCGCCACGGAGCCGGCTGCCGCGGCGTTATTGTCCGGGCTGCCGTTTGCTCCGCACAAGATCCAGGGCTGGACACCGGACTTCGTGCCGGGTGTGCTCGATCGCGACGTGCCGCACCGCATCGTGCCGGTGACGGACGCCGAAGCAATCGATGCCTCGCGCCAACTTGCCCGCTCCGAGGGTATTTTCTGCGGTATCTCCTCGGGCGGCACCTTTGCTGCGGCCCTGAAGGTGGCTGCGGAAGCGGCCTCCGGCGCGGTGATCGTCGCGATGCTCCCGGATACTGGCGAGAGGTATCTGTCGACACCGCTCTTCGAAGGCATTCCGGACGGCGGCGACTCGGAGCTTTGAGGTCCCTCGTGATGACCGCCGTGCACGCCCCCCGCACCGACCCTGCCGAGCCCGATGCCCGACGCTACGTTGATCTTCCGGACGGCTTCTCGATGTGGCGCGGCGGCACGTTGCGCGGCGCACGGCTCGCCTATGAGACCTGGGGCCGGCTGAACCGCGCGCGCGACAACGCCATTCTATTGTTCACGGGACTATCGCCCCCGGCCCATGCGGCCGCCTCCCGCGAAGATCCCCGCGAGGGCTGGTGGCAGCGCATGATCGGGCCGGGTCTGGCCCTCGATACAGACCGGTACTTCGTGATCTGCGTCAATTCCCTCGGCAGCTGCTTTGGCTCGACGGGACCTGCCTCGATCGATCCGGACACCAGCCAGCGCTATGGGCTCACCTTCCCCGATCTGTCGATCGAGGACATTGCACGCGCCGGCCACGAGCTCGTGCACACACTCGGCATCCTGCGGCTCGATACGGTGATGGGGCCGTCGCTGGGAGGCATGGTCGTGCTGGCCTACGCGGCGCTGTTCCCCGGCGGCGCACGACGTCTGGCGAGCATCTCCGGGACCGCGGCCGCATCGCCCTTCGCGATCGCGCTGCGCTCGATTCAGCGCGATGCGATCACCTCCGACCCCGACTGGCGCAACGGCCACTACAGCTGCGAGCGGCCGCCGGCGGCGGGCATGCGCCTGGCGCGCAAGCTCGGCACGGTGACCTACCGGTCTGCGGCCGAGTGGGTCCAGCGCTTCGATCGCCAGCCGATTCGCGCCGACTTGCGCCAGAACGCCCCTTTCGCGCCGGAGTTCGCCGTGCAGGGATATCTGGAGGTCCAGGCCGAGCGGTGGGTCAACGCATTCGATGCCAACTGTTACCTTTATCTGTCGCGCGCCATGGACCGCTTCGACCTCGCCGCCCACGGCACCCCCCACTCGCTCTGGCGGCGTGCGGACCTGGCGAACGCGCTGATCATCGGCGTCGAATCCGACATGCTGTTCCCGATCGGCGAGCAACAGGCGCTGGCGCACTCGCTCGAAGCGGGAGGCACCGCGACCCGGTTCGTGCCTCTGCCGTGCATCGAGGGTCATGATGCGTTTCTGGTCGATACCGAGCGCTTCGGCCGGGCCATAGGGGACTTCCTCGCCGCTTGAGCGGCCTGCGGCTGAGTGCCGCGCCGGCGCGGGGGCGCATAAGTTCAATCGTGCGCCGCACCGCTCGGATGCGGGCATAATGGCGCCGTTCAGCATCGTCAGGCCCATCGGCACAGCGCAAGGCACAACGTGGAACGTCGGCTGCATACCCGCCATCGGGCCCGCACCATCGTCTTCGTGAGCGTGCCCGGCGGATGCCGCAAGTTGTGCAAGGCGATCAACCTCAGCGCCACCGGCGTGTTCATCGAAACGACCGATCTCGGTTTGCGCAAGGGCCAACAGGTCGTGCTGTCGTTTGCGATCAATCTCGGCACGATCACGAAGCTTCACCGGCGCACGGCGATCGTCGCGCACGTCTCGCGCGGGGGCACCGGGCTGTTGATGGAAAGCTTCAACACCGCACGCACCGGCTAGCGCGGCCGCGCTTCCCGCGGCCGGCGCGGCCGGACGTCATGTCCGGAAATGGCCAGCCCTGCGCCCCGGCACGGGGTATGGTCGCGCCCATGAAACCGCAACTGCCGTTCGGATGGCTGGTGCTCGAGCGGGCGCGCCGCAGCCGCGATTCGCGTTTCGACGGGCGGTTTTACCTCGGCGTCGTGTCGACCGGTATCTATTGCCGTCCCATCTGCCCCGCCGCGGCCAAGGCACACAGCCGGCACGTCCGCTACTTTGCCACCGCCGCCGGCGCGCACGCGGCCGGCTTCCGGCCTTGCCTGCGCTGCCGCCCGGAGACGGCCCCCGGCACGCCGGCCTGGCTCGGCACATCGGCCGTGGTGCGGCGGGCGCTGCGGCTCATCGAGGACGGGGCGCTCGATCGCGCGCGGATGCCGCAGTTCGCGGCGCGGGTGGGACTCGGCGCGCGCCAGCTCGACAGGCTGTTCGCCCAACACCTGGGCGTCTCGCCGCTGGCGCTCGCGCAGACACGCCGGCTGCACTTCGCCAAGCACCTGATCGACGGCAGCGACTTGCCGATGACCGAGGTTGCGCTTGCCGCCGGGTACGGCAGCCTGCGCCGCTTCAACGACGCGCTGCGCAAGGCCTACGGCCGCCCGCCCCGCGAGCTGCGCCGGCAGCGCCCCCCGCAGGCCCCGCACGGCGCGGCCGGCGAGGTCAACCTGACACTCGCCTACCGTCCACCGTACGACTGGCGACGCCTCAGCGCCTTTCTGCGGGCGCGAGCCATCCCGGGCGTCGAGGCGCTCGAGGCGGACAGCTACGCACGTGTGATCCGAGTGGGCAGCGGACACGCGCTGATCCGCGTGCGCCCCCTGCCCGGTCGCGACGCGCTCGAGTTGCGGGTGAGCGGCGCGCCGGCCGCGGCTCTCTATCGGATCGCCGCCACCGCCCGGCGCGTGTTCGATCTCACCTCCGATCCCCGTCAGATCACCCGCGATCTCGGCGCCGATCGGCTGCTGCGCGCCCTGGTGCGCCGCCGTCCGGGCCTGCGGATCCCCGGCATCTGGGATCCGTTCGAATGCGCGGTGCGCGCGGTGCTCGGCCAGCAGGTGAGCGTGTCTGCGGCGCGGACGCTGGCCGCCCGACTGGTCGAGCGCTTCGGCGAGCCTGTGAGCACGCCCGCGGCAGGTCTGACGCACGCATTCCCGGCACCGCAGCCGCTCGCGAACGGCAACTTCGATGGTCTCGGCATCACCGGCGCGCGCATCGAGGCGCTGCGCGCCCTGGCGCGCGCGCTCGCAGGCGGTCAGATCGACTTCGAGGCGGGCGCCGAGACGCTCTCGGCGCAACTCACGGCGCTGAGCGGGTTCGGCGCGTGGACCGCGCAGTACGTTGCGCTGCGTGCGTTGGGTGAGCCGGACGCGCTGCCGGAGGGCGACCTCGTCCTGCGGCGCATGGCCGGCAGCAGCGCACGCCCGCTGACGGCGCGCGAACTCCGCCAGCGGGCCGAGTCATGGCGTCCCTGGCGCGGGTATGCGACTTTGCACCTGTGGTACGCGGCGAGCGAGACGACGGCCCAATGAACACCACGGGCGGCCTCGAACCGTTGAGCGAAACGGCAGGAGATGACATGGCCGAGACGCACGAGACGCGCTACTGGCATCAGATCGACACACCGGTCGGCACCGTGCTGCTCGCCGGGGACGGGGCGCATCTGACGCGGATCCACTTCCAATCGGGGCCCCATCCGCTGCGACCCGCACCGCACTGGGAGGCGACGGCGCGCCCGTTTGCCGCCGCAATCGGACAACTCGAGGCGTACTTCGCGCGGCGGCGCCGCGCGTTCGACCTGCCGCTCGCGCCCGAGGGCAGCGAGTTCCAGCGCAGCGTCTGGCGGGCGCTGCGCGGCATTCCCTATGGGCAGACGATCAGCTACGGCGAACTCGCGCGACGCGTCGGCAATCCGCGCGCCGCGCGCGCCGTGGGGCTCGCCAACGGCGCCAATCCTCTGCCCATCGTCGTGCCCTGCCACCGCGTGATCGGCGCCAACGGCGCGCTCACCGGCTTCGGCGGCGGGCTTGCGATCAAACGGGCGCTGCTCGCGCTCGAGGGGGCGCTGGCCGGGGAGTTGCCCTACGCGCCGCCCGGCGGAACGGGCTGAGCCGCTGTGTTCTGCGCGCCGCGCGGACGCGGGCGCGCAGAACGATGCAGCGATCCAGCCCCCGCTCAGTCGGCCACCGGCGCCTCGCCCGCGGCCTTCAGACGCGCATTGAGCTGCGGCAGGTCCACCTGCTCGATGCTCCGCCATGCAGCCAGTGTCGCATCGAGCTGGCGCGACACGATCGCGTATCCGGTTCGCGCATCTGGACTCGGGGCGGCGTCCGCACCGTCGACGGCCCGCTGCAGATGCAGCAGATCCTGTGACAGCATCACGAGGCTCGCGAGATTGCGCGGCGGGGCGCCGCCAAAGCCGATATGGTGCTGCGGGAACGGCCGCTCGCCCGAGAGGTTGCGCGCCCGCGCGTAGAGCGCCGCGATCGCCCCACGCGCGGCGCCTCCCTGCTTCAGCCGGGTAGCGAGCGCATCCAGCAGCTTCACGGCCACGGCCTCGGCCTGCGCGGCCCGGAACTGGGTGCGCTCGATTTTCCGCGCCAGATGGAACTGACTGACCAGAGCCGCCTGCGGCACTTTCACATTCGGATCCGGCTCGACACGCAGCGGCTGTCGATACGTCCTACCGTCCACCGTCAGCACGACAGTGTACCTGCCGGGGGGGGCCCAGACGCCCGGCTTCTCGGGGCCCGCCGCACCCGGCGCGCGCGGCGCGGCGTAGTGCAGATCCCACACCAATCGGTGCATCCCCGGGGTGGCCGCCGGAACCATCGGCCGCTTGGCCCAGATCGGCGCGTAGTCCAGCTTCGCGGGATTCGGCGGCACGACGTGCTCGGCGCTGCTGTAACGGCGCACGACCCGGCCGCGCGCATCGAGAATCGTGAACGTCACCGGGCCGGTGACGTTGCGCGGCAGCACGTAGTCGATGTAAGCGCCGAAAGGCGGATTGGCCGCCATGGGCTCGCTCTTCGGGAACGGCGTGCCCGTGAAGCCGGCCGGCCGCAGCCGGATCGCCGGCTCGGGCTTGAACAGGGTGACCGATCCGGGGCGCACAGCGCCCATCTGCCGCAGCGCGGTGATGTCGTCCATGATCCAGACGCCTCGGCCGTGCGTCGCGAGCACCAGATCGTTGTCGCGGATCTTGATGTCGCGCACCGAGGAGACCGGCAGGTTCTGCTGCAACGACTGCCAGTGCGCACCGTCATCGAACGACACGAACACCCCGTACTCGGTGCCCGCGTACAGCAACCCGGGCTTGACCGGGTCCTCGCGCACCACATTGACGAAATCATGACGCGGGATGCCGTCGGTGATCAGGGTCCAGGTCTTGCCGTCATTGCGCGTCACGTAGATGTACGGCGTCTCGTCGTCCAGACGATGGCGGTCGATGGCCAGATAGGCCGTGCCGCGATGGAAGCGCGACAGCACGATTCCGGCGACCTTCGACCAGGGGGTCAGCACCTTCGGTGTGACGTTGATCCAGTGCGCGCCACCGTCATCGGTGCGCCAGACCAGGCCGTCGTCCGTGCCCACCCAGAGCACTCTGGCGGTGAACGGCGAGGGCGCGATCGAATAGATCACCCCGCGGCGCGGACCAACGTCGATGTTGTCGGCCGCCGTGACCGGGCCGAGATTCGGCGGAACGCCGGGATTCTTGCGGGAGAGATCAGGACTGATCCGTCGCCAGTGCACGCCACCGTCGTCGGTGCTGAACAGAAACTGGTTGGCGAAATACAGGGTCTTGTGGTCGTAGGGCGAGAACACCAGCGGCAGCGTCCAATCGGTGCGATACCGCGCATCGGGATAGGCCAGCATCGGATCGACGTCGCGTACCTGTCCGGTGCGCACGTCGAGCTTCTGCACGGTGGTGGTTTCCCCCGTCCCGTCGCCGTACACGATGTTTGGGTTCTCGGGATCCGGGACGACGTTGCCATTCTCCCCGCCGGGGGTGAGTTCGCGAAACTCCTCCATCGTAATGCCGTCGTAGCCGATGGTCTGGCTCGGCAGCGCAAAGGCTCCCGAGTCCTGCTGCGAGCCGTACACCCAGAACGGGTAACGGTCGTCGGTGCTGATCTTGTAGACTTGCGCGGTCGGCTGGTTGTACCAGGTGCTCCAGGTCTTGCCGCCGTCCAGCGTGACCTCCGTGCCCTGATCCGAGCCGAGAATCATGCGGTTCGGATCGGTGGGGTCGATCCACAGCTGATGGTAGTCATCGCCCGTCGGATCACCCTTGAGCGCAATGAAATGCTTGCCGCCGTCGTTCGAGCGCAGCACGATGGTATCCATTACATACAGGCGGTCGGCGTTGGCGGGATCGACCGTGAGCGCACAGAAATACCAGCAGCGCTGGGTGATCCGCGGATCCCGTGACAGACGCCGCCAGGTCACACCGCCGTCCTCCGAGCGGTAAAGACCCTCGCTCTTCCACGTGCCGCCGACGATGGCGTAGAGCCAATCGGGCCGCGTTGGAGCGACCGCGAGCCCGATACGGCCCGGGTGAGCCGGGAAGCCGTGCCCGATGACGTGCGTCCAGTGATTGCCCCCATCGTGCGAGACATACAAGCCGGTGCCCGGCCCGTTCGAGGGGGGATACACACTCCACGGTGGCCGGCGCGTCTGCCACAGCGCGGCATAAATCGTCCGGGAGTCGCCCGGCTTGAACGCCAGATCGACGGCCCCGGTATTGTCATTCAGGTACAACACCTTCTGCCAGTGCCGTCCGCCATCGAGCGAGCGAAACACGCCACGCTCGGCATTGGGGCCGTACGGATGGCCGAGAGCGGCGACGAATACGATGTTGGGATTGTGCGGATCGACGATGATGCGGGCGATCTGCCGCGTATCGGTCAATCCCAGGTGCATCCAGCTGCGCCCGCCGTTGGTGGACTTGTACACGCCGTCGCCCTGGGCGATATCCGAGCGCATGTCCGCCTCGCCCGTGCCCACGTAGATGACGTTCGCGTCGGAGGGGGCGACGGCAATGGCGCCGATGGAGCCCACCGGCTCGTGATCGAAGATCGGCTTCCAGGTCCGCCCGGCGTCCTCGGTCTTCCAGACCCCACCATCGACGGAGCCGAAGTAGAACACCCGGCTGCTCCCCGGCACGCCGGTCACTGCCAGGACACGGCCACCGCGGAACGGGCCGATCAGGCGCCAATGAAGCGCCTGATAATCGGCGCGCGGCACCTGTGCGATCCCGGATACCGGCATCGCCGCGTTTGCGGCCGAGGCCAGCACGGCCGCGGCCGCCCCCAAAACCAGCATCGCAGCACTGCGTACTCGCACGGGAAACCTCCCGGATTGACGTGGGATGTGAGCCCCCCGGACGGCCCGCAGAATAATCGATGATCGGCGCGGTCCGGCCCTTGCTCGAATCCGTCAAATTTAGCCGTTCGCCGTGCCTTTTGCGCGTCCGGGCGCAATCGGGCTCGATCAAACGAGCAAAGGCTGCGATGAGCCGTGGCGGATCTGCGACCAGCCGCCGCGCGGGCAGGGCGGTCCGGCGCTGCCATGATCCAGTCCTCGGCGCCGACCCGGGCGCCCGGCAGAAGGCACTCTACGCCCCATCAGGCCCGAGAGAGACCAGACTCGGGCGCGGCGCGAATCAGCGCGGGACGGACAGCTTGCTGTGCGTGCGGACGGCCTCGGCCCGCGACAGCGCATCCTCTTCGCGCTGCCAGTCGCGCAGCAGGTCCGCGAATTGCCGCGCCGGCAGCGGCGGACTGAACAGAAAGCCCTGATATTGATCGCAACCGAGGGACTGCAGGAATTTCAGCTGCTCGGCGGTCTCGACCCCCTCCGCGACGACCTTCAGCCGCAGACTGTGCGCGAGCGACACGATGGCGCGCACGATGGACGCGTCGACCTCGCTGTCGAGCGCCTTCACGAAGGTTTGATCGATTTTCAGCTTGTCGATCGGAAAGCGTCGCAAGTAATTGATGCTCGAGTAGCCGGTGCCGAAATCGTCCACGGACACCAGAACTCCCATGCGGCTCAACTTCTCCAGGATGGCCGCGGAGTCCTCGGGATTGGTCATCACCGCGCTCTCGGTGAGTTCGATCTCGAGAAAGCGCGGCTCGAGGCTCGCCTGAGCCAGCGCCTCGCCGACGATTTCGAGCAGGTCGCCGCGACGGAATTGGGCGGCGGCGACGTTGACCGCGACCCGCAGCGTCGGCAAGCCGTTGCGCTGCCATTCGGCGCACTGCCGGCACGCTTCCCGCAGCACCCAGGCGCCGATCTCGGTGATCAGCCCGCACTCTTCCGCGAGCGGAATGAAGTCGGCGGGCGCGATGAGCCCTCGCTGGGGATGCCGCCAGCGGATCAGGGCTTCGGCGCTGTAGACCTCGCCGCTGTCCGTCTCGGCCTTCGGCTGGTAGTACAACTCGAACTCGTGCGCCTGGATCGCGCGATGCAGATCGCTCTCCAGGCTCACCCGCGCCACGGTGGTGGCATCCATGCCCGCGGTGAAGCGTTGGATGTTGTTCCGACCGCGCTGCTTCGCACAGTACATCGCCGCGTCCGCGCATGCCATGAGGCTTTCTGCCGAGGCGCCGTCGGCGGGGTAATAGGCCACGCCGATGCTGGCCGTCACGTGCAGATCGACTGCGCCGATCCGCATCGGGGCACGCAGTGCGTCGCCGGCACGCTGGGCGATGACCAGCGCATCCTCCGTGGCGGTCGAGGGACTGATGAGAACGACGAATTCGTCGCCGCCGGTACGCGCAACGGTATCGATGTCTCGCGTCACGGACAACAGCCGCCGCGACACTTGATCCAACACCGCGTCGCCGGCGCGATGCCCAAGCGAGTCGTTGATCTGCTTGAAGCGATCCAGATCGACCACCAGGACGGCGAACAACGTGCCCTCCCGATTGGCGCGCGCCATCGCCTGGGCCAGCCGGTCATCGAGCAGGATACGGTTTGGCAGTCCCGTCAGGGCATCATGACTGGCCAGGTGGCGAAGCTGCCGATTGGCGGCCTCGAGCTTCTCGGTGCGCGTGGCGACCACGTGCTCGAGCGTCTCCACTTGGCTGCGCAGCGTTCGCTCATGCTGCCATTTGCGCGACAGGGCGTTCGCACACTGCAGCACCTCGATGGGCTCGAACGGCTTCTTCAGCACCAGCAGGCGATCGGTCTGTCCAAGACGGTCGATCACCTCGTTCCAGTCGTAATCGGAGTGCGCCGAGCAAATGACCACCTGGATGTCCGGATCGACCGCCCACAGCCGCTCGATGGTCTCGAGCCCATCCCAACCGGGCGGCATTTTCATGTCGACGAACGCGATCTCGAACGGCCGGCCGCTCTGGCGCGCGTGCCGCGCCAGAGCGACACCCTCCTCGCCCTGCGTGGCGAATTGCAGCGCGTAGGGCACTCCGCGGCGCCGCTCGCTGCGGATTTCGCCGAAGAGCAGTGTCTCGGCCGCCACCAGTGCGCGCGCCGGCTCACTGGGCCGGGCAAGGATCTTGTCGAAGTCGCGGTGAATGACCGGATTGTCGTCGACGACCAGCACCCGCACGGGATCGTCGCAGCTGCCGGGCGTGCTCATGCGCTCTGCCTCCGCGGCTGCGCTTCACTGCCCGCCATCGGCAACCGGAGCGTGAAGCACGCCCCCAGTCCTGTGCCGCGGCTGTGCGCCCTGAGCGCCCCGCCCATCTCACGGGCGAGCGCCGCGCTCGAGTGCAAGCCGAAGCCGTGGCCGTCCTTGCGGGTGGTGAACCCGAACTCGAACAGGCGCCCCATCACCGCGTCGCTGATGCCGATGCCGCTGTCCTCGACTTCGATCTGGAACGAGCCCGGCGGCACCGGGCGCAGGCGCAAGGTCAGCACTTTCGGACCGTGCGCCTGCGCGCGTATCGCATGCTGAGCGTTGCTCAGCAGGTTCGCCAGGATCTGCATGACCTTGTGCCGATCGATCATGACTCGGGTAACGGGGTGGTAGTCCCTGCGCACGGTGGTGTCCGACCCGAGCGAAAAATGCAGGGCGATGGCGCGCTCGATGAGCTCCGCGACATCGAGCTCCTCGGGGTTGCCGCCACGGCGCGCATAGGTCTGTTGGGCGGCGACGATGGTGCCGATGTGCTCGACGTGGGTCGCAAGTGCCCGGGCCTCGTCCTGAAGCTCGCGGTTCTCGCGCACGAGGTGCTCGCCGAGCTGGCGCAGGTAGCCCGGCAGCTCCTTGCCGCGCGGATCGGTGGCGAAGAACGACACCAGCGCCGGTGTCTGATCGGGCAGCAGCTGTGCAAGGCGCTGCACATTGACCGCGCGCGACTCGCGCAGCCGTGACGTCAACAGCGCCGCAGAGACACTCAAGCTGTTCAGCACATTGCCCACGCTGTGCAGGACCCCCGTGGCAACTTCCGCCATACCCGCCTGCCGCGACGCCTCCTGCAGCTGCAATTGCAGCGTGACCCTACGCTCCTCCTGGCGTACCTGCTCCGTCACGTCCCATGACACACCGAGCAGGCGTGAGACGCGCCCGTGTCCGTCCGCCAGCAGTTTTGCGTGCGCCTGCAGATGGATCGTCGTCTCGGAAGCCGCGACCCGCATTTGGAACGTACAGGTGGCACGGCGCCCCCGCACCGCGCGCAGGATCGACGCTCGAACGGCCGCGGCGTCTTCCGGATGGATGCTCGCCAACAGGGCATCGCCATGGTAACGGGGATCGAGGTTCGAGCTCCTGAGGGAAACGATGTCGTTCTCGGTCCACAGGAAGCGGCCGGTGGCGAGGTCATATTCCCAGCTGGCGATTCCCGCCGCCTGCGTCGCGAGGCTGAGCAGGTTCTTGCCGTACTGCAGCTCCTCGTTGAGCTTGGCCAGACGCCGCGCATCCTGCCGGCTGCGCGATTCGAGATGGGCGTCGTAAACGAGGGTGATGAGCGTTATCGCCAGAACCGCCAAGGCAGCCATGCCGATGGTGACGCCAAGCCAATCGTTGTTGAAAGCCGCTCCACCGTAGAAATATGAGCCCGGCGCGAGGCGCGCAGCGATCATCGCGGTGTAGTGCATGCCGGCGATCGCGCAGCCCATGATGACCGCCGACGAAGCGCGCACCAGCCTCAGCAGGCGGGGATCCAGGGTGCGCAGTCGGAAGAAAAGCGACAACGCGACAAAGGACGCTGCGACCGCGATGAGCACCGACGCCATGACCAACGCCGGGTTGTACGTGATCGCTGGCCGTATTTGGATCGCCGCCATGCCCGTGTAATGCATGGCGGCGATGCCGGCGCCCATGACCAGGGAGCTGATCGCGAGGCGCCACGCCGTCACAGCCCGGCGGCTTGCGATCGACAGCGCAAAGCCCGACGTCAGGATCGCGATCAGCAGCGACGCCAGCGTGATCAGGATGTTGTAGCGCAGATGAATCGGTAGGGAGTAGGCGAGCATACCGATGAAGTGCATCGCCCAGACCCCGATGCCCATCGACACCGCCCCGCCGAACAGCCACACCCGCCCGCCGGAGCGTTCGGCCTCCGCCACTCGGCCGGCCAGCATCAGCGCCGTATAGGAAACGGCAATGGCCACGAAGACCGAGAGGCCGACGAGCCATGGGTTATACGTTACGTGCATGAGGCACCCTTCAAGCGCACCCTACTACGAAGCGCTGGATCGGGGCTCCTGCCCCGCCCAGCGCCGTTGAGCCAAAAAGCGTGGTTTTTGGCTCAACGTCCGCCACCTGCGGCGGCGGGGCACCTCCCTGTGCCTGTCAAACGTTCGTGATGCTTCATGGCTCGGGGTCGACCGTCGGTCGATGGGAAACTATTGACCATAATGCCGAGGCGCGCCTCCCGTCGGACAGTGCGTGCGTCTCACTTGATGGCATGCAAAATATGATGGACGCGACAGTCGCGGGCCCTGCGCCAGATCCGCGGAGCGCCTCACGGAGACCCGACCGCGCGTCAGCGCAGGCCGGGACCGCCGGCAGAAGCCCGGTTCAACGCTTCCGCTTAAGCTACGGATGGTCCGGCTCGGCGTCATGGTCCGCCTCGCGCAGCCGCACCCGCCATCCGGCAAAGGCCAGCACGAAACAGGCCGCGACACACCAGCCGGACAGCCACAGCAACTGGGTCGGCAGCGGGACGCCTCTATCGATCAACAGGCCCGAGAGACCGGGCCCGATTGCCGTGGACAACACCATGGCCGACACGACGATCGCGCGGATGCCGCCGAGATTCGCAAGACCGTACACCTCCGGCCACAGCGCGCCGAGCACCGTGGAGGTGAAACCGCTGCTGATGCCGAGCAGGAACATGAATACATAAACGCCCCAGACCGGCGTAATCAGCGCAACCGCCCCCGAAGCGACGGCGAGCGGCAAGAGAAAGAACGGCAGGAGCTTCAGCGCACCGAAGCGGTCGATCAGATGGCCGCAGATCAGGCCGAACACCACCGTCGTCACGGACATTACCGGGAATGCCGCCGCGAAAGCCAACGGATCATAGTGGCGAAGGTCGATCAGATAGTCCTGCTCGAAGAACACGACGGTCTGGATGAAGGGTGGCGCCAAAGCCCCCAGGAGCAACAGGTAGAGAATGGGGTCCCGCAGCACCTGCGCACGCGTCCAGTTGCGCGCGCTGTGACGCCGCCTGGCCTTCGCCTCACGCGACTGTGGTGTTCGCTCGATTTGCATCAGCGCCATGATCGAGGGCAGTCCGACCAGCACGATCAGCGCGGCCGAAGCCATCCACGCCACCCGCCAGCCGCCGCTCGCCTGATCGATCAGTACGACGAGCAGCGGCAGGATGGCCATGCCCACCTGCTGGCCGGGCATGATCAGGGCCATGGCACGGCCCCGGTTGGCGGTGAACCAGCGTCCGATCTCGGTGTAGGCGATTTCGGTCATCATCCCCTGACCGAACAGGCGCAGCAGATACAGAGCAACAAGCAGCACCACGAGGTTGGGTGCGGCCGCGATCAGAACGCAAGCCAGGGCGAGGGTCGGGATGACGAACCGGGCGACCTTCCAGCCCGGCATCAGATCGAGCGTACGCCCAAGCCACGGCAGGCTGAGCGCGCTCGACAGTGTCGCGAGCATGTACAGTCCGCCGAAAGCGCCGCTCGAGAGGTGAAACGTGGCGCGCAGATCGTTTCCGGAAAGACCGATGAAGAAAGTCTGTCCGAAGGAGGAGAACAGGGTGAGCAGGAACCCGCTGGCGATCCAGCGGGCGTTGTCACGCAGGAACAGAAACGTGTCGCGTCCGAAATCGAGCATGGGCTCGCAGTGGGAGTGAGAGTGGGCAACAGCAGATACGGCGCCGGACCTGACAGGCGTCCCACCGGGACGTCACAGGCGTTTGCGCGCTTGCGACCCGTGAGGCGCGGCGGTTGCGGTGAGACGGCGGCTGCGAGCACTGCGGCGGCGGCCGCGCAATTCTACCCGAGCCGCACATTGCAAAGCGGGCTTGCTGCATCGAGCACGCCGCACGGACTCGGATCGCGCTGCGGCCCCGGGCCGCCATCCCTCCCATCCCCCGGATCCCCGAGTGCCCGTGCCGGTGCTCGTGAACGCGCTCCAGCGCGTTTTCCGCCGCTTGCTGCGCCAGCGCAGAGCCGATTTCGGCAAGCGCTGCCGGGGCGGGCGTGCTGTGGGGGCGGCAGCCGACGGCCCTGTGCCGCCGCGCCAGCCTGACCGCCCCCAGGCAAACAAGAGCGAGGCTTGCGCGCTATCGGGTCATTGCAGCTGACCCTCGTTCGCCTCGTACGATGCCACCGTAGTCCCATGCGCAGCGGCATAGGCGCTCAGGTAGCGCCGAAAAGCGGCATAGCTCTTGCGGCCCTTGCTCGCAATCCACTCCTGGCGCAATTGTTCGGGTCCCGGCACTTTCAAAAGAGAGGTCGGCGTGTATCGCTGGCTGGCCGCGAGGGGCGCACTTGCGGCCCCGTGAGAATCGGTGTGACGCTCGAGCCACTGTGCGCTCAGTGCGTGGCCCGCCGCACCTGCCTCGCGCCGCAGCAGCAGCCGGTTGCTGCAGTGGCCCGCATTGAACCGCAGGCGCACCCGCATGGGCAGCACCGGCATGGGATCCCGGCGTGGCGTCTTACGCCATATGCCGGAGATCACGCGCGCACCCGCATCCCATTGGGACATGGCCGGCAGACCGAGCACAGCCTCGATGGTGCGCACGATGTTCACCTGCGAGAGCGGCTGGGTATCCAGGTCGCCCGATTTGACCCACGGACCCATGGCCAGGCCGAGCGTACGATGCGCATTGATGTGATCGGCGCCGCTCTGCGCATCATCCTCGTCGAGGAAAACCACCATGTGGCGCCATTGGCGCGTGCCGGCGAGATAGTGGAGGAACTGCGCAGTGGCATGATCGTTGTCGGCCACGTAGTAGTCCGGGGTGTAGTAACACGGACTGAGTCCCGCCGTGTGATCGTCGGGTATCCAGATGAAAATGAAATGGGGAAAAGCCTTGCCGCGGTGCGCCTCGAGCCACGCGATCGCCGCGGCGACCCGGCTGTCGTCGCGGATCATCCTGTCCCAGCCCGGATAGGTCCGGTCGACGTGGGCGAGCAGGCGGGTGCGGATGACACCGTCTCTGGCACGTGTCGGATTCTCGCCGAAGTCCTCGAACGAGACGTGGTGGGCGAGCAGGTCGTTGAACAGATAAAGCCGCTCGGGATAGCTGATCCAGGGATTGGCGAAGTTCCCCAAGGTCTTGCTGGCGTACGCGAATGGATCGTGGCTGCCGGGCGCCGTGGGGTTCAGCGCGCCGCTGCCGCCAGGGCCGGCGTTCCAGACGAGGCCGCGGCCCGAGTAGTACTCGGGCCACAGCCGTTGGACAACATCCGAATCCGACGCCCCGTCAGTCCACTGATGGCCCTGGGCGGTGACTTCTCCGTCCGCCATGAAGTTGGCGAACAACGCATTGTGCGCCGCCCAGTGGTACAGATTCGGCAGCTCCTTCGGACCATAGAGGTCGAAGTGCGGATCAGCCCACTTTCCGGCCGGGCGATAGTCGCCCAGATCTTCGTCAAAGGTCTTGTTCTCGCGCAGCACGAAGACCACGTAGCGGATGTGCCGGCGTAGAAAGGTCGCGGTTCGCGTATTGCGCTCGATGAGAGCCCGGCGCTGGCTGCGCTGGAACCCGTTGTCCTGCAGCGCGTCGCGGGTCCATGCGGGCAGATTCCTCGACAGACTCCGCAGAGACACGCGCTGCAGCATGCCGTGCATCATGTTGCCGATGTACTGCCACTGCAGATTGGGTCCCGTGCCGAGCCCCTTGGCCGCAACGACGTACAGAGCCCGATGAGCGATCGTGAGCGCGCTGGGGTACCAGCCCGTGGGGATCAGGCCGCGCAGCTCGCCCGTGGCGCCGTCGAACACGGCCACGTCGTCGTTGCCGGCGTTGGCGACGAACAGGTCGCCGTTGGCGATCGCGAGCGCATCGGGATAACTGCCGGGCGGCGCGTGCGGATAGGGGCTGTCGCGGATCACGCGCACGACTTTGAGCGCCTGGGTATCGACTTCGACCAACGCATCGTCATTGGCATCGGCCACCCAGATATCCGGACCATGAGGCACGCGCGTCATCGCCGTGGGATGCACGCCCGCGGCAACCGTTTGCGGCCCGACGGCCGGACCCGTTGGAACGGTTCCGAGCACCTTGAGGCTGCGGCGGCTGAGGATCGTGACGCCGGGTCCGGCCCAGTCGCTCACCGCCAGCCGACGCCCACCGTCGGCCAGGATCACCGCGAACGGGTACGAGCCGGCGTTGACGTATTCGGTCCTGCCGCTGCGGATGTCGATGCGCGCCAGACTGTTGGCCAGCATGCCCGTCACATAGAGGTGACGGTCCTTTGGCCCCACGACCACGGAGTCCGGGTAGAAGCGCAAGGGTTTCCGAGCGCGATTCCCCTGGTAGGTATAGGGATACTGGCTCGCGGGGAACGCCTGCCATTGCAGCGGATACTGGCGAATCACCCTGACTTTGCCACCCTTCATCCTCAGGGCCAGCACCTCGTCGGAATCCCCGCCCGTCGCATAGACGATACCGCCCTCGCTCGAGTCGAGGCCCTGGAACAGGTCGTCGTGGGAGACGACCGTCGTCGGAACGGGAAGCGGATTCTCCTCGGCCCGCTCCGTGGCCGCCGCCTCCGCCACGCGTCGCCGCGCCGACTGGTCGGTGGAATAGATCATGCCGGCGGCGCCGGCATGCCGCGGATTCTCCGCCTGGGCCGTGCTGCCGCCGATTGCCGCGACGGTCGCCTCGGCGGGCGCCACCTTGCCGAAGACCGCCAGACGCGCCTGCCGCCGCAAATCCAGACCGTACCAGGTAACGGTCTGAAAAGGTGCCGAGCCATTGGCCAGCACGAGTACGTGTCGCGCGGAACTCACGACGTTGGTCGGGAAGTTTGGAGTGCTGATCAGGGTTCCCACCGGGGTAACGCGCCGCCAGGTCGGCAGAACGCCGGTGTATCGCGCCCGGTTGGCGGCCGTAACCTTCACCGGCCGCGGAACGAAATGCCGCCGAGGGTACGCCGCCGCTCCTGCCGAGGCGGTCAGGCAGATCGCCAGAGCGAGCCCGCGCCACGACATCGAACAGATGCGCGTGCGCCCGTTTCCCCGTATCGTCATGTCGATTCTCCACCGGCCATTGCTCGTTTCCAACCCGACGCCGACGCACTTCAATGGGATCGCCGCAGCCGCCCTTGCGCGCCGGACCGCGCCCTTGCGCAACCCTCGCAACGATGATACATCAGGAAAGCGGCGGGGCAATGACCGGCGCGAATGCCCCGTACCAACGACGCGCGGCCGTGCCGCCGGGCGATGGATCGCAGCGGGTGCCTGGTCACGCGCGAGTTGCGCGCAGCGCCGATTCAGTGCATGTGGCGGCGAAGTCTTTCGACATCAGAAACCGTCACCGCTTCGCCCGCGACCTCGATCAGGCCCTCATCGCTCAGTGCCCGCAGCGTCCGCGAGAGAGTTTCAGGCGTGACGGCCACATGCGCGGCAATGACCGACTTGCGCGCCGGAAGGGTCACGGTCATTCGACCCTGGGCGTCCCGGGGGACGAGCCCCAGCAGGTAGTGCACGACGCGGTAGCGGCTGTTCTCGAGAGCCAGGGTCTCGATCTCGTCCCAGTGGGCCTGGATTCGCCGGGTCATATGTGCCATCACCGCCCGGCAAGTGGCGAATGATTCCCGCAGGATACCGAGAAATGTCTCGCGGTCGAAGGCGATGAGGTCCGCGGCATCCAGCGCCTCGCCGGACACCGGGAAGCGGGGCACATCCATGAACAGGACGCTTTCGGCAAATGTCTGCGTGGGACGGATGAGCCTCATGATCTTCTCGCTCCCCTCGGGCGATAGCCGATACAGCTTCACGCAGCCGCTGCGCAGCAGGAAGAACTGTGCCGCCGAGTCGCCGCGACTGAACAACCGCTCGCCCGCGGCAAGCCGCCGCGGCACGGCGGTGGCGAGCAGCCGCAACTGCTGAGCCTCCGTCAACGCGGAGAACAGGTAATGATGGCGAAGCTCGCGCGCCAAGGCGCTGTCTGCCTGCATCGTATTTCCTGGCCAGGGCTGTCCGGTATCACATCGAGGCTCGTCGGCCACAAAGCTATACCCGCAAGACGCCGGGGAGCAACCCGATGCTGCAATCGGCGGGCGCGCGGCGGCGGCCGGCGAGGGACGAACGGCAGACTTGATGCGCATCAAGGCGTAACGCAGCGTCCCGACATTAGCATTTTCGCCACGAGCCGCGGCAAGCTGCAAGGAGTGCGTCGTGACCTACGTCGTCACCGAAAACTGCATCAAGTGCAAATACACCGATTGCGTCGAAGTCTGTCCGGTGGACTGCTTTCACGCCGGACCGAACATGCTGGTGATTGATCCGGACGAGTGCATCGATTGCAGCCTGTGCGTCACGGAGTGCCCCGCGGAGGCGATATTCCCCGAGGAGGAGCTGTCGGCGGATCAGGAGCACTATGTTGAGCTCAACAAGCAACTCGCCCGCCGGTGGCCGGTGCTCGCCGCGAAGATTCCCGCACCGAATGATGCCGAACAGTGGGACGGCGTGCCGGGAAAGCTCCCCTTGCTCGAGCGCTGAAATGCGCCGGCGCATCCCGAGGGATCGGATGGGACCTCGCATTCCGGCGGCCACCGCCGGTCCGTGTCGCGCTCGAGCGCTCTGGAGTTGCACCTGCCGGGATCCGATCAGCCCGGTGGTCATTGATATCGTGCCACGACCGGCCAACCTCGAGCGCACGGCGCGTTCCGGCCGGCGCGGGACCATCGGGAGATCCGCGAGTGCCCGTACCCGCCGATTCGCCCCTTCAGCCCCTGTAGGCGCAGCGGGCACGGTGTTGCATCACGTACGTCAGGAGGCGCAGTGAGCATCGCTTGCGCACCCGCGCCGAGCGACCCACCGACGCTGCTCTCGTACGGCTTCCGGCCGTTCTTTCTGGCAGCGGCGATCTGGGCCGTCATCGCCCTGGCGATTTGGATCGCGATGCTCACCACGGGTCTGGTGCTACCGACCCGCTTCGATCCGCTCGACTGGCATATCCACGAGATGCTCTTTGGGTTCGTGCCCGCCGCCGTCGCCGGCTTCCTGCTGACCGCCATCTCCCAGTGGACCGGCCGGCGCCCGGTGAGTGGCGGGCTGCTCGGGCTGCTCATCGGCCTGTGGCTGCTCGGTCGAATCGATGCCTTGGCCTGCGAGTTCTTGCCCGTCTGGCTGGCCATCGCGGCGGACATCGCGTTCCCGTTCGCCCTCGCCGCGATCGTTGCGCGTGAAATCATCAGCGCTCGCAACCGGCGCAACTACCGGATGATCGCGCCGGTGGTCGTGCTCGGGCTCGCCCAGCTGTTGATGGATCTCGGTGCGATCGGCGGCATCGGATGGCTCACGGGATATGGTTGGCGGTTGGGACTGGTGGTGACACTCGTCCTGATTTCCGTGGTGGGCGGGCGGATCATCCCCGCCTTCACCCGCACCTGGCTGATGAGTCGTGGGGCGGTTCGGCTGCCCCGACCAGCCGGGCTGCTCGATCGAATGTCCCTCGGCGTACTGCATGCGGCGCTGCTGGCGTGGGTGTTCTTCCCCACGACGTATGCAACCGGCGTGGCGCTGCTCGCGGCCGCAGCGCTCAATCTGTGGCGCCTGCTGCGATGGCGCGGCGCCGCGACGCGCTCCGAGACGCTGCTGCTGGTTCTGCACGTGGGATTTGCATGGTTGATACTCGGGGTCGCCGCGCTCGGTTTCGCGACGCTCGACTCGGCATTCCCCTTGGACGCCGCGATCCACTCGCTCACCGTCGGCGCCATCGGCACCATGACCCTTGCGGTGATGACTCGGGTCAGCCGCGGGCACACCGGCCGGGCGCTCGCGGCAGACGGCCCGACCCTTCTGATCTACGCGTTGATCATTCTGGCCGCCTGCGCACGGATTGCGGCGGCGCTGGCCGGCGAGGCGACAGACCTGCTGGTTCTGGCGGCGACTCTGTGGGTGGCTGCATTTGGACTGTTCGCGATACGTTACGCGCCGCTCCTGCTTCGCCCGCGTAGCGCCGGCAACTCCACGCAGGCCACCGCGGCCCCCGCACGCTTCGGTCAGACCGGGATCGCTACGTCCCGAGCGCCTGCAGACAGCTCGCAATCAGCGGCGCGCGGCGCGCACTGAGCAGTTGCCGGGCCGGATGGTGGTGTCTGGCATTGATATGCGTCCGTACGCTCTCGAATCTCAACATCCGCGATACCTTGGCCGCCTTGGTCGATCGCTCGCGTCTGATGCGTCGGGCTGACGCCGGACGGCAGACTATTCGATGGACGCACGCTGGTCTATGCGCCAATACCGCCAGATATTTGGCGCACTATTTGATTCATGCGCCAACAAGCGTAGGGTAGGGGCCGAAGCTCATCGAGGAGCTGCTCACAGCGCTGTTAGATTAAGGCTGCGGCGCCCGCTCGGAATGGGTGATCGGACGCCGCCCGTGGCGACTTCCACTGTGCTGCAAGCTGAACGAGCCGCCGGATGGGACGAATTGAGCGCCCTATTCCGTGTGCCGATGGCTGGGCGGCGGCGCCTCGCCGTCAGGCGCGACCGACTCGAAGCATCGGGCGCGCCATCTCGATGAGCGTTTGCGCCTGCCCCTGGACGTAGTCGGCGATTCTGCAAACGAGAGTCCGCTCCTCACCTCGGTAGATCTCCTCCGCGGACTGTTGGGAGGCCGCATCGGCGGCTGCCTGCCCGATCCTCAGCATCTCGCGAGAGAGCAGCGCGCGCGGGATCCGGGTGCGCTCGGCGAATGCCGCCCAGTCGTACGGGCGAATGGCGTCGAGGTCGAATTCATCGCCGTAAGCCATCGCGAGCTCATGATCGAGTCCGGCATATTGAACGACGCTGACTAGATCGTAGTGCGGCGCCAGCGACAGACCCGCGGCCCTGCAGAAGAAGGAGATGTTCTTCCCGTGCGCGTCGCAATTGCCGATGAGATATTGAAACAGCGCCCACCGCAGCAGCCCCAAGCGGACGACCGCCTTCTCCACGGCATATTCGGCGACGGAAGACAGGCGCTCGAAGCTCACTCCGTCGCGAATGTTCCGGACGTCGCGCCCGGACCCGAGGTTTCGCTCGTACTTGTATGCGACCGGAACGTTGAGAGCCTGACAGCCGTCGATGATGTGCAGGCGGCGCACGCGCTCGCCGTCGCGCACGCGATCGAACCGCTCGATCATGAGAACCGCTTCCGGCAATCGCAGCAAGGACACCGGTGCCACCGGGAGTCCGAGGCGTTTGCCGAGGCTCATGCAGTAATGTTCGTTGGCCACGAGAAGCGGCAGCCGGCTGTCCGCCGGTTCCGGCTTGAGGATATGCGTCGATGCGAACTCGCCTTCCACGAGGTACATGCGCGTGCCGTCCATGTAGACGGAGAGCTTGTCCTGGTAACCGGCGATCGACATCCGCACACGGCCATCCCAAACCGCGAACGGAACGGCGGCCCGCTCCTTTAGGCGCTCAGCGAGTTCCGGGCGTGTGATTTCGCGTCGGCTCGCCGGGCGCAACTGCGGGGAGTCCATGAGGAACGATAGAGCGCCGGCCGTCTCCTGGCCGAGCTGCCGGATCAAGCCGTAGAGATTGTTCCTTGCCACCTGGAAAGTCGTCGCCACGATGTCGAGCGCTCGGCCTTCCGGCAGGAGATTCTCGAGAAAGCGCCGGACCGTTCCCGAAGAGGCCCCCGATCCGAGCATCGGGATGTGAGGGGAAATCGAGTAGGCCTCCTCGGCGCGTCTCCATCCCTCGTCATAGTGAACGGAAAAGCTCTCATCCAGGGACTCGTACTCGAGCGTTCCGACCTTCGCGTTGCCGTCGAAAACGTTCAACGTGTGCAGGGTCATCGCCCCGCAACCCCTGCCTTGTCCACGATGCGCATCAGGAGTCCCAGTCCATCCAGGACCCTCAGTACCCGGTCCGTGGCGACTCCGGACTTGCCGTTCTCGAGCCGCGAAAGCAGATCGACGGAAACACCACAAAGCGCCGCCGCGTCGTCTATCCGCAGGCCGCTGGCCTTACGCTTCTTGCGGATACGCTGACCGAGGTCCTCGAGGGAAAGAACCGTAGTTTCGGAATATCGGAAATCGAGCATTAGAATTCCCCGAAAGTACGGCCTGTTTCGCTAAATCAGAAAATGCGTTTCCCGGGAGCATCTGAAGGATAGATTTCTGGAATTCCGAAATCAAGCGACAGGCGTCCGCTCGGACATCCTGGAACGACCGGCCCGATTCGCAAGCCGTGGGTTACGCAGCGGATCGGGTACGAACCGTGGCACGGAATCACACGAATGGCACCCGGTGACGAGAAACCGATGAGCGGCAACGTCGTGATCCCAAGCCCGCCGGAGACCCCAAGAATGTGGCCGGAGCCCTGCTTGCGCAGCAACGGCAGGGCTGCGCGCAGGACTCGGACCATGCCGAAGTAGTTGGCGTCGAACAGGCCGCGGATCCGCTGTGCGCGCTGATCGGCGTTTCGCTCGTGGATTCCGGTCCCGATTGGCAGCACCGCGCGAAGCGCCTGGTGGACATCCTCATCGCAGGCGCACGCCCGGCAAAACACACCTGAGTCTCGAGCCGTCTCCTGACAGCGGCCCAACCGGGCCAAAGCTCGACGCGTGAACCGCGCACTCCGAGTCGCGCGATTTGTCGAGGTGGCGTTGCCGAGGGGCGGCGGTCGCCGGGGTAATACGATCGCAGCGGCCCCCTCGCGCCAGGCGACCCGTGCGCGGCATGGGCGGGCGGTGTCGACGCTCACCGTCCAACGCCGGCAATCTCGATGTCCACGCACGTGCCGCACGGTCGGCGGGATATCCGCCGGCCGCACTGCCGGCGGCGCCGCCTTCGCCGCTCATCTGGCGTGATATCGGCAGGTTGGCGCAGATCAGACGGCCGCGTCTTTGCGTTGACTCACCAGGTCCGCGGCGAGCGCCTCGAAGATCGCCTCTTCGTGCACCGCGCGTCGCTCGAGTGCCATGGCCGTCTCGAGCGCGGGCGACCACGGGGTTGGACCCGGATGCCCCTTGAACGGAATGCCCTTCGGGGCGGACAGATAGTCCGATGCGCCGAACCGCCACGGACGTGCGCCGCATTCGGCGAATACCCGGCGCGCGATGAGGAGTCCGCCAGGATCGAAATCACCATGATAGAAGAGTATCGCTCCCGCGCTGCGCAGCTGCCTGAGCAGCACCAGCGAGGGCGTCGCGAACTGGCCATTGACGCACACGAGCGGCGCGCAGTGGGCGCCAAAGCGGGCCACCGCCAACGCAATCGTCGTCGGATTCTCGCAGACGAATACCGTCCGGCCCTGGAGCGCCCGTTCCCCGCTGAGCGGGTCGCGCAACAAATGGCGCAGCGACACGTGCACGGGCTCGCCGTGCCGGGCGGCGCCGCGCAACAGTTCCGCAAGCGGGCCGAGCCCTGCGGCGGGAATGTTCAACACCAGTGCCGGTGTGCTGAGTTCATGACACATCACGCCCACGCTGGCCCACGCGCTGCGGCGACCCTCGGCGTCATCTTCGAGCTGGACATCACCGAGACGCGCAGCCGCGCGCACCGCCAGGGTGGCGAGCGGTCGGCCCGGATCGAGGGCGTGTGCATCCCCGAACAGCCGGGCGGCCAAGGCCGACAGCGGCTCCCCCGGGGCGGGAAGCGCATCGGCGAGCTGCGCGAGCTGACCGAGCAGGATCGACGCCGATTGCGGCGTGGCGCAAAGCCGCTTGATGGTGCCATCGCGAGTCAGCTCGTCCAGCCACTCGATGAGTCGCGGCTGGCGCATCAGCTCTCGAGCTTGCAGCCAGATGCCTTCCCATGCCGCCGCGTCGCGAGCGGCCGCGGCCTGGCGATTGACGATCGGACCGGCCAGCTCCTGCACAGCGCTCTCGAGGTCAGGGCAGATCGCGGCATCTGCGAGCAGGCGAGTCAAGGCGTCCAGGTTGACGAGGAGGGTCGATCCACGAGTGATACGCCGACCCAGCAGCTCATCGAAAGCGGCCCGTTCCTCGGCCGTCACGCCCGAGAGCGAGAGTGTTCCCGTCAGCGGGCGACCCAGCTCCAATCGGCGGCGCAACGCCGCGACCAAGCGCGAGAACTCCGCGCGACCCAGCGTTGCTCGCAGACGCACCGGATCGATGGCGCTCGCCTCTTCGCCGTCCAGCTTATCGTCGCTCACTGCCCCCGCCCTCGCGCCTACTCAGGCACGCCGCGCCGCCCTCAGGCATGCGCTGCGCCGACTTGCACGTCCTGACTTGCGGCGAGCCGCTGAACCTGGCGCAGGTCCTCGCCGTTCCACACCCAAGGTGTCACGAGCACCGCATCGATGCCGGGGCGGCTCGAGAGCTGACAGATCGCGAGTCCCGGGAGCGTCGGGTAACAGCCCCACTCGCGCTCGCTGGTCATCACGAAATCGAGATCGAACGTCGCGAGCAGTCCCATGCACTTGGCCCGCATGTCGCTGTCAATGCCGACAAAGACTTCGTCGAGGAGTATCAGGCGCGGCGCATGCGGATCGGCACTGGCATAGTGAGCGGCGGCCGCGGCGAATTGCGGTATCGTGAGCGCGAGCGCCTTCTCGCCTCCGGAGCCCGTGCCGTAGGTGGCACGGGTGAGGCGTCGCCATTGCCCGTCCTGGTGGCGGAGGACGGAAAAGCGGTGCCATCGCCGGTAGTCGAGCGCTGCGGCCAGCTGGTCTCGCCACGTACCAGACTCGTCCGCATTGCGCTCCGCCCGGATGCGCTCCTGCAGAAAGCGCGCAAGTCCCGCCCGCTCATCGGCGCTCCAGAGCGCATTGGCGCGCAGAAGCTGACGCCTCGCCCCTTCCAGTCCCGCCGGACCGTCGGGATCGGCCTCCCAGACAAACTTCAGTTGCATCCCGGTGCTCGTCGGGCGCGCCGTGAGCTCCCGGTTGGTATTCTCGACCCAGCGCTCCGCATCCCGGATCAGGCGCTGCAGCTCCGCAGCCGCCTCGCCGAGGAGATGGTTCTCGATCACCTCCCGCTCTCGCTCATCGAGCAGGCGCTGGCGCAATGCCAGGTCATCGGCGAGCACGGCGTCGAGCTCGGACATCGTGCACAGCCTCCCCTGGAACGGGCAGCGCACGAGGACCAGTCCCTCGTCGATGGGGGAGGTGTCCGGATGGTAGCCCTGCGGGATCAACTCATCACGCAGCGTGTCGACGTGCCGGAACACATCCTGCTGCAGCCGCTGCCACGCCTCATCGGCCTCGGGGCTATCCTGCAATCGCTCGTTCAGCGCGCGCGCCAGCTCGACCGCGAAACTCGCCGACCATCCCGTCTCGGGCGGAGGCGCGAATGCAGAGGCCGGATCGGCTTCGCCCAGCACGCCGTGCACAGCGAGCGTCTGCAGATGGGCGATCGCGGTCTGCCTCTGCGTCTCGCGCTCCTGCCGCTCCGCCAGGAACCTCTCGACGTTGCTCTGGGCCGCTGCCGCGGCAGCGAGGGCGGCGCGCTCCGCCCGGTCTTCGCGCTCTCGTGCTTCGATGAGGGTCTCCTTGTGCCGTCTCTCGCGGGCCAGGCGCTCGAGAATCTCCGCCTCGCTCACCCCGAGCGAACTCGACAGCGCCGTGACCCGGCCGAGCGCTTCCTCATGCACTCGCAGAGCCTCCGCGTGGCGCTCCGCCCGGCGGTGAAGGGCGATCCGCGCCTGCTCGAGACGCTGCCGAGCCTCGCTCAGAGTCCGCCAGGCGAGCTGCCATCCGCGCACCGTCGGGCCGAGGGCTGCCAGCGCCTCGCCGTACGCGGCAGTCGCCGCGGAGAGTTCCTCGAGCCGCTCGACCCAGGCGGACAGGCCGAGATCCGCCGCATCACGATCGCGGGCGGCTTGCAGGGCCTCACGCCGGCTGTTGGCCTGGGCCTCCAGAGCGCTCGCCGCCTCGCGCATCTCGCCAGCGCGCTGGACCGCGGTGATGGCCGCATCGATCGCCGCGCCGGCAGCGCGCAACGGCTCGTGGTCCGGTAAACGTCTGCGTTCCTCCTGAGCCGCCAGTTGAGCTGCTTTCGCCGCCCCCAGTTGCTCCGCGCTCAGTCGTCGCAGCTCGAGAAGCTCATCGCAACGCTGCGCGAGCTCGGCGAGGCGCCGCAGCCGTGCCGCCTCGCGCGCCCGCCCGCCGATGAACTCGGCCTCGCTCTTGCGAGCATGACCCTGCAATGGGCCCAGTCGCCAGCCGCCCGAGGGCGTCACCCAATGAGTACCGGATTCGGGCTCGCCCCCAATCGCCTCGAGGATCCGCTCGATCAGCGCGGGGGCAACACCCGTCGCCGCGGCCTGCTGCGCATCCACCGCAGGCGCGAGCCAACGCGCCAGCGTCCTCTCGGGCGGCAGCGGCGCTGAACTCGAGCCGCTCACGAGGAAGGCGTCCTCGGTCGCAGGATCGATCAGCGTCCCATCGGGCAGGACCCACGCATCCAGCAGACCGCTCGCATCAAGGGCCGCTTCGAGCCCCGCGCGCAGGTCCGCGGGCACGTCCGGGCGGAAATCGCAGGTTCGCCAAAGCGGCAGCCCGCTCCTTCCCTCGCGCGTTGCTTTGCGCCACTGCGGTGGGGGCGGCAAGCGCTGAGCGCCGCGCCGCAGCTCACTCTGCTCGGCTTCGATCTCCTGCAACTCCAGCGCGAGCTCGCGGTCACGCTGCTCTGCGGTCGCGCGTTCGGCAGCGAGCCGAGCCTGCGCGTTCCGAAGCGCCTCGTCCGCGCCTTGCTGCAGGGGACTGTCGCCGGTGCGCTGCTCGGTCCACGCAGCGAAGCTGTCCACGAGCTCTTCCGCCGGGGCGCAGCGCAGGACGGCGAGTTCGCGTTGCCACTGCGAGTAGGCTGTCAGCAACTCTTCAGCCGCGGCCGCAAACTTCCGCCGTGTGAGCGCCTCGTCCTCGAGCGTGCGACTTTCCGCAGCTTCGGCCTGCCGCAGGTTGCCGAGCGCCGATTGATGCTCGCGTGCGGCCTTCTCGAGTTCCCGATTGCGGTTGTGCAACACCTCGAGCCCCCGGCGGCGCCTCTCGAGAACGACGTGCCACTGCTTGGCGGCCGCCTGCAACGACGGCTCCGAAGGAGGGGTCTCGGACCCCTCCGCGGGGAAAATCGTTTCCTGCGCCACCTGCAGGTCCGCGTTGGCGGCGCATCGGGCTGCACGGGCGGCCTGCTGCCGCGCCTGCTCCGCCTGTTCTGCCGTCGTCGTCGCGCGCTCCCCGAGGGAAGACTCCGCTTCGCGAGCGGCCGCCTGCGCGGCTTGCAGGTCGGCGAGTGCCTCTGCCGCGCCCCGCGCACGCTCGACCTCCTCTTCGCGAGCACGTTGCAGCTCCCTGACGCTGCGCATCTCCGGGCTATCCTCGAACGTGCGGATGGCCGCGTCGCTTGCGGCGAGTTCGCCTGCAAGACGCTCGATCTCGCGGTGCGCGCGTTGCTGCTCCTCGGCCTGCTCGGCCTTTTGTCTCTCCGCCGTGCGGAGTTGACGCTGAGCCTCCTCGTATGCGGAATGCGTCGAGCGGACAACGGCTGCACGCCGGCGCACCGCAGTGCGCAGATACCGCCGGTAGTCCTCCAGGAACTCACTGACGGCGCGGCGCACCGCGCTGAAGCGCTGCACCTCCTCCCGATCGGTCTGCAAGCTCCGGAACGCTTCCGCCACGTCGTCGACGACCGCCACCGGGAGCGGCGTGAGCGCTTCGCTGAGCGCCGCGGAGAGGATCTTCTCGTCGAGCTTGCGCGACAGTTGCGGATGCCGCAGACGGATGAGGAGTTCAATCAGGGCCTCGTACCGCGGTCCGAGCCGGAAAAGCAGCTGATCGACCGTGCGCCGCCAGTCCTCCACTCCGTCGACGATCTGTCCGCAGGAGCCGAGCGGCGTACCGAGCTGATCCCGCGTCAACGGACGGCCGTCTTGCGTCTTCAGATGCAGGTCCTGACCGATGCGCTGGGAGGTATGGAAGAACCAACGCTGGACTCCGCTCTTGCCCTCGAGCGCCCGCAGCCCGCACCCGAGGGTCAGGAATGCGGCGCCGCCCTCGGGCAGGCGGCGCCCGAACTCGATCCAGGTGTAACCGAGCCGCTCCTCGTGGCGTCCCATGAGCAGATTCCATTCCATGCGCTTGGCCGGATCGCCGTCGGGCTCCACCCGATGCGAGCCGATCTCCCCGTCGAGCAGGAACGGCAGCTGCAACGCCAGCACCCGGGATTTGCCCGTTCCGTTGTTGCCGCGAAGCAGAAGCCGGCCATGCTCGAACGCGAAAACCTCGTCGTCGTACCGGTAAAGGTTGAGCAGTCCGCCGCGCAGCGGATGCCAACGCTCTTTCACGGGCGAAGGGAGCACGCAGACACGGGACGGGTGTGCTGCGCAGACCTCGGCCGGCCCGAGGTCAAGGGTCGCCCCGAGGCCGGACTCAGCCGTCATGCAGCTCTCCGAGAGCCGGGGCGCCGAGCGCGAACCGTCCGATGGCCGGGAGAGGACGTACCGCGCCATCGCTGCCGCGCGCGATGAGCCCCAAACTCACGAGTCGCTCGAGAGCCAGATCAGCATAACGTCGCTCCGCGCTGGGCAGCGTCACGTCCTTTCTCCAGTGATGCTTGTGCTGGGTGATGCACATGGCCGCAAACCTGACGATCTCCGCATGAGAAAGCGTTGCGTTGGGATTCGAGCGCAGACGATCCGCCAGGTGCGTCGTGAGCAGGAGCGTGAGGTGCCCCTCGGTCCCCTCCTCCGGCAGGCCGAGATCCGTCGCGTCGCCATCCAGATCGGCGAGCGCGATGCCCTCGGCTCGCAGTTCCGGCTGCAAGCGTGTCACCTGCGCCAGCTCCGGCAAGAGGTGCCCGCGTTGGCGGTCGAAGTAGGCCCGCTCCTCCGCATCCAGCTCATCGTAATACAGCACCGGGTCGTCCAGCAGCCGCCGCGTCAGCTTCAGGCGAATCTGTCGGTTCCGCGCATCCGCCGTCTCGGGACGCGGCTCGGAGATCAATGCGGCGAGCTGCTCCTCGAAGCTGCCTGCGGGAACCAGCGATGGATTGCGGCGCGCGGCCAAAAGCTGCGCAAGAACGGGACGCACGACATTGTAGAGCACGTCGGAGCGTTCCCGGACGTAAGATTCTTCGTCGCCCTGCACGCGCCGGATCGCTCCGAGGTCGAGCAGCAGGCGAACGGCGTGAACAAACTCCCGCCGCCCATCCTGGGTGTCGAATCCGAACCGCAGCCCGGCGGCCGAGATCGCCGGATCCGTCGCGGCAGCGATCACCTGTTCGGAAAGGCGCCCGAGCGTCGTCTGCCGGTCACTGCGCTCGAGGACGGCCAACGCGAGGCACAGCAGGACATAGCAGCGTCGATCGAGCGGATTGCCGCTCACAGGGTCGCGCGCGGGACGGGTGGCATCCGTCGTAGCGCTCGGAATCTTCCGCAGGCGAATCACCTCGGGCGTGACGATCAACGTCCAACCCGCATAGTGGGCGCACCACTCGCGCAGATACGGTGCATGCCGGCGCGCGAGAGCGAAGGCCGCCTTGGAAGCGCCGTCCGGCGTGAGGAGCGATCTCGCCAGAAGCGCCCGCAGCGCGCGGGTACGCTCGGCCTGGGTCGCGTCCTCCACTTCCTCGCGGAGAATGGCGGCCGGGCGCCGGGCGACGTCCCGGGGAGCAAGGGGTATCGAGGACATCAGCGCGCGCTCACCGACGCGTGGCGCACTGGAGTGATCGTGACGGTGTGATCCGGTCCGCTGAAGCGGCCATGGACCGTCTCGAGCGTCGTCCACGGGGCCCCCGGCACCGGCTCGAGGCAAATGCACAACGAGCCATCGCTGGAGAAGGCCTCCACGCGTGCATCCTCCCCCGTCTTGCGCGCCAGGGCTTCACCGAGCAGATCGAGAAACAGGTCGAACTCGGCCGGGTCCAGCGGACCGAGCTCGGCCAGCCGCAACGTCCGGGCGCGCGCGAGCCGCTCGCGCGCGCGGATCAATTGTTCCGTCTCGCGACGCACGAACTCGGCCAGATGCGCTTTCTCGGCGCTGCGGTCGATCACCATGCGCGGACCGCCGCGCGCAGTCCAGCGCCCCGTCTTGCGCAGCCGCGGACTGATCGCGAGCGGCACGCCTTTGAGCCAGCTGGTTCGCGCCGACTCCCCGACGCTCTCGCGCGCGGCGACCGTCGCGTCATCGATCCGCAAATGCCGCGCGGGCGAGAGCGCGAAGGCCGTTCGCCACAGTCGGTGACACGCCGCATCGTCCGGCGCCGCCGCGAACCAACGCGCCAGCGTCAGAAAGTCCGCTGCTCGATCGGTACGCTGAGTGCGGCGCTCGTTCAGCGACGAGATCGCCGTCAGCAGAGCAGGAATCGCGGCACGCGTGCGGGCCCGCAGTAGCTCGGCCTGCGAGGCACCGTCCGGACTCGTGAACCAGCGACGCAAGCCGACCCACCTTTGACGCCAGCGCTCGCGGGTGCTCTCCAGATGCTGTTCGGTAGGCTGCAACGCGTCCGCGTTCTCGCGCCGCGCAAGCAGCCTGAAGGCCTGCTCGAGATCCCGCGTGGCCGCAAGAGTCTCCACGCGCGTTCCCACCCGGTGCATCGCGAGGACCAGCTCGCTCAGGAAACGCTCGAGATAATCGATGAGGTCGTCCTTGTACCGGATCACCGCTTCGAGCTTCGCCTCGTGCAGCTCCACCATCCCATGCAGGCCGCGCATGAACGACTGCGCCCGTGCGGTCATTTGCTCGAACCGTTGCACGAGCTGAGTAAACGCCAGGAAGAGCTTGTCCGCATCCGGCTCGGGGGGCTCGAGCAGGCTCTCGATCTCATCGAGCAGGGTGACGATGTCGCGCAGTGCGGTCGTCTGCAGCTCGCCGGGCTTGAGCAAGTGCTCGTGAAAGGCGCACAGCGCCTGCTCGGCGGCTTCCCCTTCGACCGTCAGCTGATAGAGGTAGCGCGGCCGATAGAACTCCTCGACTGTGGCGACATCGGCCGTATCGCGGGTCGCGACGAGATTGCCCCAGGCGACGAGCTGCTCGAGTAACGCAGGAACGCCCTCGGGATCAGGCGGCTGCGGGATCGCCTCAGCCTGCGGCCCCAGGTCTTGCGCAGACATCGCGCGGGCTCGCTCCTCGAGCGCTGTCAAGACATCGACTGGCCGCAGGGCGATGACGAACCGCTCACGCGCGGTCGTGAATACGCCCAGAACCGCGCGGTACTGGGCGACCTTGTCGGCGTTGAGGTGTGCGAATACGGAGTAGGTCACGGACGGGGGGCAATCGGCGGTGCCCGCGATGTTCGGGGAGGTCATCGAGATTACCGTCTGCGGGCTGACCACATGTCAGCAAACGCGTCGAGCCGCACGCAGTCGCGCCGACCACCGGCGCAGCGAGGCCGCGTTCTTCGCGGCGATGGTCTCACGAACATGAAGGCAAGCCATCAGGGTGCTTCTTTCGGTGCGCCCGAGCGCTTCGTTGATCAATGTGTGGAAACAGCAAGCCGCCGGCGTGCGAAGTTCGCGGCCGATGACATCGCAAACGCCGAGATCGGGGAACTCCCGGCGCTGAAACGCGGAACTCTTGCGCGCACGCTGCGATCAGCGATGCGGTCGCGAATGGTGATGGATCTACGGGTCATGTGCAAACATACCCAGGCGGCCACATCAAATTCTCCTCCCCGTGGCCAGGTCAAAATCCCCCACTAGCGGCCGGATGATGGGATGATTACGTGCCGGCGACCCGCTTGGCAAGCCTCTCGGTGGCGTCCTTCGGCCGCCAGCCCGTGCCCTCGAACTTCAGCAGATTCCCTGGGTGCATCGGGCGGCCGACCAGCGGGACAACGACGTCACCGAGCAGCTTCGGCGCGTCCTCTATCGGCCGGTTCGACCTCAAGCGATGAGCCTCGAGAGAGCAGTCGCAAGCGCTTGCACCGCTCCCGGGTCCGGCAGGGGAAGCCTGAGGTACTGGCGGCCGCTCCACGCATCTTGCTCGATCCATGATGACATTGCGCTCGATGCCGGCTCCGGGGTTGCCTCGGGCTCCACCGCAGCCGGTTCCTCGGCCACGGGTACCGGGGCCGATGTCCCCGCCGGAGCCCCCGTGTCCCGAGGCGCCGCGGCGAGTTGCGGCTCGGCTGCCGGAGCCGGCGTACTGGAGAATCTCGAGACGCCAGCGTCAGCGCCGGATTCCGCGGTGCCGCCGGATTGGGTCCTACGCGGCCCGGGGCAGCGCGGCGCACCTGCGCGAGCACCGAGTTTTATCGAGCCAGAGCTCACACCGCCGCAAGCACCTGATCTCGAAAGGATGGGTGGAGCGGGTCTACGCGTACGGCTTCGGCTATGGAGTCGGCGAGCACTCGGCCCGCAAATGGGGTGACCGGTACGGGGAGGGTACCCTCAAGGGCAAGCGGGCCATGCTGATCGTGACGGCGGGCAGCTCCCCTCATGTCTTCACGCGCTGGAGCATGTCGGGCACGATCAGGTGCTGCACAGTCGATAGGAGCCTCGCTTCGCCACCCAGGAACACCCGAGCCGGCTCGGGACAACCGGCATTTTCGGCCTCGACGCGCCGCACCAGAGCGCTCAGCGCGTCGGGCAACTTTCGTGAAAGCCGATCGAGCTCACGCTCGCCGACCCGCCGGGGCAGGCCCAGGGCTTCACCGGCGCTCACAACGGAATTGCGGTTCACTTGAGCGAAGATCGTCGCGCCCGGCAAGGGGATGGCCAAGTGGGTAGCGGGCCAGTCCGCACGCTGGTTCCCGAAGGCGCGGGTGTGATATGACCCGGTGCTCAACAGATCATAGGCGGGGGCGAACTCTATGCCCTCGGCGCTCACGAGGAAGGACAGATTCTTCAGGTGGTTGTCGCCGTTGGCCACGAGCACGTTGAACACGAGCCATCGATACAACCCTAGTCTGGTGCTGGCGCGATTGCGGCAGTACTCGACGATCTGCGCAAGCGCGGCCAGGCTCGCGGCCTGGTATTTGAAAGCGCGGGACTTGTTGAGCAACTGACACGCATCGATGATGTGGCGGCAGTCAGTGCGACCCTCAGGATCGATCCGGCGATCGAAGCGCTCGATGAGGTAAATCGGCTCGGGCGTGTAGCGTCGGAACACGGGCGGAACTGACAGTCCGATGTCGCGAGCCAGGCTCATCACGACGTATTCGTTGACAACGGATGCGGGATAGTCGTGGCTGACGTGGTTGGGCTTCAGAATGTGTGTCGAGGGTTCGCTACCGATGGGTTCAAAGAGTGCGCCATCGCGGTAGACGACCAGGAGTTTGTTCTGCGCTCCAGCCAGCGACATGCGTTTGGGGGCGCCGCTGCCGAGGGTCGCGCGGGGCAGGTTGCGAATACGTCGGGCGATCTCCTCGTCGGAGAGTGGCCTCAGGCCACCGGGTTCGTTGACGTCCTTGTCGGGCGGGAGGAGGACCAGAGAGCCGGCCGATTCGGCTCCCAGATACTCGAGCAGCGCGAAGGCATCATCACCGTCGATCCGGGCTTCCTTGCTGAGCGCTTCGCGCATCTGCTCTTCAGGCAGGAGATTGTCGAAATACCATTGGACGGGGCGTTCGGTGCCCCCGTCCTGATGCAAGAGGGTAGAGCGCGGCAAGGCTGGCGAGAGGTCGAAACTGTCCGGTGCGGCCGCCCATGCAGGGTCGTACTGGAAGCCCCAGAGATCGTTGCCTTCGTGGAGGGTACCTATGCGTCTATCGTTCAGGTATCCGACGAGTGTGCGCATGACGGTTAGGTCCGCTGCTTCGGGGGCGGCGGGGTGCTGGATGCTGCTGAGCGCAAGGCGGCAAGAGCGCGCGCCGCTTCCCCTGGGATATCGACTTCGAGTGGCACGCCGAGCTCGGCGAGTAGCTTCAGGACGAGGCCGAATTGCATGGTGGGTTTGCCATGCTCGACATCGGAGGTGAATTGCTTGCTCACGCCCGCGGTCGCAGCCAGATCGTCGATTCGGACATGACTGCTTCGCCGTACGGCGCGGATGGCGAGGCCTAGGTCAGCGGGGGACCGAATAGGGATGCGCATGATTAGGTTCCTAAGATCGTAGGAATATAGAGAGCAGCCGATCCTCTGTCCATAAAAATCCTGGGATCGTAGGAATTTAGGCTGATGATCATGGCGCTCGCGATTGAATTCCTATGCACGTAGGAACACGCTGAGCCGCAGAGCCGCGACAAGGCGAGCTGCCGGACATCGGGTCGATAGAAGCCGCACATCCAAGCGCCGGCTGGCGAGGGGCTGGTAGAACGCCACCACGCCGCGGAGCTTGCGACTGCCGAGCTTGACGCCTTGCGGAGCGTCGGCGCCTTCAAGGACCATATGGTCGTCGGCGCCGATAACGATCCACTCATACGCAGCCAAGCTCACTACATGGCGTTGCTCGAGGAGAGCCTGTCGGCAGCTGAGGCCGCCAAGCTCTTGCGTGTGGACGTGAGCCGAGTGCGCCAGAGGCTGCGGGAGCGGTCCCTCTTTGGCCTGGAATACGAGGGAAGCTGGCGCCTGCCGCGTTTCCAGTTCGAACGCCGTCTCGTCATTCCGGGTCTCGCCAAAGTCCTGAAAGCGCTCCCGTCGGATCTTTTCCCATTGGATGTGGTCGACTGGTTCCTGCTGCCCGATCCGGAACTGCAGTCCGACAGCGATGCGTCTCCTCTGAGCCCTCGCGAATGGCTGCTTTCGGGCCGGGCGATCGAGACCGTGGCGAGGCTCGCCCGTGACCTGACGCGTGCCTGACTCTGGTGAGCAAGTTCCGGGAGCCTCCCGGAATCGAGGCGCTCCGCCGGATTGCGGCCGAGACCCTCGATCTGCCCGCCGGCACGCCCTTGGCGCGCATCTACTTCTCCGCCGGTCCGTATCCTTCCCACTGGAACCGATGCCGTCACGTCGGACCCACCGCGGCGCGCTGGGACCATCATCTACCAAACTCAAGCGATGAGCCGACGGAGCAAGACCGAGCCGTGCTGTACTGCGCGCCCGAAGTGGACACCTGCGCGGCGGAAGTCTTCCAGGCGACCCGTCGGATTGACCGGATCCGCAACGCGCCTGCCCTCACCGTCTTTGCCCTGCGCGCGCCGGTCACCTTACTTGACCTGCGCGGCGCTTTCGCCACAAGGATGGGCGCTTCCACGGCAATTCATTCCGGGCCGCGCTCCCGTGCACGCGCCTGGGCACGACAGTTCTACGAAGCCTATCCAGATGTTCAAGGCTTCCAATACGGCTCATCGATGAACGGACACGCACCCGCTATCGTGCTCAACGAGCGCGCGAAGGGAGCGTTGCCCAAGGAACCGCAATTTCACCGCGCCCTCAACGACGACATGCTGGTCGATGTGCTCCAACGGATCGCCCTACGCCTCTCGTACGGGCTGCGGTAGCCGCGGCGAAGCGGCGAGGGTCCGATGCCTGTGTGAGTAGGCCGGTGGACTCTCACCAGCGGCCTTACACCCCAATTCATCTCGCAATGCTTTCCATGAGCTTCGAGAGAGCCGTCGCGAGTGCTTGCACCGCTCCCGGGTCCGGCAGGGGAAGCCTCAGGTACTCGCGCCCTGTCCGCGCATCTTTCTCGACCCATGATGGCATTGCGTTCGACGCCGGCGCCGCGGCGGTGCTCCCATTCGAGGCCGCCGACAGTACTTTAGCGAGCTCAAGGCCGGCTTGGAGCAGCGGCGCCCACGGGTTCTGCGCCGGCTCCGACGGTCCTCCTGGCCCTGACGTCCCGGTCTGGGGTTCCGGGGTCGATGACCCGGCGGGAGCCCCCGTGTCCCGAGTTGCCGCGGCGAGTTGTCGCTCGGCTGCCGGAACCGGCGTATTGGAGAATCTCGAGACGGCAGCGTCAGCGCCGGATTCCGCGGTGCTGCCGGATTGGGTCCTACGCCGCCCGGAGTTCGCCTCGGGTACCGGTGCCGGCGGAGTTTCGGCATCGGCGGTCCGGGCAACAGCCTCCACGCTTTCCATGAACTTCGAAAGCCGCGTCCCGCCAAGGAAGACTTCGCTGTCGCCGCCGTCCAATACTCCGGCAAAGAGCGATTTCTTGAAGGCAAGCAGCGACAGCATCCGCTGCTCGATCGTCCCCTCGGCCACGAAGTTGACGACATTGACACCGTGCGCCTGCCCCAAGCGGTGCACCCGGCCGATGCGCTGCTCGAGCACGGCGGGATTCCACGGCAGATCCATGTTGATGATCGTGGAAGCGGCATCCTGGAGATTCAGGCCCACGCCGCCGGCATCCGTCGAGAGGAACACCCGGCAGCCCGGATCCTCGCGGAAGCGGTCGACCAGAGCACCCCGCTGCGTGCCCGGCACACTGCCGTGGAAGAGCACGTGCCCCCAGCGCTTTCTCTTCAGTCGGCGGATGATGAGCTCGTGGGTGGCAATCCAGGAGCTGAAAATCACGGCCTTGGCCTCGGGACGCTCGAAGAGTTCCTCGAGAATCGTGACGAGCTCGTCGGCCTTCGCGCCGTAATCGGTACGCTTGTCGAGCAGATACGTACTGTTGCAGGACATCCTCATGTTCTGCAGCGCGCAGGTGAGGCGACGCTGGTCGGCGTCCGAGAGAAATCCGGTCTTGCGCCAGCGGCTCACGATGCGATCGACAATTTCCGCATTCTCCTCATGGTGACGCATCTGCTCTTCGGTCATCGCCACAAAAAGGGTCTTGTCCATCCGTGGCGGCAGCTGCGAGAGCACCTCGGCCTTGCGACGGCGCAGCAGGACGGGCTCCAATGTCTTGCCAATGCGATCGAGTCCTCGGTAGCCGATGACGCGGCCCGCCTCATCCACGCTCTGGTGCTCGTGACGCAGCCGCCAGGTGGGACCCAGGCGATAGCGATCCACGAACTGCACGATGGAAACGAGCTCTTCGAGCCGATTCTCGAGCGGCGTACCGGTGAGCACGATGGCGTAGGGCGTTTCGATGCGCTTCAAGGCGCGCGCGGCGACCGTGTTCCAATTCTTGACGCGCTGAGCTTCATCGACGATGAGCACATCCGGCGACCAGCGTCCGATGAGATCGAGATCCTTCGACAGGACATCGTAGTTGGTGATCTTGCAAAAGAACTGCTGTGTGTATTGCGCCTCCCGCGCAGCGCGCAGACCGCTGATCACCTGGCTCGGCCGGCCAGTGAAGCGGTCGATCTCGCGCTGCCACTGGTGCTTGAGCGAGGTCGGACAGACGACGAGCACCCGCTCGGCGCCGAAATGCCGCGCGAAAAGCTCCGCCGCTGCGATCGCCTGAATGGTCTTGCCGAGACCCATCTCGTCGCCGATCAAGCAGCGCCCTGCACGGACGGCGAACAGCGCACCGTCGGCCTGATAGGGATAAAGCTCGGCCTTCAGCAGCTTGCGCAGCGCGGGACTCGCGCCACCCTCGGGATAAGCGCTGTCGATGATCTTTCGCCGCTCCTCGGCGTCGCGGATCTGCGCGACGAAGCCGAGCACATCCTCGTAGCAGCGCACCTCGTGCTCACAACGCTGGGCCTGCGCGAGGAAGCTCTGGAGAGCGCTCACCTGCGCTGCAGGCAGCACTCCGGCGGGAGGACCACGGAAAAGACGCGCCGCGCGCCGCGCCAGCGGCGGCGGACAATCCAGGCCCGCGCGAAACCGCACGTGCCGCCCCGCGCCATACTGCAGGTAGACCTCGCTGTAGCGCGGCTTGAACCCCTGTGCGAGCGACCGCCGACCACCCCGCTTGCGCTCGAGTCGGCCGAGAATGAACTCGATGTGCTTGCAGGTTCCGAGATCGTTCGTGGAGAAGTCCGGACAGGAGCAGAAGTTCTCCCCGGGCCGGAGGCCGCGGATGGCCACCCGGTAGCGGCTGCCGCTCTGGGGATTCTCCACCGCGAACTCGGAAAAGATCGGCTCGGCGCCGAGGTTCTTCCACTTGAACGCCTGCACGCGGCCGAACTGGCGCCGCAGACCCCGCTGCCATTCGTCGACCGCCATGCCGCTCGGGCGACGCAGATGCGAGAGCTTGGGACCTTCCAGGGCCCGGTGGGAGCGCCGCCGGCGGCGTACACGCGAATCCAGGTTATCCGCCATTGCGAAGCGCGCCTCTTACAGTCCGCAGGAGCGCTCATGGTACCCACTTGGCCGGTCTGATGGCAGAAGGGCGGTAAAATCCCCCACGGGCGGGGCGCCCGCAGCAATCGGGGATGACGATCGCGGTGCCCTCCCCAGCGCCCCCGATCACGGAATCCCCATGAGTAACCCCGAATTCGAGCTGGCCGAGCAGTTCGCCCTGCACACCCGCAAGCATTGCTTCGTGACCGGGCGGGCCGGCACGGGCAAGACGACCTTGTTGCGCAAGCTCGCGCAGAGCGCGCAGAAGAACATCGTGGTGGTGGCGCCCACCGGCGTCGCGGCCGTCAACGCCGGCGGCGTCACCCTGCATTCCATGTTCGGCCTGCCACTCACCTGCTTCGTGCCGTCCGATGATCCCGTGGATCCCGGCATCGCCACGAATCGCCGCCTGCTGACTGAGAATCTGCGCCTGCGTGCGGAGAAGGTGCGAGTGCTTCGCGAGCTCGACCTGCTCATCATCGACGAGATCAGCATGGTGCGCTGCGATATCCTCGACGCGATCGACTTCACGTTGCGCAAGGTGAGAGGAGTCCCGCAACCGTTCGGCGATGTGCAGGTAGTCTTCATCGGCGACATCCATCAGCTACCGCCGGTGGCAAGGGAGGCACAATGGGCTGTCCTGAGGCACTACTACCGCAGTCCCTACTTCTTCGACGCTCTCGTGTGGCCGAAGCTGAATGCGGCGCGCATCGAGCTGCAGACGGTCTATCGTCAGCGCGATGCGCGCTTTCTCTCGCTCCTCGAGCACATCCGGCATCGCCGGCTCGATCTGGACGATGAGCGGCTGCTTCGGGAGCGGTACGATCCGCACTTCACGCCGCAGGAGCCCGGCTATGTCCTGCTGACCACCCACAACCACCAGGCCGACAGCGTCAACGCATCGGAACTCTCTGCGCTCCCCGACAAAGCGCACGTCTTTGCGGCCGAGATCGCTGGTGAGTTCCCGGAGGCGCTCTATCCGTGCGATCGAGCGCTCGAGATCAAAGTCGGCGCACAGGTCATGTTCATCCGCAACGACACCGAGGCAGGCGCCTACTACAACGGCAAGCTCGCCACCGTGAGGCGGATCCGAGGGACCGAGATCACAGTCGCGTTCCGCGACTCCGGAGCGGACTACACGCTGCATCCGGAAATCTGGGAGAACATCGGCTACAGGCTCGACGAGGATACGGGCAAGATCGAGAGAAAGGTCCTCGGCACCTTCAGCCAGTACCCGCTGCGACTCGCCTGGGCCATCACCATCCACAAGAGCCAGGGACTGACGCTGGACAAGGTGATCGTGGATGCCGGCCGCTCATTCGCCGCCGGGCAGGTGTACGTGGCACTCAGCCGTTGCCGCTCGCTCGAGGGGATGGTGCTGCGCTCGCTCATCACCCCCACCGCCCTGCGCGAGGATCCGCGGATCGATGCGTTCAGCGCTTCGCATCACGCCGCCGACGAGCTGCGGCGCGTGCTCGAGACGGAGAAGGCCGAGTACGCGGCTCATCTGCTGCGGAAGCTGTTCTCCTTCTCGGGACTGTCGGCTCACCTGAGCGAATGGCGGCAGCGAATCACCGCCACCGCGAGCCTCCCGGACAAAGAGGCGACGGTCACGTTGCAGGACCGCATTGCGCAGCGGGTGGCGGAGATCGAGGAAACGGCGGAGAAATTCCGACGCCAGCTGCGCCGCCTGAGCGAAGAAGCCGGCGGTGTGGCGAACGCACTCCCCGTGCTCGCGGAGCGGTGCGGAAAGGCCATCGAATACTTCACCGAGCGGCTCGCCCTGGAGATCCTCGCGCCGGTGCGCGAACACATCGGCTCGCTCCGCGGCAAGAAGAAGCTCAAGCGCTACCTCGCTCACGCGGAGCCCCTCGAGCAAGCCTGCTGGCGCAAGATCGAGGCATTGTACGGCGCGGAACTCCTCGACCGGAGACTCTACATCGGCACTCCCCTCCATAGGCGGCACGGAACAGAGCGCAGCGCGCAGACCCTCCCGATCAGCACCGTAAGTCGGGGACGAACGGAAAGGGGGACGAGTATCCGGAAAACGCTTCGCCTGCATTGCGAGCGCAAGACGCCCGCGGAGATCGCCGCGCTCCGCAGTCTCTCCGTTGGCACGATCAAGAGCCATCTCGCTCGCTTGATCGCAAGCGGCGAGATCGGGGTCCATGAGGTGCTTCCAGCCGACATGATCAGCGCGGTCATGACGTTCCTGGAGGCGCACGAGGACGTGAGCCTGACGGCGATCCGCAGGGGCACGGGCGGCCACTTCGATTACAACGATCTGCGCATGATTGTGGCCCACTGGTCACTGATCCGTGCAGCAGCCGACAGGAAGCGTGCGTGAGCGACTCAACGGTCGGATAAGCTGGTGCGCCGAACACGGTCTGGTCCAGATTGCCGAGTAGGGCGGCGAGTTCATCGTCCCGCTCGTGCCCGAACTGGTCGGTCGCCTCGCCGCGCGCCATCAGATCCGCTTTGAGCTCGCCGATGGCTCGGCGGGCCTCGATCACCTTCGGCAGTTTCCCGCCGGGCATACCCTCAGGCTCGACCAGCAGCCCCGTGTCATAGCGTTGCAGCAGGAGAAAGGTCTGCGTGTAGCGGGCAATGATGTCCACCAGGCCGCGGCCCTGATCCCCGGTCAGCGCCTCTCCAGAGGTCAGTGTGCCTGCAGACTGGCCGTTCGGGGTTTCGCTGCGCGACTCAAGTTCCGGGGAGTGCGCAGCGCACGATGCAGCATCGCAGCCGCGAAAGCCGCGCCCGAGGGCAGGGGCGGATGCCATGGCCGAGCGACGCTGACCCAGAGCGGCGTCGCGGGAATCAGGGTTCGGTTCATAGTGCTGACTCCGTACGATGGGGAACAGGCGGGGCCCTTCCCTGAACCCCGCACGCTCACTCTCTCATGAGAATGAGTAACCGACGCTGAACGAGGTCTCCGCGGTGTTCAAGCCCGCCCCGTCACGATTACGGAGCTTGCCGAGGTAGCAATCATACCTACGACCTCGTCGGTCTCCAGCCACTGTCGCCCTGCGTTCGGTGGGCTCCCGTAGGGCTCCACTTGCCTGCGCCGGCCGGCCATGAGCGTGTCGAATCGGAGCAGCGCGAGCGGATCGGCGGTCAGGGTGCGGGTGCTCACGCCCTACTCATCGTGATAGCTCGTCCCATTGCGAGGCTGGGTGCGGCGGCGCGATGTTTCACCGCAGGGTGATCCAGGTCTCCAGGGCTCGCAACCCATCTCCGCACGCCGAGGTTGACCGGGTAGCGAACCTGCACAAGGCCGAGTCCTTGGAGCCGGATGCCGACAGTTGCGGCGATGTTTCGGCGAAACTGCCCGTTCCTCCTGTGCGCTGCCCCGCCGACATCGCACTTGAGCGACAACTCGTCTCTAACCTGCCGGAACCACACGATGACCCATGCTCATCCAACCCACCCTCGATGCACTGAACCGCCTGAAGCTCAACGGGATGGCCCTCGCCCTGAGTGAGCAGATGACCCGCCCTGCCGCCCAGCAGTTCGCCTTCGAGGAGCGCATCGCGCTGCTGCTCGAGCGCGAGGTGATCCACCGGGAAAACAGCCGCATGGGACGGCTGTGGAAGCCCTGTCAGCCCAAGGAGCGCGGTGCCGTGATCGAAGACATCGACTACCGCGGACGCGCCGGCCTGGACCGCGCACAGCTCGCCAGCCTCGCCTCCTGCGAGTGGATCTGCCAGAGCCAGAACTTGCTGATCCACGGCGCCTGCGGCGCGGGCAAGCCCTACCTCGCCTGTGTGCTGGCGCACCAGGCCTGTCGCGCCCGGCTCTCCGCCTGGTACGCGCGCGCCCCGCGCTTCTTCGAGGAACTCAGTCTCTGCCACGCCGACGGCGCCTTCCGAAAACGCCTCGCCGCCATCGCCAAAATTAATCTCGTCATCATCGACGATTTTGCGATCAGTCCCATCGGACCGCGCGAACACAACTACCTGCTCGAATTCCGCGATGACCGCCTCATCCACTGCTCGCACAAGATCCATCTGCACGGCAAGGAGTCAATGCGCGAGCGCGCCAGCAAGAAAGCCGGGAAGGGCCAAGGTGATGGCGAGGTCACGGCCCCATCGACACGCCCGCGCAGGTGCTCCTGCCCGCCCTGCGGGCGGTCAGACTCCCCTACGGCTTCTCCGTGAAACGGGGCGGCAAAGAGCGGCACACAGAGCGCCAGGCGTTGACGGAACGTGACCGATCGGAGCAAGAAACCCACCCAGCGCAGACCCGGCGGAATTGCCGGTCACGTTCGGCCGAAACAGCCGGTCACGATCGCCGGAATACGCATACTCGACGGCGGCGTTCTTGGTCATGCCGAGTACCGCGTGTTTGGTCCCGTGATAGGACGTGCGCTCCGGTAAGCCGACGAGCCCGCCGAGCGAGGAGCAGTTGACGATCGCGCCTGATCCTCGGCCGCGCATCACCCGGAGCTCGTGCTTCATGCAGGCCCAGACGCCGCGCTGGTTGACGGCGGTGACTCGCTCGAAATTCTCTAGCAGCTCGTGGGCCGCATCGGACGACGGTACCTGGATGCCGGCATTGTTGAACGCCATGTCTAGCCGGCCGAATTCGGCGATCGTGCGATCGATCATGGCAGCGACCTGAGCCTCGTCGGCGACATCGCAGGCGACGCCGATCGCCTTGCCGCCTTCGGCGACGATCCGTTTCGCTTCCCCTGCCGCGAGCGCCCCGTCGATGTCGGCCAGCACCACGGCAGCGCCACTCTGTGCGAAGGTGCGGGCTGTTGCCAGCCCCATCCCCATGGCCGCACCGGTGACTAGCGCCACCTGTCCGGCGAAATCGTAGGTCGGGTTCACCGGCGAGCCCTCCCGGCTGGCGGCGCTTCGCGGCCTACCATGGCCAGCTGCTGCGGCGCGTAGCGTTCACCCTCCGCCTCGATGTTCGAGGCGGCCTCATTGATCTCGCTCAGATCGTCCGAGGTCAGCTCGACATTGGCAGCGCCGACATTTTCCTCGAGCCGATGGAGTTTGGTCGTCCCCGGGATCGGCACGATGTATGGCCGCTGAGCCAACAGCCAAGCAAGTGCGATCTGGGCGGGGCTCGCGCCCTTCGCCTCCGCGACACGCCTCAACAGGTTCACAAACGCCTGGTTCTTCTCCATCGCTTCCGGAGAAAACCGCGGCACCGAGCTGCGGAAATCGTTCTCCGGCAGCTTCGTGTCCTTGCTCATCGCGCCGGTCAGGAACCCCTTCCCGAGCGGACTATAGGGAACGAAGCCGATCCCAAGCTCGTCGCAAGCCTCGAGGATGCCGTTCGTCTCCGGCGCGCGCCACCACAGCGAATATTCGTTCTGCAATGCGGCGACCGGCTGCACGGCATGAGCGCGGCGGAGGGTCTGAACCCCTGGCTCCGACATGCCGAAGTGATTGACCTTGCCCTCGGCGATCAGCTCCTTGACCGTGCCGGCGACGTCTTCGATCGGCACGTTCGGATCGACGCGGTGCTGGTAGAGCAGATTGATCGTCTCGATGCCGAGGCGCTTCAGCGACCCCTCGACCGCACGGCGGATGTGATCGGGCCGGCTGCTGACGCCCCGGTTCAGACCGGTGCCAGGATCAATGTCGAAGCCGAACTTGCTGGCGATGACGACCCGCTCGCGTAACGGCCGCAGCGCCTCGCCGACGACCTCCTCGTTCACGAAGGGACCATAGACTTCGGCGGTATCGAAGAAGGTCACGCCCCGCTCCACCGCGGCGCGAATCAGGGCGACGCCCTCATTCTTGGACAGAGACGTGGTATAGCTGAAGCTGATGCCCATGCAGCCCAGCCCGATGGCGGAGACTTCGAGGCCGCTGCGGCCGAGTTCACGTTTTTGCATGATGTTCACTCCTCAATTTGATGTTGAAGCGCTGCGGCTCGTCCAGGCTGCGAGTCCCGGCCTCGGTTGACTGTGTTTTGATTTCGCTGGCGGTGGTTGTCCGCGTTAGCGGTTCGAATACTGCAGCACCGCTTCCGGCAGCCGCGCGCCCTGGACCTCGATCTTCGAGGCGGCGGCATCGATCTCGCGCAAGTCATCGGGCGTGAGCTCGATATCCACGGCGCCGAGGTTCTCGGTCAGTCGCTCGCGTCTGGTCGTGCCTGGAATGGGGACGATCCAAGGCTTCTGCGCGAGCAGCCACGCAAGCGCAATTTGCGGGGCGGTCGCATTCTTACGCTCGGCAACGTGCTTCAAGAGCTCGACGAGAGCGAAATTCGCAGCGCGCGCTTGCGGCGAGAAGCGGGGGGAGTGGTAGCGGAAGTCCTTCGGGTCGATCGGCGTAGTGGCATCGATCTTCCCGGAGAGAAATCCGGCACCGAGCGGGCTGAATGGCACGAAGCCGATGCCCAACTCCTCGCATGTGGCGAGCACGCCGTTTTCTTCGACGTCCCGGGTCCAAAGCGAGTACTCACTCTGAACTGCAGCGATCGGCTGGACGGCGTGCGCGCGCCGGATCGTCTGCGCCGAGGCTTCGGAGAGACCGAAGTGCTCGACCTTCCCGGCTGCGATCAACTCCTTGACGGTGTCCGCCACGTCCTCGATGGGCACATTCGGATCGACACGATGCTGGTAGAGCAGATTGATCCGATCCGTGCGCAGCCGCTCGAGCATCGCATTTACCACTTCACGGATGTGCTGCGGGCGGCTGTCCAGGCCATATCGGGATCCATCGGGGTGGATGCCCCACCCGAACTTCGTCGCGATGGTCACCTCGTCTCGAAACGGCGCGAGCGCCTCACCGACGAGTTCCTCGTTCGTAAACGGCCCGTACGCTTCGGCGCTGTCGAAAAGCGTCACGCCCATCTCGATCGCCGCACGGATGATCTCGATTCCCTTCTGCCGGTCGGGCGGAGTTCCGTACATACCGGTCAGCCCCATGCAGCCGTATCCCATGGCGGACACCTGCATGCTGGGTCCCAAACTGCGCTTCTGCATAGGTAGTGCTCCTATTGGCAAAGAATGATCCTCATGGCCGGACCATCACCTTGAGTGCCTTGCGATCGTTCATGTCTCGGTAGCCGCCGGGTACCCCGTCGAGGTCCACAATGCGGTCGAAGACTCGCCCCGGCTGGATGCGGCCTTCCAAAATGTCCGGCAGGAGATCCGGGATGTAGGCGCGCACCGGAGCCGGACCGCCACCCACCGTGACGTTGTGGTAGAAGCCCGCCTGAGAGCCGGGCATCGCCGCTTCCTGCGGCGCTCCTACACCGCCGATCGCGCCACCGGCGCGGGTGATCGCGATCGCCGTCTCCATGGCCTGAGTGAGACCTACGCATTCCAGCACCGCGTGGACGCCCTGGCCGCCCGTGAGCTGGCGGACGCGTTCGATGGCCTCGGGTCCGCGCTCGCTCACGATGTCGGTGGCGCCGAACTCGCGCGCGAGGGCAATGCGGTCAGAGTGGCGGCCGAGGAGGACGTTGCGCGCCGCGCCCAAGCGCTTTGCCGCAATTACGCCGCGGAGTCCTACCGCGCCATCACCGACGATGGCGACATCCTTACCGGGGCCGACCTTGGCCACCACGGCCGCGTGATGACCCGTCCCCATGACATCCGCCAGCGTGAGAAGGGAGGGCATCAGGGCATCGTCCTGCCCAACGGATAGGGGGTAGAGTGTCCCGTCGGCATAGGGGATGCGGATCGCCTCCGCCTGCGCGCCGTCGTTCCCCTGGTTGCCGAAGAATCCAAGGTGAACGCAGGCCGTCGGCAAGCCTTCGTGGCAAAAGATGCAGGTGCCGTCGGACGAGGCGAACGGCATGACGACCACATCGCCGCGCTTCACGTTGCGCACGTCGGCACCCACCGCTTCGATCACACCGATGGCCTCGTGTCCCATCGGCTGGCCGCGATCGGATCGCGCCATGGATCGATATGGCCACAGGTCGCTACCGCAGATGCAGGCGCGGGTCACTCTGACCAGAGCGTTGGTGGACTCTATGATGGTTGGATCCGGTACCTTCTCGATCCTGACGTCGCCGGCGGCATGCATGACGGTCGCGCGCATGGGTGTGTTCCTCAGTATCATTCCCGGCCGCCAATCTACGGCCTCGGCCGCAAAAGGATTAGGGGGTGGAATCCGCATGAGGTTATGAGAAAATCTCACGAATGCCACGCGAGAGTTTCAACGACCTGCAGGCCTTCCTGGCGGTGGCCCGCAGCAGAAGCTTCACCAAAGCCGCAGCCCAACTCGGCGTCTCACCCTCCGCTTTGAGTCACTCGATGCGGGGGCTCGAGGAGCGGCTCGGCATTCGACTGCTGACGCGCACGACACGCAGCGTATCACCGACCGAAGCGGGTGAGCGGCTCCTGCGCACCGTGGGGCCGCGCTTTGAGGAGGTCGAGGCAGAGCTTGCGGCGCTGAATGAGCTTCGGCGCAAGCCCGCCGGCACCATTCGCATCACGGCCGGCGATCATCCCGCGATGACGATCCTTTGGCCGAAGCTTGCCAAGGTTCTGTCGAAATATCCGGAGGTGAAAGTCGAGATCAACATCGAGGCCGGACTCATCGACATTACCGCTCAGCGCTTCGATGCCGGGGTGCGCCTGGGTGAGCAGTTGGCCAAGGACATGGTGTCGGTCCGCATCGGCCCCGACATTCGCTTCGCGGTGGTCGGGACGAAGTCCTATTTCGCGAAACACGGCCGGCCCAAGACGCCGCAGGACCTCGTGACCCACTCGTGCATCAATCTGCGCTTCCCGACCCACGGCGGGTTGTGGGCCTGGGACTTCGAGCGCGGCGGCCGGGAGCTCAAAGTCCGCGTCGACGGACAACTCACCTTCAACAGCATCTTCCAGGTTCGCGACGCGGCGCTCGATGGGTACGGCCTCGCCTACATACCGGAGGATCTCGCGCGACCCTATCTGTCGAAGGGTCAGCTGACTTGGGTGCTCGAGGAGTGGTCCCCGCCCTGGCCGGGATTCCATCTCTACTATCCGAGCCGCCGGCAGTCATCGCCCGCCTTTGCACTGATCGTCGACGCGTTGCGCCACCGTAAACGATAGCTGCCGCGTGGTCGGTACCCCTGCCGGCGGCACACATTACTGAATTCCTCTCATGACTGCATGCGCTCCATGGGGATTACTCCCGGGACGCACCGCAGATCATTGATGGAGTATGGGCTTGCGCCTTGTGACCAGCGAGGCGAAGCGCTGCTCGGGAGTCACATCCGCGGCGCTCGCGGTCGTTCTCGCCGAGCTCGAAGTTACGAATCGATGGCTACGCCGCGAGGCGCGGGACTTTGCTGACGTCGACTTTTCGCGACGCGTGCCACGCGTCGTAGGCGGCCTGCATGCGCAGCCACACGTCGGGGCCATCCCCGAACGCCGCGCCGAGGCGGACCGCGACCTCGGCAGAGACCGGCTTGCGCTCGCGCAGGATGTCATACAGGTGCTGGCGGGAAATACCAAGCGCATCCGCGATCGCAGTCTTGGGCAGCTTCAGCGCCGGCAGGATGTCTTCGCGCAGCAACGCACCCGGATGGGTAGGACAGCGCTTCGGATTCCGTTTTGCGATGATCTCGGTCATAAGGGTTCTCCAGCTAGTGGTATTGCTCCACGTCCACCCGCAGCGCATCCCCGCCTTCAAACTCGAAGGTGAGGCACCAGGGTCCATTGACGTGCACGGAGTACCGCTGGGGCTTGCCATGCAGGGGGTGGAAATCAAAGCCCGGCACGTCCATCTGCTTCACCGATGTTGCGCTGTCCAATCTGTCGAGCCTGCGCAAGATGCGTTCGCGCAGACTACCGTCGATTTTTCGGCTTGATCCGCTCGACCAGAGCTCGGCAAGCGCCTTGTTCCTGAAACTCTTCAGCACCGAGAGAATGTACACTGATAGCTTACGTGTGTCAATTAATGGCTTACAGGAGCTGATTTCGGTTCAGTCAGCTTCGGCCGAGGCATCGAGTCGGCAGTCGCCGCCATCTGCGTGATCGCTGCTTTGGGTAGATGGTGGCGCTGGTGCTCAAGTTTTCCGGCGATCTGCCCCACTTCCCGTTCTGGCTGATGATGGCATTCGCGGTTGGCGCCATCCTGCTACTGATGGCCTATCACGCGATGATCGCCATTTTCTCCAGATAGCGACTGCCGTAGGGCCCACTTCACCGATCGGGCAGTGTCAGTAGTATCACCCGCAGACCGCGAAATGACTTGAAACCGCGATCAAACGTCGTCATTTCGTAATCCAGCGACAACGCCAGAGACGCGAGCCACGCGTCCGTCCAGAGATTGGGGGTAGGTTCGCGCCCTGTGACCAGCACGTCGAAGCGATGCTCGTGAGTGGGCGGCTCGGACTCGATGTGGACCGAGCGCGGATCGTCCGCAAGCTGCTGCCACGCCGCGAGAGCTTCCTTGGGCTTGACCGGATTGCCGTTCATGGCCACTCGGTTGCTCAACAGCCGCAGCACCGCGAGGCGGGTGAGCAGGCAGGTGCCGACGCTTCCGTCCGGCTGGTCTTGCCACCATTCCTTGGACACCTCGTGCGCCGCATGCCCCTCGACCAGCAGCGGGAATAGGACGTTAGCGTCCGCGATACACGTCATTCACGTGCGCCATGTCTTCCTGCTCGAATAGTTGGGCGATTTCGGAATTCGACCGAACTGGAATCGTATGCCCTAGCGGGAGCTTGATGGGAGCGTGATCCATGCGCCTGCGCTGCGGCGGACTCTGATCCGCCAGCAGTTTCCGCAGGGCCTCGGCCACGAGATCCCGCAGCGTCGAGCCGCGCCTGACCGCCGCGATCTTGGCGCGCTTCATGAGATCATCCGGCAGGTCGAACGTGGTTCTCATAAATACAGTAATATGCTTTTACGCTCACATTCTCTCGCATCTAGCGATGTGCGTCAAGCCCAAAGCGCCCGAGCCCAGAAGGAGGTCGAGCGGATCGACATGCCGTGTGTGAGACGCGCTTTCCGCTATGATGCGTTTCGCATGCGCGGTTGAGACCGGCGATTCGTCAAACCCGTTGCGAATGTCTGCGTCGCGCGTGCCAGGAACTCCCGCAGCGCACTCGTCGCGAACGAGTCGCGACGACGCAGAAACACGGTATCCACCATCGCCTCGCCGGCAGGCGGCTTCAGGATCGAGACGCCGCCTGCCGACCGGGTCCTCTCCATGAGTCCACGGGGCAACATCGTGATGCCGAGTCCGGCGCTCACACAGGCAGAGATTGCCTCCAACGTACCGAACTCCAGCATCCGCGGCTGCGGAACACCGAGCCGCGCCAACAGCGCTTCCAGGCGCTGTCGATAGGAACAGCCGGCTCGTAGAACCAGTATCCTCACGTCGCCGCGGGCGATGAGCGCCTGGACGGAGTCGACCCCTGGGGGCGCTATCAGCGCCAGCTCCTCGCGAAACATTGCGCGCTCATCGAGGGAGGCGTCCGCGACCGGTCCGCAGACAAAGGCGCCGTCGAGGCTGCCTTCCCGCACCGCCTCGATCAGCTCATACGTCGTCCCGGTCTTCAGACTCAGCTCGACCTCCGGAAAGTCCCTGGTGTACGCCCCGAGCAGGGGCGCGAGCCGCGCGGCAGCCGTGGTTTCGAGCGAGCCGATGAGCAGTCGGCCGCGGCGGCACTCGTCATCTGCGCCGCGCTGGCCGTCCTCTAATGCAGGTGAGCTAGGCCATGACTCGAACAGCCCACAAGCGAGCCGAAGAATTCTGTGAGCGCTTCGGATTGAGCGTTCCGATCCTGCAAGCGCCGATGGCGGGCGCCTGCCCGGTATCCCTCGCCGCTGCCGTTGCCAATGCGGGCGGAATGGGCGGCCTGACGGGTGAGCCGGCGCCGGAGGGGTTCAGGAACCTGCGCGTGCATGACCTGAAGCACACTTACGGACGGAGGCTTCGGGCCGTGGGAGTGTCGTTCGAGGATCGGCAGGACTTGCTAGGTCACAAAAGCACGCGGATTACGACGCATTACTCGGCGTCGGAGCTCGCGAACCTGATTGCAGCGTCCGAGAAGGCGTTGGAGAAAAGTCCCACAAAACGTAAGCGGTAATTCCGCGGCGTCTGGCCTACGCGGCGAGGGTATGCAAAGCTGAGCTCAGCGGGTTGCCCGCGAAGTGCTGCTTCCAGAGCCGAGGGGTGAGTTCGGCGACCCGCGAGGCGGGGTGC